>PAGB01000034.1:0-37284 GCA_002711265.1 Rhodospirillaceae bacterium
GCACTGTCAAAACGGGCATTCGGACAATGGCCGAAGAAAGCGGCTATGAGCGCCCGGAGCGAGACATTGTTGAAGCAGCCGCTGCTGCATCAGGTGTCGAGTTGCCATCCCGAGGCCGGGGAAAAGGCAAAGGCAAAGGGAACCGTTAAGCCGCGACACCCCCGGTGAAGACCCTGCGCGGTCTCAAACTTGATGCCCCGTTACAGCTCTGTTCCTCCAAACTCAGGGCTGAGAGGCACCCGACACCGGAATGAGGTTCCCTAGCGGTCAGCCACCACAGACCGCAAATAAAAAGGGCGTGGATCCAACCGGAACCACGCCCTCTTTTTCGTCAAATCCACTGAAACAGTGGCGCGTCTTACGTGAGTTCGACTTCTGCGCCAGCTTCTTCCAGCTTCTTCTTGAGTTCTTCGGCTTCGTCCTTCGATGCGCCTTCCTTCACAGGCTTTGGCGCGCCTTCGACCAGGTCCTTGGCTTCTTTCAGGCCCAGGCCGGTGATGCCGCGGACTTCCTTGATCACGTTGATCTTCTTTTCGCCAGCGGACTTCAGGATGACGTCAAATTCGGTCTTTTCTTCTGCAGCGGCACCGCCAGCATCACCGCCAGCTGCGCCGGGCATCATCATCATGCCAGCAGCAGGAGCAGCAGCGGAAACGCCCCATTCTTCTTCGAGTTTCTTTGCGAGTTCAGCGGCTTCCAGAATGGTCAGCTTGCCGAGTTCTTCTACGAGAGCATCAAGATCAGCCATTTTCGTATTTCCAGTCTAATCAGAGATTGTTGAGTTCAGTTNGGTTCAATTCGGGTAAGAGCCGCCGGGTCAGGCGCCTTCTTTTGCGCCGTAGGCCGCGAAAACACGCGCTAGCTTGGAAGCCGGTGCGTCCACCACGCCCACGATCTTGGATGCAGGAGCATTCAGGAGACCAATGATCTGGGCCCGCAGCTGGTCGAGCGATGGCAGTTTTGCCAGGGCATCAACTTCGCTGGCGCTCAGGGCCTTGCCGTCCATCGCACCGCCNAGGACTTCGATCTTGTCGANGTCTTTGGCGAATTCGGACAGCGCCTTGGCNGGACCNACGGGGTCGTCGGCGTACGAAATCGAGGTCGGGCCGGTGAGCAAATCGCCAATGCCTTCAAAAGCGCCACCTTCGATGGCGATCTTGACGAGACGATTTTTTACAACCCGATGCTTCGCACCCGCTGCACGCATTCGCGCGCGGAGGTCCTGAGCTTCAGACACGGTCATACCGGACTGGCGAGAGACCAGCACGATAGCGCTTTCTTCGAAGGCCGACTTGATTTCGGCGACGAGGGCTTCCTTTTCAGAACGATCCAAGGGAACGCCTCCTTCTTCAGGGTTGAGCCAACCCGCAAACCAAAAGGCGCGCAGGCAGGCCGGTTCGTTAAAAACGACTGAACAACAAGTTTCGGAGAAAAACGCGGACCACCCTCACGACGCGTCCGGGGACGCAGAGGCTGGTCGACATGGTTCTTACTCGTCTGCGCAGGCGATGATTAAGAGCCTCAAGGGCTCACCGGCGGTCTTGGACAGTCAAGGGTGGGTATAAGCCCCCACCGCCCAGACTCAACCGGTAAATCGCTTATGCGTCTGCATGGCTGTACCCGACTGGCCGAAGACCTGAGGGGCGCTGGGTCCCGCTGCGCTTCAGTCCCCACCGTCGACCTGCGCGAAAACCCGCGCGAAAATCGTATCCACGTGCTTGAGGTGGTAGCCGAGATCGAAGAACCCGCGCAGCGCCTCTTCCCCCAGCGCCTCGACCACTTGCGGGTCGGCCAGCAAACGGTCGAGCAACTGCCCGCCCTCGTGCCAGACCGCCATCGCGTTGGTCTGCACCACGCGGTAGGCATCTTCGCGGCTCATCCCCGCCTGGGTCAGGGCCAGCAGGATCCGCTGCGAGTGCACCAGTCCGCCCATGCCCTCGATGTTCGCCATCATCCGCTCGGGGTAGACCACCAGCTTCTCGATCACACCGGCGAGGCGGTGCAGGGCAAAGTCCAGCGTGATGGTGACATCGGGCGCGATCATCCGCTCGACCGAAGAGTGCGAGATATCGCGTTCGTGCCAGAGCGCGACGTTCTCCATCGCCGGCAGCGCCTGCGCCCGGACAAAGCGCGCCAGCCCGGTCAGGTTCTCGGTCAGCACCGGGTTGCGTTTATGCGGCATGGCCGACGAGCCCTTCTGACCGGCGGAAAAGAACTCCTCGACCTCCCGGACTTCCGAGCGCTGCAGGTGGCGGATTTCCACCGCAAGGTTCTCGATGGCCGACGCCATGAGCGCGCAGGCATTGAAGAAGTGTGCATGCCGGTCCCGGGGAATGACCTGCGTCGAGTGCGGCTCGACGTGCAGGCCGAGCGCGCCCGCGACGTGGACCTCGACCGCCGGGTCGATATTGGCAAAGGTCCCGACGGCGCCGGAGATCGCGCAAGTAGAAACCTCGTCAATCGCCTGCGCCAGCCGGTCGTGACAGCGATGGATCAGCGCGTAGTGACCAGCGAGCTTGAGGCCGAACGTCGTCGGCTCNGCGTGAATGGCGTGGCTGCGCCCGATGGTCGGCACGTCCTTGAGCTCATGCGCCCGGGTCTTCAGCGCGGCGAGCAGGCGCTCGGAACCGGCGAGCAGGAGGGCCCCCGCTTCCTTGAGTTGCACGGCGAGGGTGGTGTCGAGCAGGTCGGAGGAGGTCATGCCCTGATGCACGAACCGGCTGTCCTCGCCGACGAGGCCCGCCAGCCAGGTCAGGAACGCGATCACGTCGTGCTTCACTTCAGCTTCGATCTCATCGATGGCGGCAACGTCGATATCGCGCGCTTCCATGCGCTCGCGAACCTTCCAGACCGCTTCGGCGGCGCGCTGGGGCACCGTACCGAGGTCGGCCTGTGCCTGAGTCGCATGGGCCTCGATCAGGTACCAGATGCGGAACTTGTTTGCCGGTTCCCAGACAGAAACCATGTCGGGTCGTGAATAGCGCGGGATCATCGCGGAGCAGCCTTCCAGCCGGTTAAATGTATCCCTTACTCTTTAGCGACACATGACCCGAGCGACCAATGATCAGATGGTCATGCACCTTCACGCCCAGCGGTTGTCCGGCTTCGATCACCTGCTGCGTGATNGCGATATCGGCGCGCGAGGGCGCAGGGTCACCCGAGGGGTGATTGTGCAGCATGATTACGTTNGTCGNACCCAGANCCAGCGCCCGGCGCAGCACNTCGCGCACGTAAACCNGGGCCTGATCGACCGTCCCGACCCCCTGNCGCTCGTGNCGGATCAGCCGGTTCTTGGTNTCGAGAAACAACAGGTGAAACTCCTCCACCCGGCTGTGACTAAGGTGCAGGCGGCAGTATTCGAGCAGGGCATCANAGGACGACAGCANGGGCTTGTCCGCGATCTGCACCGCTGCTAGCCGCCGCGACGCCTCGCGCACGACCGCAATCGCAGCAACGGCCGCCTGTCCGACGCCCTTGACCGTCATCAGCATTTCCGGCGGGGCGGAAAGCACTTCGCCGAGGCTGCCGAATTCTGCGATCAAAGATTTGGCCAGTGCCTTGGTATCCCCCCGTGGCAGCGCGGCNAANAGCAGNACTTCCAGCACCTCNTAGTCGGCCANNGCNNCNGGNCCNCCCCGGATCAGGCGGTCGCGCAGGCGGTGGCGATGGCCGCCGATGTCGGTGGTGGAATCCAAGGCTTGGGCCTTGGCGTCGCGCAGGGTCATAGATCAGCCGCAGGTGTTATAAAAATTCNTCATCAANCTATAGNTNNTATAACGTNTNTGTTTTTCAACCCAAGAATNGTGCGTGACAGCGAAATCAGAGGTAGGGCGGTTGCTCGAAGCCCCTGGGCGAGGTGGTGAAAATCTCGAAGCCGTCAGCCGTAACCCCGACCGAGTGCTCGAACTGTGCCGATGACTTGCGGTCACGGGTGCGGGCGGTCCAGCCGTCGCTCTCGTCAATCTCGACGCGGTAGGTGCCAACGTTGAGCATGGGCTCGATGGTGAACAGCATCCCGGGCACCAACTCCACGCCTTTACCCGGCTTGCCGAAGTGGAAGATGTTGGGCGCCATGTGGAACTGCTCGCCCAGCCCGTGGCCGACGAACTGCCGGACGATGGAAAAGCCCGCCTTCTCCCCGTGCTTCTGGATCGCAGCGCCGACATCGCCCAGCGTCGCCCCCGGCCGGACCGCGTTGATGCCGTGCCACATGGCCTCATAGGTCACCCGCACCAGCTTTTCCCGGGTCGGGTGCGAGGAGCCGCCGACGATGTACATGCGCGAGGTATCGCCGTGCCAGCCGTCGACGATGACGGTAACGTCGATGTTCAGAATNTCCTTGTCGACCAGCTGTTCGTCGTCTGACGGGATGCCGTGGCAGACGACTTCGTTGAGCGAAATACAGGAAGCATGCTGGTAGCCGCGGTAGCCGATGGTCGCCGACANGGCGCCCCGGCCTTCGACGAAATCCTGAATCCGGCGATCAAGCTCCCCCGTGCTGACCCCGGCAACCACGTGCTCGGTGATCATNTCCAGACACTCGGATGCCAGCCGGCCGGCGGCGTGCATGCCTTCGAAGTCCTCGGCGGTGTGCAGGGTAATGGGACCACTGCTGTCCGGGTGGTCGTAGAGCTGGCGTGTAGTGGGCAGCATGGGCAGGCGTCAGTCCTTGATCGGGATCGCGTGGGTCAGGGCGATGGTCTCGGCAGAGACATGGCACACGTAGGCCAGCGCTTCCACCCCTGCGGCGCGCGCCCGCTGGAAGGCTACCGCATAGCCCGGGTCGATATCGGCGGCGACGTCGAAGTGATCGCAGTCAGCCCGCTGCACGCAAAAGACCATGACCGCGCGGTGGCCAAGCGCCACTTGAGCGGCCAGCTCATCGAGGTGCTTGGCGCCCCGGGTGGTGATGGAATCGGGAAATTCAGCCAACCCCGCTTCGCGGCGCAGGTGGCAGTTCTTGACCTCGACGAAGGCCTGCGGCCNGCCGGGGTCTTCGAGCAGCAGGTCGATGCGGCTGTTGGTGCCGTATTTCACCTCCCGGCGCAGGTCGGCATAGCCCGCCAGTTCGGTNATCACCCCGGTCCGGATCGCCTCCTCGACCAAGGCGTTGGGGCGGCCGGTGTTGATCCCGACCCACGTGCCCTCGTCTTCAATCAGCTCCCAGCGGTAATCGTACTTCCGGGTTGGCGAGGGCGCGTGCACCAGCCAGGTCGCCCTGCCCGGTGTGGTCAGGCCCAGCATCGTGCCGGTATTAGGACAGGATGCGGTGATCACCTCTCCGCTTTCCAGCCGGTGATCGCTGAGAAACCGCTTGTAGCGTTTCACCAATTTGGCAGGCACCATTGTGGTCTGGTCAAGCTGCATGGGTCATCCTCATTTGCGTACGTTGTTGGCGGGGACCAAACCTCGCTAATGTCGCTTCTGACATACGACCGCCTAAGAGGACCAGCCCCATGGCCCCCAGCCGACCCTCTCCCCAGCCCATCCGCAAGCTACTCGTNGCCAACCGCTCTGAAATCGCCATCCGTGTGTTCCGTGGCGCAACAGAACTCGGCATCCAGACTGTCGCNGTTTACGCCCACGAAGACCGCTTTGCCCTGCACCGCTTCAAAGCCGATGAAGCCTACGAAATCGGGGTGGGGATGGAGCCGATCGCGGCCTACCTGTCGGTCGAGGAAATCATCCGCGTTGCGCAGCTTTCCGGCGCCGATGCGATCCACCCCGGCTATGGCTTTCTTTCCGAATCGCCCGAGCTGGCCGCCGCCGCAGGCGCTGCCGGGATCACATTCGTCGGCCCGCGCGCCCAGACTCTGATCGATCTGGGTGACAAGGTCGCTTCGCGCAAGCTGGCAGAGGCCGCCGGCGTGCCGACGGTTCCGGCGACGGACGCCCTGCCCGACGGCGACGCTGCTGCAGATGCAGCCGGCGAGAAAATCGGCCTGCCGGTNATGGTCAAGGCCAGCTGGGGCGGAGGCGGACGCGGCATGCGCCGGGTCTACAACGCCGACAAGCTCGCCGAAGAAGTCGCCATCGCCAAGCGCGAAGCGGCCGCTGCCTTCGGCAAGGATGATGTCTACCTCGAAAAGCTGATCGAGCACGCCCGGCACGTCGAGGTGCAGGTCATCGCCGACACCCACGGCAACGTCACCCATCTGTTCGAGCGCGACTGCTCGGTCCAGCGCCGCAATCAGAAGGTCGTGGAGATGGCCCCGGCCACGTGGCTCGACGAAGACACCCGGCAGGGCATGTGCCAGGCCGCCGTGCGCCTTGCCGAGACCGCCGGCTACCAGAACGCTGGTACAGTTGAATTTCTCTACGACGTTCGCGACGGCGCCTTTTACTTCATCGAGGTCAACCCGCGTATTCAGGTCGAGCACACGGTCACCGANGAAGTCACGTCGGTCGATATCGTCAAGACCCAGCTGCTGATCGCCGGCGGGGCGACGCTGGCCGAAGCCGGGGTGCCCGAGGCCGAGGAAGATCGCCGCCCGCGTGGGGTCGCGATCCAGTGCCGCGTGACCACCGAAGACCCGGAAAACGCCTTTGTCCCCGACTACGGCAAGATCGTCGCCTACCGCTCGCCTGCAGGTTTCGGCGTGCGTCTGGACGGCGGCACCGCCTTCGCCGGGGCGGTGGTGACCCCGCACTATGATTCGCTACTGGCCAAGGTCACCGTCCACGCCCCGGACCGGGATCAGGGCATTGCCCGGATGAGCCGGGCGCTGGCCGAATTCCGCATCCGNGGCATCAAGACCAACCTGCCCTTCTTGCAGCGTGTGGTCCGGCACGATGATTTCCGCACCGGGGTTCTGACGACCCGCTTCATCGACGACACGCCCGAGCTGTTCCACTTCCCGCCCCGGCGTGACCGGGCCTCGAAGCTGCTCAAATTCCTCGGCGAGACCGTGGTCAACGGCAATCCGGAGATGGAAGGCCGTCCTGCGGTCCCCCGGGCACCACTGCAGCGCCTGCCGCTGGTCGATGCCGACACCGAGCACCGCGAGACCGCCAAGACCGTCTTCGACCGCGATGGCGCGGCTGGTCTGGTCAAATGGATCGGTGCGCAGGACCGCCTGCTGGTGACCGACACAACCTTCCGCGATGCCCACCAGTCGCTGCTGGCGACCCGGATGCGGACGGCTGACCTCGTGGCTCCCATGGCGGCTTACGAAAACGGCCTGCGCGGGCTGTTCAGCCTCGAAGTCTGGGGTGGCGCGACCTTCGACGTCGCCTATCGCTTCCTCAAGGAAGACCCATGGCAGCGCCTCGAGCAGATGCGGGCCGCCGCCCCCAACCACCTGTTCCAGATGCTGCTGCGCGGCTCCAACGCCGTGGGCTACACCAACTACCCGGACAACGTGGTCAAGGACTTCGTCGTCAAAGCCTTCGACAACGGTCGCGGGGTCGACGTCTTCCGCGTGTTCGACAGCCTCAACTGGGTCGACAACATGCGCGTGGCGATCGACGCGGTGATCGACGCCGGTGCGATCTGCGAGGCGACGATCTGCTACTCCGGTGACCTGCTCAGCCCGNACGAAGACAAATACACCCTCGCCTACTACGTCGACATGGCGCGTCAGTTCGAGGCCGCCGGCGCGCATACGCTGGCGATCAAGGACATGGCCGGGGTCGCCCGCCCCGCAGCGGCTGCCCAGCTGGTTGAAACGCTCAAGGGCGAAGTCGGCCTGCCGATCCATTTCCACACCCACGACACATCTGGCGGACAGGTCGCCACCGTGCTCGCGGCCAGCGCTGCCGGGGTCGACATCATCGATGCCGCCATGGATCCGCTCTCGGGTCTGACCTCGCAGCCCAACCTCGGGACCATCGCCGAAGCCCTGCGCGGGCTGGAGCGCGACCCGGAACTGCCCCGCGACACGCTGCACAAGATTGCCCACTACTGGGACGGNGCCCGCCGCCACTATGCGGCCTTCGAAGCCGACATGCGCGCGGGCTCTTCGGACGTGTTCGAGCACGCCATGCCCGGGGGCCAGTACACCAACCTGCGCCAACAGGCCCGAAGCCTCGGCATCGAGCACCGCTGGCCCGAGGTGGTGAAGCGCTACGCCGACGTCAATCGCCTGTTCGGCAACATCGTCAAGGTGACGCCGTCCTCGAAGGTNGTTGGCGATATGGCGCTGTTCATGGTCTCTCACAACCTCAGCCCCGAGGACGTGACCAACCCGGATAAGGAGGTCGCCTTCCCCGATTCCGTGGTTTCCTTCTTCCGCGGTGATCTGGGCCAGCCCACCGGCGGCTTCCCGCAGGCGCTGCAGACCAAGGTCCTGCGCGGTGAAGCACCACTGTCCGAGCGGCCGGGCGCTTCGCTGCCGCCGGTCGACTTAGCTGCTGTGCGAGCGGAGCTGGCTGAAACTTTCGGCCGNAAGCCCGAGAGCGTCAGCGACCAGGACATCGCCGCCTACGTACTTTACCCCAAGGTCTTTCTCGATTTTGCCAGCCACCGCCGCGACTTCGGCGATACCNCGCTGCTGCCCACGCCGGTGTTCTTCTACGGCCCCGAGGTCGGCGAGGAGCTGTCGGTCGAAATCGACGCCGGTAAGCGGCTGATCATCCGCCTGCTCGCCGTGTCTGACCCCGATCCCAAGGGGCGACGCACGGTGTTCTTCGAGCTCAACGGACAGCCGCGAAACGTCGTCATTCAGGACAAGAACGCCGCCGCCGACATCACCGCCCGCCCAGTGGCCACCGGCGCCCCCGGAGAGGTTGCCGCGCCCATGCCCGGCGCAATCGTGACCGTCAACGTCACCGTCGGTGATGAAGTGAAGAAGGGCGACGTCCTGCTGTCGTTGGAAGCCATGAAGATGGAGACCAGCGTCTATGCCGACCGCGACGGCCGGGTATCCGAAGTTTTTGTTAAGTCGGGCGACCAGGTCGACGCCAAGGATCTGCTGCTCAAGTTCGAAGACTGATCAAACCCCTGAATCCACGCGTGAATCAGTCGCTACCGACCCCTTTACCCGGACGTGTAGCGGCAGTTTCACAGGGCAACCATGACTTTGCAGCACTCTGTTTTGTCGCTACAAAACTCGCCATTCGCCGCGTGAATGCACCCCGGTCCACGCCCGACCGGAGCCACAGCCGTTGAGAGTGTCTGAATGGACCAACTCCGAATAGTGGTGGCGCAGATCAACCCGATTGCCGGGGATATTCTGCGCAACCTCGAACTTCACAAGCAGGCCTACGAAGAAGCGGCAGACGGCGCCGATCTCGTTGTCTTTGCCGAAGGGTCGGTCACCGGCTACCCCGTCGGTGATCTCGCCCTGCATGAACAGTTCATTCAGGACTGTGCNCGGGCCAATGCCGAGCTGATTGCTCTGACAAAGGCCGAGGGCGCACCCGGGATCCTGTTCGGCACCATCGTTCAGGACCCCGCGGCTGAAGTCCCGTTCTACGCGTATCAGGCGCCGCACCGACGGATNAAGGGGCAGGTCTTCAATGCCGCCATTCTTGCCGAGGGCGGCGCCATCGCCGGCCAACGCTACAAGCGCTCGCTGCCAACCTTCGGCCCCTTCGACGAAGCCCGCTGGTTCGAGCCNGGACCGCTGCAGGGACCGATCCTGTTCCGCGGTGCCAAGATTGGCCTGCAAATCTGCGACGATGCCTGGCGCGAAGACGGGCCGGAAACGCTGGAGGAAACCGGCGCCGACCTGATGATTGCGCTCAATGGCTCGGGNTTCACCGCCGATATCATGGATCAGCGCTACGCGGCCATGAGCCGGTTGAGCCAGGTCCACGGCTTTCCGCTGATCTACACCAACCTCGTCGGTGGGCAGGACGGCATGGTCTTTGACGGTGGCGGATTCTGCATCAACCCCGGCGGGGACATGGCGGGCAGCTTCCCGCTGGCCGAGACCGGTAACTTTGCCACCCGCTGGATGAAGGTTGAGGGCAGCTGGCGCTGTGTCTCAGCACCCAAGGACGAGCCGGAAACCGGCTGGGCGGCCTCTGCCAAGATCATCGCGCTGGGCGTCTATGACTTCGCCGCCAAGAACAAACTGGCCGTAGANGTCGCCGACGTCGCCCACCCGGCGATCGACATGCTGCGCCAGCTCGTGCCCACCGAGACCGACTGGAAAGCGGGCAATACCCTGACCCTGCTGCCCTGGACCAAGACCGAACTGGCGCTGGGTGAATTCGAAAANCGCCACGGTCTCGACGGTCCGCGTCTGGCGCCCTTTGGCGACGTGTACAGCTCGGACCTGTCCTCGCTCGCGGAAGCCATGGGCGAAGACGCACCGCCGGTGGGGAACACCGAAACCGACCGCCAGCTGCAGGCGCTGATCGAGGACGAGTTGTGCGTCGACGCGCTCGAAGACGANGGCTACCGGGTTGATGCCTGCATCGACCTGTGGAAACGCATGGCGCGCTCCGAATTCAAGCGCCGGGCCGCGCCGATGGTGCTGCGCCTGAGCCAGCGCGCTCTGATCGGCGACCGCAACTACCCTGTGACCAATCGCTACCGCCTGCCGGCGGATATCTAGGAACCGCGCCTGTGACCCTTCGCGTTCGCTTTGCCCCCTCNCCCACCGGTTGGCTGCATCTGGGCAACATCCGCACCGCCGTGATCAACTGGATGCACGCCAAGCAGGCCGGGGGCGACTTTCTGCTCCGGATCGACGACACCGACCTCGAACGCAGCACGGATGAATTCCGCGCGGGCATCGAAGAAGACCTGCGCTGGCTCGGGCTGGACTGGGACGACTACGCCAAGCAGTCCGAGCGCTTCGAGGCCTATGACGCGGCGCGCGACGGGCTGATTGCAGCCGGTCGGCTCTATCCCTGCTACGAAACCGGCGCCGAGCTGGAGCTGATGCGCAAGACCGCTTCGATCCAGGGCAAGCCCTTCATCTACAACCGTGCGACCTACCCGCTGTCGGAGGCCGATGAAGCCGCGTTCAAGGCCGAAGGCCGCTCGCCACACTGGCGCTTTGCCCTCACCCCCGGCGAAATCCGCTGGGATGATCTGGCGCGCGGCGATACCAGCTTCGAGGCGGAAAACCTGTCCGACCCGGTGCTGATCCGGGGCGATGGCTCCTACCTCTACACCCTGTGTTCGGTGCTCGATGATATCGACCTGGGCATGACCGACATCATCCGCGGCGAGGATCATACTTCCAACACCGCGACCCAGATCCAGCTGTTCGAAGCNCTGGCGGCGATGAAGGGGCTGAGTGACTTCAGCCTGCCGCGCTTTGCCCACATGCCGCTGGTGACCGGCGCGGACGGCTCCAAGCTGTCCAAGTCCAACGGCGCGCTGTCGATCCGCGATCTGCGCGAAGACGGCGGACTGGAGCCACTGACGATCGTGACCTTCCTCAGCCGACTGGGCACCCCCGATGGCCCGCAACCTGTGTCCGCCATCACCGAACTGGCCGGAAGCTTCGATATTGGTCGCTTCGGCCGCTCGAGCCCGCGCATGGACCCCGACGAGCTGGTCCCGCTCAACGGCAAGATCGTGCGCCAGCTGCCCTACGCCGCCGTGGAAGGCCGCTTCGAAGGCCTGAACGAAGTCCGCTGGGCCGTCATCCAGCCCAATCTGGAGCGCCTGGGCGACGTCGCAGACTGGCTNCGGCTGATCGAAGGCCCGGTAACGCCTGTGATCGAGGATGCGGCCTTCGTCGCCACCGCTGCCGGTTTGCTGCCCGACGGCGCGCTGGACGGTGACAGCTGGTCGGCCTGGACGGACGCAGTCAAAGCCGAAACCGGTGCCAAGGGCCGGGGCCTGNNCATGCCGCTGCGTCAGGCGCTGACCGGGCAGGAACGCGGGCCGGAGATGGCGGTGCTGCTGCCCCTACTCGACCGCGACAAGATCCTTGCGCGGCTCCGGGGTGAGGCCGCATGAGCAGCGCCATCCGCCTGACCAATACCCTGACCCGGCAGCTTGAACCCTTCGAGCCCATGGTCCCGGGCCGGGTCGGCGTCTACCTCTGCGGCCCCACGGTCTACGACCTTGCGCATCTGGGCAATGCCCGCTCGGCGGTCAACTTCGACATGCTGCACCGGCTGCTGCGCCACGATTTCGGCGGCGCGAATGTCGCCTTTGTCCGCAACATCACCGACGTCGATGACAAGATCATCGCCCGCGCGCTGGAGACCGGCGTTTCCATCGCCGACCTGACCGCCGGTTCGACGCAGGACTATCTGGATGATCTGGAGGCGCTGTGCGTGCTGCCGGTGACCAACCAGCCGCGCGCCACNGAATTCATCGGCGAGATGATCGTCATGATCCAGACCCTGATCGAAAAGGGCCACGCCTACTGCGCCGACGATGGCAACGTGCTGTTCCACGTGCCCTCCATGCCGGACTACGGCCAGCTCTCCCGCCGCAGTCAGGACGATATTATCGCCGGTGCGCGGGTCGAGGTCAGCTCGGCCAAGCGCGATCCTTCGGACTTCGTGCTGTGGAAACCGCAGAAGCCCGANGAGCCGGACCACGCCACCTTTGACAGCCCCTGGGGCCGGGGCCGCCCGGGCTGGCACATCGAATGTTCGGCCATGTCCAAGGCCATTCTGGGCGAGGTCTTCGACATCCACGCCGGCGGCAACGACCTGATCTTCCCCCACCACGAAAACGAAATCGCCCAGAGCCGCTGCGCCAATGAAACCGCGCACATGGCCCGCACCTGGCTGCACAACGGCATGCTGATGGTCGAAGGGCAGAAAATGTCCAAGTCACTGGGCAACTTTTTCACCGTGCGCGATCTGCTGGGGCAGGGCCACCGGGGCGAGACCCTGCGGCTGTCGCTGCTTTCGGGGCACTATCGTGCGCCTCTGGACTTCACGCAGGCTAAGCTGACCGAAGCCAAGAACCGGCTCGATGGCTGGTACCGCGCGTGGGACGGAGTGACACCGGCAGACAAGGTGCCCGAAGCGGTCCTGAATGCCATCCGCGACGACCTCAACACCCCGCAGGCCATGGCCGAAATCGACACCCTACGCGGAAAGCCCGACCAGCTCGCCGCTGCCGCGCAATTCCTCGGCCTGCTCCAGCTTACGCCGGACCAGTGGTTCCGCGGTGGCGCCGGTGAAGGCGCAGGGGCGGACGGAGATGCAGGGCTGAGCGCCGACGACATCGACGCGCTGATCGCGGAACGGGCTGAGGCAAAGAAGGCCCGCGACTTCGGCCGCGCTGACGCGATCCGGGACCAGCTGACCGAGGCCGGGATCGTGCTCGAAGACGGGGCAGGCGGGACGACGTGGCGCCGGGCTTGATCCCAAAAAGCCTGATCACGGCGAGTGCGCTGGTCGGCGCGCTGTTCTGGCTATCGGGCTGTGANGCCACCGAACTGGCCCCCGGACCAACCCTCGACGAACTGCCCGCCCCCGGCACGCTGACCCGCGAGGCACCGGTGATGGTATTCGAGCTAGACGGGCCGACTTTTCTCGCCGTCTACGACCCCTCGGTGATTTCAGACGACAGCGTGCTCTGGCACGCGCACAAGAACTGCCCCGGCACGCCGGAGAACTACGCCTTCCCAGCATCTCCGCCNCTTCAGATCCGGGACGACTTGCGGCGGGTGACCATGGCCTGCCAGTATGGCTTCAAGTGATCCGGAACGGCCGGATCAGAAAGACAGTAAGACAGGAAAAAAGGGACTTCCCATCATGCGCGCTCTNGTCTGCGAAACCCTCGGCCCCGTCAATTCTCACCGGGTGCAGGANANCCCCGACCCCGTGCCGGGCAAGCGCCAGGTCGCGGTCCGGGTCCACGCCTGCGGGGTCAATTTCGCCGACACACTGATCGTTCAGGGCAAGTATCAGGAGCGGCCCGAGCTGCCCTTCGTCCCCGGCTCCGAGGTCGCGGGCGAGGTTATCGCACTGGGTGAGGGCGTGAAGGGTATCGCACTGGGCCAGCGGGTCATGGCCCTGACCTCCGTGGGCGGCTTTGCCGAAATCGCGCTGGCTGCTGCAGACACGCTGATCCCCCTGCCCGACGGGATCGACTTCACCGACGCCGCCGCCTTCACCGTCGCCTACGGCACATCGCACGTGGCGCTGGAAACCCGCGCGCAGCTCAAGGCAGGGGAAACCCTGATCATCAATGGCGCGTCAGGCGGGGTTGGCCTGACCGCGCTGGAAATCGGCAAAATGATGGGCGCCACCGTGATCGGTCTGGCCAGCACCGAAGAAAAGCGCGCGCTGGTTGCCGAGCGCGGCGCGGATCACGTCTTCGACGTGGCTGACCCCGAACTGCGGGATAAGGTCAAGGCGCTGGGCGGGGCTGACGTCGGCTACGACGTGGTTGGCGGCGATGCCTTCAACACCATGCTCCGCTGTATGAAATTCGAAGGCCGGCTGCTCACCCTTGGCTTTGCCTCGGGTGAGATCCCGCAGGTGCCGGCCAACCTGCTGCTGGTCAAGAACATCTCGGTGGTCGGGGTCTACTGGGGCAGCTACGCCCGCAACAATCCCAGCGTGCTGATGAAATCACTGGTGCAGCTGACCCAGTGGCTCAAGGAAGGGCAGCTGCGGCCCCACGTCTCGGCGGTCTATTCGCTGGATGAGGCGACCAAGGGCCTCGAAGCCCTCGCCAACCGCCAGTCGGTCGGCAAAGTGGTGATCAAGCCCTAGCCGCACCCTGCCGCGCGCGCAGCCGGGGCGGTCAGTCCTGGTCCTGCGCCGCCATTTTCACCTGCGCCAGCTCGACTTCGAGCGAGGCGATCCGGGCATCCCGGGTCGCCAGCGCCTGTGCGGTGTCGTCATCGGGTACCGCTGCGCTGTTGCCACTGCCCTGCCCCGTCGGGGTGAACCACAGCATCAGCGCCCCGGCCAGACCGGCGATGGTCAGCGGCCAGATCAGCCAGAACGGAAAATCGTCCAGCCCGACCGCGCGCAGCAGCCCAAACTTGGCGAGCAGGCTCAGGGCCGCTGCCACCCCCAATACCAGAGCGATAATACGTCGTGCGTTCATGATCCCGAACCCCGTTTCCTGTTTCCCGTCCCCGGCGTCGAAGCCTCAGCCTCAGCCTCAGCCAGCCTAAGCCTAAGCCTAAGCCGCCTAGCGGAACCGTAGCTCCAGCCGCCGGTTCATGGCGTAGGCTGCCTGCGTGGCTTCATCGACCAGCGGGTGATACTCGCCCAGCCCGACAGCGGCCAGCCTTTCCACCGGCACGCCGGCTTCAGCCAGCGCCCGCACGGCTGCCGACGCCCGATAGGCCGACAACTCCCAGTTTGACGGCCAGCGCGCGCCCGTAGGTCGGATATCGGCGTGGCCCTGCACCTCCAGCCGCCAATCGGCGTCAGCGGGCAGCGTTGCCATGATCGACAGGATTTCGGCGGCCAGTTCGTCGAGCAGCCCCTGCCCGGTTTCGCTGATCTCGGCACTGCCGGTCAGGAAAATCGATTCAGAGCCCGAGAGCACGAGGCTGTCCCCGGGCAGGGCCAGACCCTCGACCTCCGGCCGCGCCTGACTGGCGACGGCAGACCAGGCCTGAAGGCCATCGTTGAGCGCGTCGGCTGCAGCCGTCGACGGCATCGACGTACCAGCACCAGCATCTGCCTCAATCACCCCTTCAAGGCGCTCGATTTCTGCCTGTGCGGCGGCCAGATCACCGGCCATCTCACCCACGGCAGCGAAGTCGGTCTGTGCGGCTTCTGCCTGCGACAGCGCCTGATCAAGCAGGCTCTGCAACCGGGCAATCTCAGCCGTGCTGTCGTCGCTGGCCTGACGCGCCGCAGCCTCGGCGGCGGCGAGATCAGTCTGCAGCGCGGCCCGTGCAGCCTCTGCCTGCCGGGCCTCGCCCTCCAGCGCTGCCTTGCGCGACAGCGCCGCGTTCAGCGCCGTCGTCGTGCGCTCGAGGTCGGCCGCCCACTTTTCAGCCATGGCCAGCAGCGCAGTGCCGCGCGAATCATCATGACCCTCAGCAGCCGACGCGGCGGCGGCTTCCTGCTCAAGCCGGGCGATGGTGGCATCGCGCGCAACCAGTTCCGCCTGCAGCGCTGCGATTTGATCGCGCAGGTCGGCTTCGGTGCTGGCTTGCCCCTCCACCCCGGCCTGACAGGCTTCGACACGCTGATCCAGCCCGGCGATTTGCGTGGTCAGGCTCTCCTGCATGGCGAGCAGGGTGTTGGTCTCGGCCTCGCGCTGATCCAGCTCGGCCTGAAGTTCATCGGCGCGGCACTGGCCCAGCGCTCTGACCTCGGCCTGCAGGGCATCGGCGCGGGTCGCGGCGGCATCGCGCTCGGCCTCGAGCGCGCGATTAGCCAGCGCCATCGCGCCCAGCCGGGCCTGCTCCACCGCCAGCGCTTCACCAACGCGGCAGACGTCGTGCTTGGTGACGTAGGAGCCACCGACGAAGCGCAGCAGGCGATTGCTCTGCCCACTGCAGCCAGTCAGCGCGCTCTCGGCCGCGCGGCTCTCCATGCTCACGTTGATCACCTGCGCATCCTGCGCAGGCGCCGTGACCCCCAACGCCAGCCCCAGCGCCATCAGAGGCGCAGCGGCGAGAACGGCGAGGGACGAAGGGCGGCGAGGGCCATCAGTTTGGGTCAGACGCTGAAAAATCCGCATGCGCTGAAGATCCTGTGTTCAAAAACCAGCCCAGCTTACCGCAATTGGGCGCATAAGGCTCATAATCTATCGAGTCATTACACGCAAAAGTCGTTCCAGACCGCTGGTTCGGGACTTTAAAGCGGCCCCAGCAGGCCAAAATCTGCCCGGAATACCCCCAAAAACGAGATTTTCCTTATTTCACCAAACCCAAAGGTGTTTTTTCACTTGATTTTGTATCGCAACTGCATAATTTAGTAGACGTTATGCGACTTTAAGGTTTGTTGAACTGAGTCAAGTTGCATGACGCCTGGTGCATTGGCGAGCACGATCAGACGTCGGCCTACCCCTCCCCGACCGTCCTGAGGTCCAACTGCACAAAGGAACTCGAACCCAGCTGCCACGGGCTTCGAGCACAGCAGAGCGTCGGCGGTGCCAGTCTCACCCCCATAAACAGAGCACCGCCGGCGTTTCTCTCCGAGCAAGAAGATCAGCAACTGAACCGACAGGCAGAGACGGCCTCAGTCGCGCAGCGCCGCGATCGCCGTGCCGTAGTCCTCGGCCTTGAACACGCTGGTTCCGGCGACAAGGATCGTTGCCCCGGCATTGATCAGATCGCGGGCATTGCCCTCACCCACACCACCATCAATCTCGATATCGATCGGCCGGTCGCCGATCATCGACCGCAGCTGGGCGACACGCTCCAGCGTTTCGGGAATAAAACGCTGGCCCCCGAAGCCGGGGTTCACCGACATCAGCACCACCTGATCCACCGAATTCAGCAGCGGCGTGACAGTTTCCAGCGACGTACCGGGATTGAGCGCCAGCCCGGCGACCAGCCCCATGTCGCGGATCGCCTGCAGCGCCCTGTGTGGGTGCGGGCCAGCCTCGACGTGGACCGCGATGCGGTGCGCGCCGGCATCCCGGAAGGCGTCGATATAGGGCTCGTATGGCTCGATCATCAGGTGCACGTCGAGCGGGATCGACGCCGCCCGCGCAATGGCCTCGACCACCGGCAGACCAAAAGACAAGTTGGGCACGAAGTGACCGTCCATGATGTCGATGTGGTGCATGTCGGCACCGCCGGCCTCGACGGCGCGCACCTCGGCTTCGAGGTTGCCGAAGTCGCAGGCGAGCAAGGAAGGGGCTATCTGGGTCATGGTGCGTTCAGCCTTCTACCGGGATGCCGGAGCCTCCCCCTGTGATTAGTCCTCGAACGGGTCGCGGACAAGGATGGTGTCTTCGCGCTTAGGCGAGGTCGACAGCAGCGCAATCGGCACCCCGATCAGCTCCTCGACGTGGCGTACGTACTTGACGCAGTTCGCCGGCANGTCGGCCCACGACCGCGCGCCAAAGGTGCTTTCCGACCAGCCGGGCACGACCTCGTAGATCGGCTCGACGGCTGCCTGTTCATCCGGCGCCGTGGGGAAGTAGTCGATGCGCTCGTCGCCCAGCCGGTAGCCGACGCAGATGCGCAGCTCATCGAAGCCGTCGAGCACGTCGAGCTTGGTGAAGGCAATGCCGCTGATCCCGGAAATCTGCACCGCCTGCCGGACCATGACCGCGTCGAACCAGCCGCAGCGGCGCTTACGCCCGGTGACCGTACCGAATTCGCNGCCGCGCTCACCCAGACGGGTGCCAACGTCGTCGTCCAGCTCGGTCGGGAACGGGCCGGAGCCGACGCGCGTGGTGTAGGCCTTGGTGATGCCCAGCACGTAGCCGACCTGTCCCGGACCAACGCCTGCGCCCGCCGATGCCTGCCCGGCGACGGTGTTGGACGAGGTGACNAACGGGAAGGTGCCGTGATCGATGTCGAGCATGGCGCCCTGCGCGCCCTCGAACAGTACGCGCTCCCGGCGGCGGCGGGCTTCGGCCAACTGCTGCCAGACGCGGGCGCGGTAGGGCAGCACCTTGGGCGCAACCTCCTGCAGCATCCGCAGATGCTCNTCGAAATCCGGCTCTGGCTCGCCCATGCCACGCGCCAGCGCGCTGTGATGGCGGAACAGCTCGGTCAGCGCCCCGCGCAGGCGGTCTTCGTCGGCGAGGTCGGACAGGCGCACCGCNCGGCGGGCGACCTTATCCTCGTAGGCGGGGCCGATGCCACGCCCGGTGGTGCCGATTTTCTCGGCGCCGCGTGCCCGTTCCCGGGCGTGGTCCAGTGCGGAATGCACGGGCAGGATCAACGGCGTGTTCTCAGCGATGCCGAGGCGGCGCTCGTCGATCTCCAGCCCCAGCTCGCGGCAGCGCTCGATCTCGTCGACCAGCGCCCAGGGATCGAGCACGACGCCGTTACCGATCAGGGCCTGCTTGCCCTTGCGCACCACACCGGAGGGCAGCAGCGACAGCGCGTAGGTGACATCGTCGACGACCAGCGTGTGGCCAGCGTTATGCCCNCCCTGAAACCGCACCACCACGTCGGCGCGTTCGGACAGCCAGTCCACGATTTTGCCTTTTCCTTCGTCGCCCCACTGGGAGCCTACGACAGCCACGTTCGCCATGTTCAGTNTTCTCGTTGTTCAATTTCGGTGTGTGTGGGGGGTTCGCNGAACCGAACCCGGGTCAGTCCAGATCCGCGACGATAACCTCGCCCGCCGCCCGGCGGCGCGCGACTTCNCCCGCATCGGCGTCGGCCGCGACCCGGACCTTCTCGGGCCGGACAGGCACAGGCAGGGCGCGCAGGATCGTATCCATATATAACGTGAAGCCCGCTGCATGCTCCGCGCCGGCGGGGTAGAGCCCACCCCGACCAAGCTCGCCACGGATTCCCTTGGCGTAGAGNACGAACGAAAGCCCGCTGTGGTAGTCAAAGCCGCGCAGTTCGGCGGGATCGAGCAGGATCTCAGCCTTGGGGTGGCGATCCAGCATGGCCTCGGCCACGGCGCGCACTCCAGCGGCGGCGGCGGCCATCTGCGGGGACGGGCCTGCCGCTGCCAGCGCCTCGATCGCTGTGTCCCACGAGCC
Source organism: Rhodospirillaceae bacterium (assembly GCA_002711265.1). Classification (GTDB taxonomy): domain Bacteria; phylum Pseudomonadota; class Alphaproteobacteria; order UBA7985; family UBA7985; genus UBA7985. The sequence goes on from PAGB01000034.1 coordinate 19,475, forward strand.
AAAGGCACCGATCAGGGCTGCGACTTGCTCGCCCGCCGCCCCGGCGTCACCGGCCAGCGCTGCGTTACGTTCGCTCAGCGCCCGGATCAGCGCGCTGTCGCCACCCGCAGCCTCACGCGCCAGATGCGGCAGGGTCAGATCCAGCGTGATGTCCTCGACCCCGATCGTACCCAGCGCGGTCAGGCACAGGTCGGCAATCTCTACCAGCGCCCGGGTCTCAGCTCCCTCGGGCACCCCGATCAGTTCGACACCGGCCTGGGTGAACTGCCGCTCGGGGCGCAGCTGCGAGCCCTTGGCGCGCAGCACCTGCCCACCGTAGGACAGGCGCAGGGGCCGGGGTTCGTCTTTCAGGCGGGTCTGGGCGATGCGCACCACCTGCCCGGTCTTGTCAGAACGCAGGATCAGCAGGCCCTCGGCCTGTGGGTCGGCGAGCTTGAAGCCCTTGCGCAAGGCATCCGGGGCGAAGGCGGTGAGGGTGTCTTCGTATTCCAGCAGGGGCGGCTTGACCCGATCGTAACCGAAGCTGCGTGCGGCGCCGAGGATAAGGCTGAGCGCTTCCGCCTCGGCTTCGGCCCAGGGCGGCAGCTGGTCTTCGAGGCCAGCGGGGAGCAAGGATGGAGCGTCGCCCATGGCGGCAGCCCTCTGCGCTGTTTATTACGGCCAAGATACAGCACGCCGGACCGGGTCAGCACAACCCGGCCAGCCTAGAGGCTGCCTTGCACCAACGCGCGCTGCAGCCAGTTCAGGCGGCGGCTGGTTCCCAGTGGATGTTGATCCGGCGGTTCTGCCGTCCCTTCTTCTCGATCTTGCCGACCCGCACTCGGCCGATGTCGCTGGTGTTGGCGACGTGAGTGCCGCCGCAGGGCTGGAAGTCGACACTGTCGCCTTCTGCCCCGATCCGCACCACCCGGATCAGGCCGCTGGCATCCCGGGGCGGGGCCACGGACATGGTCCGCACCAGCTCGGGCCGGGCATCGAGTTCCTCGGCGGTGATGGTCGAGGCGCTCACGGCATGGGCGCCGGCGATCAGGGCATTGAGGCGTTCTTCCAGCGCTTCCTTGTCCGGGCTTTCTTCGAGATCAAAGTCCAGCCGCGATTTCTCCGCACCGATCGACCCGCCAGTGACGCCGGCATCGACGCTGGCGCAGAGCAAATGCAGGCTGGTGTGCATGGCCATGTGCGCAAAGCGGCGGTCCCAGTCGAGCACGGCCTCGACGCTGTCGCCCACACGCAATCCGTCGATGGGCCCTTCGGCGGGGAGCAGAACCAGCACGTCGTCCTCGCCCTTGATGCAGGTGCCGATGGCGGCTTCGGCGCCGCCTGAGAGCCGCAGCCAGCCGCTGTCGCCGGGCTGCCCCCCGCTGGTGGCGTAGAACACCGACTGGTCGAGCACGACCCCGCCCTCCGCGGTAATCGCTTCAACGCGGGCGGTGCAGGAACGCTGGTAGGCGTCTTCGAGGAACAGTTTACGGGTCATCTCGGCTTTCCTTGTCGTTGGACGCGCCGTCAGGTCACGGGCTTGGGGGGGATGTTCGAGGGGCACCGCAGGGGGCTGACGACCGGCCTCAAACCGCAGTCTCGTCCACGGCATCGGCCGCAAACCAGTCCTCGGCCGCAGCATCGAGCGGATGCGCGTGATTGATGGGACCGTGCCCGCCGCCGAAGCCCGGGGCGCTGGCAATGGCCTGGTCGACATAGGCCACGGCGCGCTCCACGGCGCGCTGCAGGGTCATCTGCTGCGCCAGCCCGGCGGTGATGGCGCTGGCCAGCGTGCAGCCGGTGCCGTGGGTATGGGGCGTCTCGCGCCGCGCCCGGCCCAGACCGATGGCGCCCGCCCCCTCGGCCGTCACCAGCAGGTCAGTCATGGCTGCACCGGGCAGGTGCCCGCCCTTCATCACCACCGCCTGCGGCCCCAGCGCCAGCAGGGCTTCGCCGACCCGGCGCAGATCGGCGGCGGTCTCGATTCTCATCCCAGTCAGCGCTTCGGCCTCCGGGACATTTGGGGTCAGCACCGCCGCGCGCGGCAGCAGCAGTTCGGTCAGCGCAGCCTGCGCTTCGGGCTGGAGCAGGGCTGCACCGCCCTTGGCCCGCATTACCGGGTCAACGACCAGCGGCGCGTCGGTCTGCGCCAATGCCGCCACCACGGTTTCGATCACGGCCGGGCTGTGCAGCATGCCGGTCTTGACCGCATCGGCGCCCAGATCGCTCAGCACCACGTCGATCTGCTGGGTGATGAACGCCTCTGGCACCGCGTGGATGCCGTGCACCCCGCGCGTATTCTGCGCGGTCAGCGCCGTCAGCGCCGTCATGGCGAAGCCGCCCAGCGCCGTCACTGTCTTGATGTCCGCCTGTATCCCGGCGCCACCGCCGGAATCCGATCCGGCAACGATGAGAACCCGGCCCTTCATACCCCTGCCCCTTCAGTCACTTGGTGTTGCGCCGCCTCAGCCCGCCTGCGCCTGTACAGCCTCGCAGATGCGGTCGACCACGGCTTCGACCTGCGCAGCGTCATCGCCCTCGGCCATGACCCGGATCAGCGGTTCGGTGCCCGACTGTCGGATGACCAGCCGACCTGCGTCGCCGAATTCATGCTCCACCGTCGCGATCAGCGCCTGCACCGCTTCGGCGTCCAGCGGGTTCGCGCCCGTGAAGCGGACGTTCTTGAGCACCTGCGGCACGGGGGTGACGAGGTTGAGCACCTCGCTCGCCCGGCGCTGCTGCCGCACCATCACGGCCAGCACCTGCAACGCTGCGACCATGCCGTCGCCGGTGGTGGCGTAGTCGGACAGGATCATGTGCCCGGACTGCTCCCCGCCGAAGTTCCAGCCCAGGTCGCGCATGCGTTCGAGCACGAAGCGGTCACCGACCCGGGTGCGCTCCATCCGCAGATCGTGGGACTGCAGGAAACGCTCGAGCCCGAGGTTGGACATCACGGTGGTCACCAGCCCCTCCCCGCGCAGCCGCTCGGACTGCTTCATGTTGAGCGCAATCAGCGCCATGATCTGGTCGCCGTCGATGACCCGACCGCGCTCGTTGACGATGATCAGCCGGTCAGCGTCACCATCCAGCGCCAGCCCGATATCGGCGCCGACCTCGGCCACCTTCCGGCGCAGCGCTTCCGGCGCGGTGGCGCCGCATTCGCGGTTGATGTTAAGGCCATCGGGCTCGACCCCCAGTTCGATGACGTCAGCGCCGAGCTCGTAGAGTATACGCGGCGCAATCCGGTAGGCCGCGCCGTTGGCGCAGTCGACCGCCACCCGCAGGCCGTCCAGCCGCAGGTCGTCAGGGAAGGACGCCTTGACCAACTCCATGTAGCGCCCGGCAGCCCCGTCCAGCCGCCGCACGCGGCCAAGCTTGTCTGGCTCGGCAAGGGCGAAATCCGGGCCTTCTTCGGCCATACGCGCGACGCTGGCTTCGATCTGCGCCTCCACGGCGTCGCTGAGCTTGTAGCCCTGCGGGCCGAACAGCTTGATGCCGTTGTCGTGGTAGGGATTGTGCGAGGCCGAGAGCATGACCCCCAGATCCGCGCGCATCGACCGGGTCAGGGCAGCGACAGCCGGGGTCGGCATTGGCCCAAGCAGCAGCACGTCCCAGCCTGCGCTGGTAAACCCGGACACCATTGCCGGTTCCATCTGATAGCCCGATAGCCGCGTGTCCTTGGCGATCAGCACTGTCGGCCGGTGCTTCAGCCCCTCGCGGAACACGTGCCCGGCAGCGACCGCCACGTCCATGGCGATCCGGCTGGTCATGGGGTGCGCATTGACCGTGCCGCGGATACCGTCTGTACCAAACAGTTTAGACATTCATTCGATCCCGTTCCTCGATCCTGTCGTTGCGTCCGCCTGCGTCCCGGTGCCGGTGGAGGCGCCCATCAAAACGCGTCCTTGCCCGCCCGGATAAAGGCAAAAAAGTCGACTGCGTCCCGGTCCTTGAAGCCGTGAATTTGGGCGAAATCGGGGTCTTCTGCCCGCAAAAACGGATTAATTTTCTTCTCCAGCCCGAGGTTCGCCGGAATCGTGGGCACGCCTTCAGAGCGGAGCATGGCCACCAGCCCGGCGTAACGCTGCAATTCGGCGTTCTGGCCGTCGATGGACAAGGCGAAGGCGACATTGCTCGCGGTGTATTCATGCCCGCAATAGACNCGGGTCTCGTCAGGCAGGTCGCGCAGGCGCCGCAGACCCGGCCACATATCGGCTGCCGTCCCCTCGAACAACCGACCGCAGCCGACGCTGAACAGGGCATCGCCCGCGAACAGCGCGCCTTCATGTTGAGCGTGGAAGGTGATGTGACCAGCCGTGTGGCCATAGACACCGATCACGGCAAGACGCTCGTCGCCAAACTCGACCACGTCACCGTCGGCGACGCTCTGATCGAGGCCGGGGATGGGCTGGCTGTCGCCCCCCGGGCCGATGACGGTTGCGCCCGTGGCCGCCTTGATCGTGGCGACCCCACCCACGTGATCACCGTGGTGGTGGGTGATCAGGATGGTATCGATCTCCCAGCCTTTTTCCTCGGCCGCTGCGAGCACAGGCGCTGCCTCGCCGGGGTCGACGCAGGCCACCCGCCCCGAGGCCTCGTCCCGCACCAGATAGACGTAGTTGTCGGAAAGGATCGGGACGATTTCGATCTGAAGTGTCATGGACGCGGGCCTGTTAGAGGTTTCGACAGCGAGGGGTTTGTGTTCATCTACACCCTATAGCACGCCCTGCCAGACAGTCATCGCCACCATGGACATATCCGCCGAAAACCTGCTGGATTTTTACGCCACGCCGCTGGGGCAGCGTGCGGGCGAAGCACTGGGGCAGCGCATCCGCCACTGGTGGCCGGACCTGAGCGGTTTGCGTCTGATGACCAGCGGCTACGGTCTGCCGCTCGACCNGGCGATCATGGCCGGAGCGCCGCTGTCGCTCGCCCACGTGGTCCCGGCGCGGCTGGCCGGTGTCACCGGCTCGGCGCTGTTCCCGCAAACCGGGCGGGCGCTGGTCACCGACGATACCCTTATGCCGCTGGACAGCGACCTGATCGACCGCGCGATCCTGATCCATCGGCTCGAACACGCGCGGCGGCAGGACCGGACCTTCCGCGAAGTCTGGCGGGTTCTGCGCCCCGGCGGGCGGNTGATTGTTGTCGTTCCGTCGGCCTTTGGNCTGTGGGCCCGGATGCCCGCCAACCCCTTCNGTCGGGGCAAGGCCTTCACCGGGCTGGCGCTGGCCGCTGTCCTGAACGAGCAGCTGTTTAGCCTGGAACGCATGCGAAACGGTCTTTTCTTCCCGCCGCTTTCGGCGTTGAAATGGGTGACGCTGCCCACCGGCGGCGTGCTGATCGCCGAAGCACAGAAATTCGCCGGGCCTGCGCAGCTTTTACAGCCGGGCAAGGCTGCGCTAAACCACCGGCGCAGCGCCGCCCCCGTCAACAAGGTGCTGGACCAGGAGACCCGCCGCCGTGACCACCGAGGAAAGCCGGAAGAAGCAGACCGAAGCTGCTGAGCTCGACACCCTGCGCGCCGAAATCGACCGCCTCGACCAGGAGCTGGTGGAGCGCATCCACGCGCGCTCCAAGGTTGCCATGGCCATCGGTGAGGTCAAAAAACGCTATTCCGACAGCCCCGTGTTCCTGCGCCCCGGTCGCGAAGCATCTATGCTGCGCCGGGCGGCGGAAAAGCACGGTGATCACCCTTTCCCGGCCAGCTCCCTGCTGCGCATCTGGCGCGAGATCATCCCGGCTGTCACCTCGCTTGAGGGCAACCTGTCGCTGGCCATCGAAGAAGACGAGGCCGCCGTCGCCCGGGAGCACGCGCAGGTGCACTACGCCGTATCACTCGAACGCCAGCACTTCCCCGACCGCGATGCCGTCGCCCNGGCCGTGCTCAGCGGTGAATTCACCCTCGGCATCATCCGCGCAGACATCAACGACCCGGCATGGTGGCAGCAGATTACGACACCGGACGCATCCGGCCGGCGNCTGCACGTGATCCTGCNGCTGCCGTTNATCGACGGCCCGGTNGGCGGCATTCCGCGCGACAAGGCGTGGGTGCTCGCCGCCTTTGAACCGGAAGCCTCGGGCGCCGACATCAGCCGCGTCCTCGTGACCACTGACGCCGGGCTAGAAATCCATGAGATTAGCGGCGATGACAGCGTCGTCCCAAGCTGGGCCGAGGCGCAGGGTTACGCGCCCGAACAAGTCCATGTCCTTGGCTTCTATCCCGAAGCGGTGCAACTGAAGGCCTGAGCCTTCGTGGCCGCAATAGCGGCATCAATCTGAAAGTTTCCGCCATGTCCTCTGATTTCGACATCAAAGACAGCATCATGAAGATCCACCCCTATACCCCGGGGGAGAGCGAGATCGTCACGGACTTTCCGCTGCGGCAGCTGGCGGCAAACGAAGCGCCCTTNGGCCCCTCGCCCAAGGCGGTCGAGGCCGCTCAGGACTCTCTGGTCACCGCCAACCGCTATCCCGATGGCGGCGCCGTGGCACTGCGGGCCAAAATCAGCGAACGCTTCGGCTTTCCGGCCGAAAACCTGATTTGCGGTGCCGGCTCTGACGAGCTGATCTCGCTGATCTGTGCCGCCTTCGCCGAAGAAGGCTCGGAAGTGCTGTACTCCCAGCACGGCTTCCTGATGTACAAGATTTCCGCNCTCGCGGCGGGCGCGACCCCGGTGGCGGCGCCGGAAACCGACCTGCGCATGAACGTCGATAACATGATCGCCGCCCTGACCGACCGCACCCGCGTGGTCTTCGTGGCCAACCCCAACAACCCGACCGGGTCTTACTCGACCGGTGAAGAGCTGGCGCGGCTGCACGCTGCCCTGCCGCCCTCGACCCTGCTTGTGATCGATGCGGCCTATTCCGAGTACGTCGACGCGGACGACTACTCCGANGGCTCCGACCTCGTCGCGGCCCACAGCAACGTGATGATGACCCGCACGTTCTCCAAGTTGTTCGGCCTCGCCGCGCTGCGCATCGGCTGGGGCTATGCTTCGGAAGACGTGATCGCCATCCTCAACCGGGTTCGCGGCCCCTTCAACGTCTCGGTTCCGGCACAGGCTGCCGCAACGGCCGCGCTGGATGACTGGGACTGGGCGATGAACGCCAAGGAACTCAACAACCGCCTGCTCCCTGTGGTGATCCAGCGCATCCGGGGCATGGGGCTGCAGGTCTATGATTCGGTGGGTAACTTTGTGCTGATCGATTTTGGTAGCGCCGAGCGCAGTACAGCCGCCGACGCCTACCTGCGCTCGCAGGGGGTGATCGGCCGCAGCGTCGCCGCTTACGGGCTGGCCAGCTGCCTGCGGATGACCATCGGCACGGAAGCAGACATGGACTTCATCTTCGGCGNGCTGGAGCGCTTCATCGACAGCGAAAGCAAGGGCGCATGACCGACGCTGCAACCGAAGGGCCGCTGTTCGATACGGTTGTCATTATCGGCGTCGGGCTCATCGGCTCGTCGCTGGCGCTGAACATCCGGGAAAAGGGGTTGGCCCGTCGGGTGGTCGGGGTGTCCCGCTCGGCGGAAAACCGCGCAAAGATTCTCGCACTCGGGCTGGCCGACAGCGTCACCGACGACGCGGCAGAAGCCGTGGTCGGGGCAGATTGCGTGCTGCTGTGCACCGCTGTCGGAGCCTATGCTTCGCTGGCCGAGCAGATCGGGCCGCATCTCGCAGAGGGCTGCATCGTCTCTGACGTCGGCTCGACCAAAGGTTCCGTGATCGCCGATATCCAGCCGCATATGCCCGAAGGCGTGCACTTTGTCCCGGCCCACCCCATTGCCGGGACCGAGCAATCGGGGCCTGCGGCGGGCTTTGCCTCGCTCTACAAGGATCGCTGGGTGATCCTGACCCCCCTGCCCGGCGGCGCGAGAGAGCCGGTCGAGCGCATCGCTGCGCTGTGGCGGGCCTGCGGCGCCNTGATCGACGAGATGGATGCCCTGCACCACGATCGGGTGCTGGCCATGACCTCGCACCTGCCGCACCTGATCGCCTACACCATCGTGGATACCGCGACCCAGCTCGAGGACGACCTCAAATCCGAGGTGATCAAGTTCTCCGCCTCAGGTTTCCGAGATTTTACCCGGATTGCCGGGTCTGACCCGACNATGTGGCGCGACGTATTCCTGAACAACCGCGAGGTTGTGCTCGATCTGCTGCAGCGGTTTCAGGAAGACCTGGTCAACATGCAGCGGGCGATCCGGCGCGGGGATGGCGACTTCCTGTTCGACCGCTTCACCGAAACCCGCGACATCCGCAGCTCGATCGTCGAGGCACGGCAGGCGGGTCAATTCATCNCGACCGAGGGCGAATAGCCCGAGCGCGTTTGCTCTCAGCCCTCTGGCTCATCCTCGAACCGGAACGACCGCCCGATGGCGCAGAGCTCGGCCTGCGTGAAAGGCGCGACGGTGTCAGGCAGCGCAATCGCCGGGATCGGGTCTGACGACACGTCGACGCGGCCGTCCCCGATGTAGAAGGTCGGCGGCAGGATCATGGACGGCAGCGGAACATAGGACACCCCGGCCCGCAGCTGCGGACAGATCTGTACCATCACCCGGCCATCGGGTCCGAACATCAGCCGGCCNGAGGCCCGCCCCTGCCACTGTCCCTGCTTGCCGTCGAGCACTTCGAGCAGCACGTTGCCGCCGCGCGCGACGAAGAACCGGTGCTGGTATCCGGCCCCCAGCAGCGGAAAGACCGGGTCAATGGTCGCCCGCAGGCGGAGGTGATCCACGGGCCGGTCGAGCCCGATCCCCAGCGCGTTGAAGGTGGCATCGGCGCGCGGGAAGGTTGCCAGCAGCTGCTGGTACAGCCCCTGAACCCGCGGATGGTCGGATGGGGCGACATCGAAGATATCGGCGCTGACGCGGGCCGGTACGAACTGGCCCGGTGCATCGAGATCGGCGGCAAAGCGGCTCAGATCGATCACGTCATGATCGTTGACGCGGACCAGCACAGCCTCGCCCCGGGTGCTGACACGGGACAGGCGAGCCGTACGCTCCGACCACAGCGGCTGCACCCCGACACGCACTTCGCCACGGTCCAGCGACAGGGTCATGGGCGGCTGCAGTGGCAGGGAAACCAGATGACTGCCGCTGAAATCCACCCGGGCCGAGAAGGGTTGAAACAGCTGCCACGACAGGGTGACATCGTCTCCGGCGGACCACCCCAGATCCGGGTGATCCAGCGCTGCACCGGTGAGCCGGACGCGGTAGCCGAAGGGGAAACCACCGAGGCCAAAGCCGGCAATCCGCAGACCGTGGATGGCAAAGCCACCGCGACCGTCGACCATGGCGCCAGTGGCTTCGCTCTCACCCAGTTCTTCGGCGAGTAAATCATCGACCAGCGATGTCGGCTCGTCGGCGATCAGGGCCGACACCTGCGTCCGGATCAGGCCGTAGCCGACCAGCCAGAGAACCGACCAGATCACCGCCAGCGCGAACAGCACAAGGATCAACAGCCGCCAGAATCTCATGGTCATCCCTTCACAAATCCTCGCCGTTATGCGCATCAATGATGGCAGGAGAAAGCTCAATTTCCAAGGCCAGCGCAGACGTGACCCCTTTCGATCCCTTGCGGGGACCAACCCCGGCAGGAACCGCCATACCACGGGTCATCGACCGGCCCGGGCACGATTTCTGGGTCTTCGGCTATGGATCGCTGATCTGGAACCCCGGCTTCGATACGGTGGAAAGCCGGGCGGTGCGACTGCACGGCTATCACCGCCNGTTCTGCGTCCGCTCGGTGGTCTATCGCGGCACCCCGGCCGATCCCGGTCTGGTGATGGGGCTGCGCCCGGGCGGGCAGGTCGCCGGGGTCGCGCACCGGGTACGGGCGACCGATGCCGACGCCGTGCTGACCTACCTCGAAGACCGGGAATTGCGCCACGAAGGCTACCTGCCGCGCTGGCTGAAACTACAACCCACCAGGGACGAGGGCCGCAGCGGCGGTGACGTGATCGAAGCGCTGACCTTCGTCGTGCCCAACGGCTCGCACTCGCTGCTCGAACTCAGCGATGAGGCCATCGCGGGTATTCTGGCGCGGTGCAGCGGGGAGAACGGCAGCAACGCCGATTATCTCTTCAACCTCAACGCCGGGCTGAGGGCGGTCGGGGTCGATCCAGGGCAGTTAGTGGCGCTCGAAAGGCGCGTGCGTGCGCTCATGGCCAGCGGCTGAGCGGCGCTATCCGGCGACGAACCGATGGAGAGACAGCGCTATTCGGCGGCGTCGAGCAAGCCGTTGAAGTAGGCCAGTGCGGCTTCCCCGGCCCAGTCGGTATCGCCGACGAACCAGCTGACCACCGCGCCTTCGGCATCGAGNATGGCGGTATAGGGCACCCCACGCGCGCCCAGCGCGTCGCTGCTGAATGACCGGAACAGCGCGCCGCGCTCATCCAGCCCGACTTCGAGCGCGTCGCCCCAGCCCTGCTGCTGCCAGAAACCGGCGATCTGCTCAAAGGAACGGTCCAGCGACGCTGCAACGACCCGCAGACCCCGGTCACCCAGCGCCTCATCCAGCGCGATCAGGGTCGGCAGTTCTGCGACGCAAGGCGCACACCACGTCGCCCAGAAGTTCAGCACCGTTACCGGCGCGCCGGAGAGCGGCACAGCGGTGCCTGCCGCGTTCAGCAGCGCAGGACTGTCCTCGCGCATCACCGGCTCGGGCAGGATCTCCAACCCATCGAAGCCCTCGGCCTGCGCGGGACCGACGCCAAGGCCGAGCAGTGCAAAGCCAACCCCGATACAGCGTAGCAGCAGTAGCCGTTTCAGGTCAGGCATTGTCGATGATCCACTTCAGCAATTGAACGCCCTCGGGCTTCTCCCAGCCCGGCACNCCNGAATAGGCGGAAATGTAGTTTCCTTGCGGATCGACCAGCACGGTCGTCGGGGTCGANCGAACCCCGTAGTAGGGATGCGCCGGGGCGATCTGGCTGAAGGCGAGGTGGTCCCGGTCGTGCAGAATCTCCAGATTGCGGATCTGATAGCGGGCGTAGAACCGCTCGATGTCGCTCAGGCTGTCTTCCTTGAGCGCGATGGCGATCAGGCGGAATTTCGGCCCTTCGAGCTGTGGGGCCAGCTTGTCCAGGGCAGGCACCTCCAGGACGCAAGCCGGGCAGCGGGTCCGCCAGAACTGGATCAGGGTGACGGTGCCGAGATAGTCGCGGATGGTCCGCGCCGTGCCGCTGGTGTCGTACCACTCGACGGGAAAGGTATAGCCCTGCGCCTTGACGCTGACCGGGACCGGCTGACCGGGCTGAAACTGCATGTAGTAGGGGGAGGCGAACTTTCCCGCCAGCGGTGGCGATCCAGCACCCGCAGTTTGCGCGAGGGCCAGCCCCGGAGCCGTCAGCACGGCTCCCGCCCCCATCCCCAGCACAGCGGCCCGCGTGAGCAGGCGGCGGCGGGTCAGGCGGCGGCGGGTCAGGCGGCGGTCTTGATCGACGGGGTACATGGCACAGTGTTTGTCTGGTTTCATCGGGTCAGGCCTGGCNTATGTAGTGGTTCAGCAGGGCGCGTCCAGCCGGTCGCTCCCACCCGGCAACGCCGACGTAAGCCCCAAGCACCTGCCCATCGGCACCGATCAGCATGGTGGTCGGGGTTGCCTTGGCCTGAAACCGGGGGTGCTTGGGCGCGAGAATATCGAAGACGAGCGACGTGGTATCGCGGAAAATTTCGAGATGACGGATGTTCTTGCGCGCGTAGAACCGATCGATATCGGCGAGGCTGTCCTCGGACAGGGCGATGGGCAGCAGCTCGAACTTCGCGCCCTCCATCTCACCGGCNAGGCGGTCGAGCGCCGGGACTTCTTCCTGACAGCCGTGGCAGCGCGTCCGCCAGAACTGGATCAGCGTCACCTTGCCCCGGTAGGCGGAGAGGAAGGTTTCACCGCCCTCACGGTCGTAGAACGCCAGCGGCTGCACCAGCCCGCTTTGCAGCCGAACGCGGTCTGGCACCATCAGCCCCGACGGCGCGGTCAGATAGTCACCCCCGGGCGCAAACCGGCCNGTTCTTGGCGGCTGCGCCTGCGCCCAAGCCGCATTCAACGGCGAAAGGCTGCCCAAAGCGACGCCCAGACCCGCTGCCCCCATATGCCTAAGGAGGTTGCGGCGGTTCAGCGAAGCGCTATAGCTGTTGGTCATGCAGATTTGTCCAAACCATAGTGTTTCCACGGGCTTGCGGGCCGCCGACGACGGCACCAACAGCATGTGGGGCGGTCGCTTCACCAGCGGACCCGATGCGGTGATGGAGGCGATCAACGCCTCGATCGACGTCGACCAGCGCATGGCGAAGCAGGATATCGACGGCTCGCGCGCCCATGCCCGGATGCTGGCCCAGCAGGGGATCATCTCGAAAGCGGACGCGGCGGCCATCGACGACGGCCTTGCCAAGGTATCCGAAGAGATCGCTCAAGGTCTGCTCACATTCCGGCGAGAGCTCGAAGACATCCACATGAACGTCGAAGCTCGGCTCAAGGAGATCGTCGGCGAACCCGCCGGGCGGCTGCACACCGGGCGCTCGCGCAATGACCAAGTGGCGACCGATTTCCGGCTCTGGGTGCGGGACTCCATCGACCGCGTGGATGCCGGGCTGGCGGCGNTGATCGGCGGTCTGCTCGACCGGGCCGAGGAAGAAGCCGACACCATCCTTCCCGGTTTCACCCACCTGCAGCCGGCCCAGCCAGTGACGCTCGGGCACCACCTGCTGGCCTTTGTTGAGATGTTCAGCCGGGACCGGGGCCGCTTTGCCGACGCGCGCAGGCGGCTGAACGAAAGCCCGCTGGGCTCGGCCGCGCTGGCCGGCACGCCCTACCCGCTCGACCGGGACATGACGGCGCAGGCGCTTGGCTTTGACGGCCCGACGCGGAACTCGCTGGATTCCGTCTCGGCGCGCGACTTCGCGCTCGAATACCTTGCTGCTGCGTCGATCCTCGCCACCCACCTCTCGCGCATGGCAGAAGAAATGGTGNTCTGGTCGTCGGCGGCCTTCGGCTTCATCAGCTTCAGCGACGCCTGGTCGACCGGCTCGTCGATCATGCCGCAAAAGCGCAACCCGGACGCGGCCGAGCTGCTGCGCGCCAAGATCGGACGGATTTTTGGGGCCTTCACCAGCCTGCTGCTGACCATGAANGGCCTGCCGCTGGCCTACTCCAAGGACATGCAGGAAGACAAAGAGGTGACCTTCCTCGCCGCCGACGCGATCGAGCTGTCGCTCGCCGCCGCCGTCGGGCTGGTCGCCGATTTCCGGCCTGACCGCGAGGCCATGCGTGCGGCGTGCCTGAAAGGACACCTGACCGCGACCGATCTGGCCGACTGGCTGGTGCGGGCGCTGGGCCTGCCGTTCCGGGAGGCGCACCACGTCACCGGCACGCTGGTCGCGCTGGCGGATGAGAAGGGCGCGCGCCTCGATGAACTGTCGCTTGAGGATCTGCAATCGGTGCATGCGGACATCACCGCCGCCGTTTTCGACGTGCTGAGCGTGGAAGCCTCGGTGGCGTCCCGGCAGTCCTTCGGCGGCACCGCGCCCGACCGGGTTCGCGAAGCCATCGCAGCCGCGCGGTCGCAACTGTGACGCGGCCGCGCCGTGGGCTGCTGCTGGCCACCGCCCTGCTCTGCTGCGCCGTGCTGACGGCCTGCGGGCGCAAGGGCGATCCCCGCCCGGTGACGACGCTGGCGGCTGTGACGGTCTCACCGCCAACGCTGCTGCTGAACCCTTTTCCNCGGACCGAGATGACGCTGAGCTGATGTCTGCTGCTTCCCCTGAAACCGCACCCGCGCCCCGTCCCTTCGGCCCGCTGAGCTACGGCTCTGACGGTGCGTTGCAGCTGTCTGGCGTGGCGCTGGCGCCATTGGCCGCGCAATACGGCTCGCCGCTGTACGTCTACTCCGGCGCCCATATCACCGCGCAGATCCAGCGCCTGCAGACCGCCTTCGCCGCGCTCGACCCNCTGATCTGCTACGCCGTCAAGGCCAACATGAACACCCACGTCATCGCCCACGTCGCCCGCCATGGCGTCGGCGCCGATGTCGTCTCCGCCGGTGAGCTCAAGCGCGCGCTGGCCGGGGGCGTGGNGCCAGAGAAGATCGTNTTTGCCGGGGTCGCCAAGCAGCCCGCCGAGCTGGAAGCCGGGCTGGCTGCCGGGATCCTGCAGTTCAACGTCGAGAGCTGGGCCGAGCTGGANGCCCTCAATGCCGCCGCCGGGCGGCTGGGCAGGACCGCGCCGGTTGCCCTGCGGGTAAACCCAGATGTCGACGCGCAGACGCTGGCGAAGATCACCACCGGCACCCGCGGCAACAAGTTCGGCCTGCCCTTCGACGACATCCCGGCGCTGGTGCGCCAGATGGAGGCCCTGCCCCACGTGCGGCTGGAAGCGCTGGCCATGCACATCGGCAGCCAGCTGCTGAAGATCCAGCCCTTTGCCGACGCCTACCGGCGGCTGGCGGACCTGACCCGGCATCTGGCCAGCGAGCAGGGAACCGTGCTCGAGCGGCTGGATATGGGCGGCGGGCTGGGCATCCCTTACAGCCCCGAGGATGGTGAAGGCCCNGACCCGGCCGACCTCNCCGCCGCGGCGGTGGAGCACCTCGGGCCGCTGGGCCTGCCGACGATCATGGAGCCGGGGCGTTTTCTGGTGGGCAACGCGGGGGTGATGATCGCCGACGTGGTCTACACCAAGGACAGCTACGATCACCGCTTCCTGCTGCTCAACGCCGGAATGAACGACCTGATGCGCCCNGCGCTCTACGACGCCTATCACCACGTGCTGCCGATGGTGCAGTCCAACGCCGAACTGGTGCCGCAAGACCTCGCGGGGCCGATTTGCGAGAGCACCGATGTCTTCGCCAAGCAGCGTCCGCTGCCGCCGNTGGTCGAGGGGGCGCAGCTGGCCTTCTGCACCGCGGGGGCTTACTGCGCGGTGCTGGCCAACCACTACAACGGCCGGGCCCTGCCCGCCGAAGTGCTGCTGGAGGACGACGGCACGGCGCGGCTGATCCGCCCGGCGGTCAGCGATGAAGACATGATCGCGCGCGAACAGGCGCTGTAGCCTGCGCAGGCGCTGCGCAGGGCGACCCGTATCNGGAAAAAATCAAGAGGCNGCCTGTCTACTCGACTGCCGCCGGGTCTAGTGCCCGCCGTCGGCCGGTGCATTCGGGTCGAGCACGAATACCTGCCCACAATAGCCGCAGGTCACCGATCCCTCGTCNCCGATGGTGTAGAAGGTCCTGGGGTGACCCAGCGCGCCACCGCCGCCGTCACAGGAGATCGTGCGGCTGGTCACCAAAACGGCGCCCTCGCCATGCTTGGCCTGAGAAGCGGGTTTTGCAGCGGAATTCGGGGCCTGTGCCATGGTCGGACTGCCTGTATCGGGGTTGTCAGGTCGGGGCGTTTCGTGTCGGCCGTGCGAGCCACAAGCAGGCTTGGACGCGCGGTTGCAGGCTGTTTAGCGCAAACCCCCGTCGGCCGCCAAGCGCGGAATGCCGCCGCTGTGCCGCTGGGCAATGCATGGCATGCGCAGCGCAGTTGTGGGCAAGCGCGATCAGGGGTGATATAGCTGCCTCAGATGGCGGGCGAATGCCGCCCGCGTCGACTTGCGGACCATTAGCTCAGCTGGATAGAGCGCTGCCCTCCGAAGGCAGAGGCCAGAGGTTCGAATCCTCTATGGTCCGCCAATCTACCTCATGTAAAATCATATATTTCAGTGGCTTGCTGAAGCAGAAAGACGCTCATCCCCACAGTTGTCCCTACAGAAATTTCGGCTTCATTGGCCCAACACCCCCCCGTCTCACAAAACACCGGGGGCAGCTGCTATAGCGCAGCACCGTGGAAGCCGTGGACGCTGGCACACCAGGAGCAGGACGCCGTAGTGGCCGCATATGCGAGATCGGAGCTGTTTGCGAAGCGACGTACCTTGATGGAGCAGTGGGAAGCCTGGTGCGTGGGCTACTTTGCACCGGCAAATCGTAGAGCAAGGGGCGCTTCATTTTGGCGCTAGTACACAAGCCTCCGCGTCGCTGCGGCTGGACCCCGGCATGGATTTTGGCGATGCCTCAGACGATGATGGAGCTAGCGGCGGTAATCACGACATGGCCGTCTGTGTTCGTCGTCAGGCCAAGGGAGGCAGAAGTTATCCCTGAAATCACAAATGCGACGCCGGACGCACTCACAAGGGTATCAACACCATCAATCGGTTCCAGGGATAGGGATACAGATGATGTCGATGAATATTGCTGCAGGACAATGGTATCGCCGTCCGTTGGGTTAAAATAATTGCAGCACTTTACTTTTGTCCTTAGGCTAAAAACCCATCGTGACCGTCGCTAACTTGTCTGGGGCTTTATGGCAAATCGGATGTCATTGGATCTAAAGCCTATCGCCATTGGCCGCACTATTCCATGTAAAATCCCGACATCATAAATTTCTTCGACGACGCCTTCGATATCAAGTCGGTGTTCCACGTCGCCAGTGCGAAGGTTAATTATATTGATAGCACAACGCGCATCTACGCTATGCGCCGCTAGTTTTTCATTCAGTGCTAAGCCCTCAAATGTGCGGTTTTCCCTTGGCCTCGACAGTCCAACGACGGCGTAGTCCCCGATAAACGTAAGCCCNCGCGCAAAACCAGGGANGAAACAAATTGGTTCAAATTTCCCTGTTTGTATGTCGACATGACCAAACTCACCTGTACCTGCTTGGAGCACCCAGAGATTACCACGATAAAGCCGGGGCGAATGAGGCATTGATAATCCCCCAGCCACCACCTCACCGCTGGAAACATCAATTAGTACACCACCGTTTCGTCGCTTATCTCGCCAACCTTCCAAAATGTTTGTTTGGGCTACGCATGTAACAAAAGCAGGTTTTTTCTCGGTATCCAGAGCTAAGCCGTTAAGGTGACACCGATCCTCCGACGCAAGTTTATCAATAAACGGGGGGCGCCAGACTTCCCGAAAGCTGCCTCGATCGCCAAGAGTGGCAAGGCAATTAAAGCGGGTAACCACGAACACGGGATGGCCAGTGTGGTGTTCGTGTACGTCGTGAATATCGACGTCACCTGTCGTGTGACCTGTAACCGGAACAAAAAGCGCGTCATGTCCATCGTGCACCTCTCCATCGTCTAGGAAGTTCTCGAAACGCCACAGCTGGTAAAGTGAACTCATCCAAAAACGCCGATCGCCGCAGCCAAGTCCCATTGGGCGATCGAAAGTGCGCTCAAATACCGACAATCGACCGTCTGGCTGCAGGCCTATGAGAAATAATTTGCCAGCCTGATACGTCGTAAATGCGATGCTAGCCTTTATTGTAGACAGCCACGACGTNAAGAGACGTGATCCCTGCAGGGTTAGTGATGGGCTCAANTGTTTATCCATTTGNTACGCCACTGCGGCTCGATTGCGCTCGGTTCCAAAAAAATTATCTTTCGCTCTAAAGTATGTCGAGGTCAATCGATGCCGACCAAGCCTCTGTTGTGCCAAACACCACGTAGCTCTNNCCNGCNTNANTNTNNCCATTTGGATCNGCATCNGGNGCNCCNATGANCAGGTCATCGATGCCATCNCCGTTNATATCACCNGCNGACGAAACNGNNNCNCCGCTGNAGTCNNATNCNTNGATGCCNTNGANCACAAANCCGTNGNNNCCATNCAGGTCTNAGAGCTCANAGGTGGCCTCAAAGGCGNCATCGANNGCCGTNTCCTTNCCAAACACCACGTAGCTCTNNCCNGCATTNTNGTTANCATTTGGATCNGCTNCNNTGAGCCCCAATGATCAGATCATCGATGCCATCGCCNTTGATGTCACCNGCAGACGAGACGGACNNNCCGCTNNNNTC
>PAGB01000034.1:37289-37712 GCA_002711265.1 Rhodospirillaceae bacterium
CATNNATGCCNTNGATCACAAAGCCGTTGCTGCCATNCAGATCTGCTAGCTCTAACTCAGCTCCAAATTCCACCACAGAAGTGCCCTTGCCAAACACCACGTAGCTCTCGCCTGCGCCGTCGTCTCCATTTGGATCGGCGCGGTAAGCGCCGATGATCAGGTCATTGATACCATCGCCGTTGATGTCCCCCGCGGACGAAACGGAAACGCCACTGCGGTCACCTGCATCGATGCCTTCGATAACAAAGCCGTTGCTGCCAGTAAGGCTCGAGAGCTCGAGGGTAGCGTTGAAGGCCGTATCCTTGCCAAACACCACGTAGCTCTCGCCGGCACCGTTGTTGCCATTTGGATCGGCCTCGTAAGCGCCGATGATCAGGTCATCGATGCCATCGCCGTTGATGTCACCGGCGGACGAGACGGAAT
>PAGB01000035.1 GCA_002711265.1 Rhodospirillaceae bacterium
CGGTCATCCACGTCTCCTGCGACCACTCGCGGAAGTCACCCGGCGGCGGGCCGCCGGCGTTGTTGACCAGAATATCAGGTTCGGGCGCGGCATCGAGCAAAGCGGCGCGTCCGGTTTCCGTCGTCACGTCTGCGGCGATAGCGCTCACGCTGGCACCGTTACCGGCAACGGCGCGCACCTGCGCTTCGGCTTGGGCGAGGCGATCGGCGTCGCGGCCGTTGAGGACGAGGTTCACACCTTCCTCCGCTAGCGCCAGCGCGCAGCCCAGTCCCAGCCCCGCCGACGAGGCACAAACAATGGCGGTTTTTCCCTGTAGACCGAGGTCCATAGCAGCCCAAACTCCCTTGGCAATGGTTCTCGGCTGTCATAGGCGGGCGGGATTGGTTTGTCACCCTACAGCGCACGCAGAAGAGCAAGCTGCTTGGCGTGAAAATGCAAAACCGCCGCTGGCTTGGACAACCAGCGACGGCTTCAATCAGGCTAAACCGTCTGTGATCAGATGATGTCGGTATCTGCGATGCTCTCGTCGAGCTGGATGATGCCGAGCGACGTCGTGCCGGACCCACCCTGGCTGACATCAACCAGAACGTAGTAGTTGTCATCGGCGTTACCAGCAGTGCCATCATCACCATCATCATGAGCGATAACAATGTCATTGCCAGTATCGTTGAACCGCGACATGACATCCGTGACAAAGTTATCAAAGCTGGCCGCATCTGTGTGATCGTAGTCGGTTGAAAGCACAGACACGCTGTCATTGGCGGTCAGGTCTTTGAGGTCGACCTTATCGGTGCCAGAATTGAAACCACCGAGCGTCTCGGCGGCCGCAATCATCGCGTCAAAATTAGCGTAGGCCCCGAAGGTCGACGATGCGATGCTGGTCATGTCTCCGAGGCCGTCGAAGTCGAGAACCTGCTTATTTCCGCCGAAGGTAATGTCATCGACACCTGTGCCACCGATGACGGTGGCAGTGCCGGATGCACCAGCGGTGTCCACCTGGTCATCACCCGCCCCTGCGTGGATCGAAGCCGTACCGGTGAAGCCAAGATCAACGTCATCAACACCACCAGAGCCGACAAAGCTCGCAATCGCTGTCGGGTCGTTCGCCGTCATGGTCAGCGCGGCAGCACCGGATGCGTCTACGTCCGTCAAAGCAGNAGCGCCAGCACCCGTTACAACAGCTGTCCGGTTGCCGTCGATATCCAGTTCTGTGATGCCGCCCAAAACGGTGATGGTATTGGTCCCGGCGTTGGTCTGGGTCACGGTTGCAGCACCGATGCTCGCGGCGCCGTCGATCGTNACGCCCGCGCCTTCCTGGGTGATGCGGACATTGTTGACCCCTGCCCCGGCGGTGCCGTCGAAGTCGAGGACCGCACTGTTCACCGCCGTTACCAGCAGGTTATCAACGTGCAGATCGTTGAGGTTGACGGTGGCAGCCGCATTCACGTCCACCGTCGAAACCGCGCTGTCGAAGACGTCGAAGTCGATGGTCGAAGCGCCAGCGGTCGAAATCGTCTCAACCTTGTCAACGTCACCCAAGGCGGCATTGATGCCAGCAGCAAGTGCGAGCACGTCAGTGCCATCGCCGCCGTCGTAGGCATGGTTCGCGGTCATTGTCTCAGTAACATTAAGGGTGTCGTTGCCGGTGCCGAGATCAACGGTCTGAACCGTCGCATCGATGGACAATTCCAGATCGCCGGTCGCAGTCGCAGCGTTGATGTCGGTCACAGCCGCCAGATTGGTACCACCGAGCGTGTTGGTAATCTCGAGGTCGGCCGACCCTTTGATGGTCAGGTCGGTCATGGNGTTGGCGGTCAGCGCAATATCATTGTCCGCCGACCCGGAGGTGGTAATCGTCACCTGCGTTGGGTCAACACCGCTGTCCAGATCAACCGTCGCGGTACCCGCGTCGCCCGCGTTTTCCAGACCCAGCTCAAACTTCACCACCGGCGCGCCGGTCACGGACACGTCGAGGGTCTGACCGGCAGCGAGGCCCTTGGCGGTCAGGGCAGCGGTATCCGTATTACCGTGCTTGGCCCCCAGATCCGTCACCGTGATGGTACCTGTGCCAGTGTTGGCATCGATCACCAGCGTGGTGTCTTCGCTGTTCATGTCGATGGCCACACCACCCGCAGAATTCACAGTAACCTCGACGTTTTCGAGGTTTTCCAGCGTGGTGCCAAGGCTACCAAAATCGAGGCTGTCGCCGTTGGTCAGCGCGGCGGTGATGCTCAGGCTGTCAGTGCCCGTGCCGCCGTCCACCGAGTCAATGTCCGTCAGCGCAGCGACGTCAGTCACGGCAAAGGCCGTATTCGAGCCACCGCCGGCAATTGCGCCCGAGGACGCGGAGGTGATGGAAACCGTCACCGTCGGCGTGGTGCTGGACGTAGTCGTCGTGGTCGACGTGCTGGAGCTGTCATCATCATTGGCGGCGAGGATCAGCAGACCCACCAGCAGAGCAGCGCCGGCAACCGCCACCGCAACCACGGTGGTGTTCAGGCCGGGGCCACTGACCACGGTCACCAGCTCGCTGGAGACCATGATCTCATTGCCGTCGATGATGTACTGGCCTTCGCTGGCGATGAACCGCTGGCCGTTCTCCAGTTCGAATTCGATCTGGCCATTGCCCAGGCGCTCAAAGCTGACCACAGAGGAGGTGATATCCTCGAAGCCTTCCGCACTGCCGGCTTCTGCCTGCGCCGCAGCGATGACACTGGCACCGGCCGCAGCAACGGCAGCGNCGGTAATCTTNCCGCGCTTGTTGCGCTTGATCAGTGCTTCTTTGTTGGCAATCAGGTCGGCTACCGACTTCATGTCCTTAAACTCCATCAAATTTTCAGCCCCGAAATACAGCCGGGATACGAGAGACGACCCTGAAAGGAGAAAACGCCCATGGGTCTTTTTCAAATGGTCAAAAACTGGCCCTGAAATTACAGAACCTTTGAGGCTCTCATGACGGAGGCGGGCGCGAAGGGTCAAGGGTTTTGCTGGAAATGCACGAAAACGGACGCAATTGCCGAGGTTTTCNNGGCATTATGCGGCACCGCCGACAAGCAAAAAGTATTTTTCTCATTANTTCCAATGAGATTCACCTAGAAGTAGATTCGAATCGCCGGATTCGAAAAAGACTCTGGAGTCTCAGNCCTGCGAAGGCCGTTTCCCGGGCTAAGCTGCATCCTATATGCTTGATAACAGGCCCCCCGCACCAAACCACCCGGAGACATAGCCCATGCTGACCCCACGCTTTGAAGCCCACGCCACGGTCGAGGACTGGACCACCTACAACCGGGTGACGGTCGCCAAAGGGCGGCTGGTGTCGCGGATGGGGCTGGTCGCGGAGATCGGTGAGGTCGGCGCAGCACTGGTCTCTCTGCGCCTGCCNGGCGAAGATGGCCAAGCNGGCAGTGGTGATGCGCTGGTCTGGACGCTGGACCACCCGATGCACTATCTGCTTTCCGCCGGGTCCGTAGGCGGTGTTGTCGGCCCGGTTGCAAACCGGCTGGGCGGGGCCAAGGCCAGTATCGGAAACAAGGCGCTGAAGCTGCTGGCCAACGAAGGCGACAACCTGCTGCACTCCGGTGCAGCCTCGACCCTCTACCGCTTCTGGCGGCTGCAGGTCAGGGGCGACAGCATCGTCGCTGCGCTGGACCTGCCCCACGGCACCGATGGTTTCCCCGGGCGCCGGGAGTTGCAGGCGCGCTACCGGTTCAATGAGACCGGCGATACGCTGGAACTGGACCTGAGCCTGACCTCGAACCGGGACACGCTGGTCAACATGACCCATCACCCCTACTGGAACCTTGCCGGTGGCGGGCCGCTGTCTGCCCATCGCCTGCGCGTCCCGGCGAGTGGCGCGCTGACCCTCGATGCTGAAAAGATCCCAACCGGTGAAGTCAGCACGCCCGCCAAGGCCGGGATGAACTTCAGCCGCGCCAAGACCCTCGATGTCGCCAAGGGGCGCTATGATGGATTTCTNNTGCTGCCCGAACAGCGGGACTTNGACGCCGAACTGACCGTGCCNGACATGGGCCGCCGACTGGCGGTGAGAAGTAATCAGGCCGGCGTCCAGGTGTTTACCCACCCCGGCGGCAGCCTGCCCGCGCCCGAGGGTGTGTCCGATATCGGAGCGGTTGAGCACCTGCCCGAGGCTGTCTGTCTGGAGCCGCAGGTACACCCCGACGCGCCCAACCACGAGGGCTTTCCCTCAATCCTGCTCCCCGCCCGGCAAACCTACGAGAACCGCATCCGCTACCAGCTCGAATGGTAAAGTCCGCACGCAGCACCGCCCGTTACCAAGAAACCCGGAGCCGTGGCTGGTAAAGCTGGCTTGACAGGCCCCAGCCACACTTGAATTGTGGAAGCAATCAAGAACAATCATACGCTACTGAAAGCGGGCCTGCTGCGATGGATTTTCACCGCTACGACCACCGGAAAGCAGACGGCCGTCAGCTATACCTCTACAGCCGCGAAACGCGCGACTACAGGGTCACCAACGACGTTGAAGGCCCCTACGCGCCGAACCCGCATCTGCGCTGGCACCCGCTGCGGCGGGAATGGGTCGCCTANAACGCCTCGCGCAACACCCGCACCCTNAACCCACCGCCGGACTTCAACCCGCTCGCGCCGGTTGCTGTCGACGGCTACCCCGGCGAGATCCCGGTGACCGACTTCGAGATTGCAGTGTTCGAGAACCGCTGGCCGGGCTTTGCCCAACTCGCGGTCGGCCTTGGCGAGGACGATGGGCCACCGGCCAAGGGCGTGTGCGAAGTGGTGGTCTACACCACCGAGCCCAGCGGCGCGCTGCACGACCTGCCTGTCGACCGGATTGCGTTGCTGCTGCAGGCCTGGGCCGACCGCTACCGGGCGCTGCAAGCACAGCCCGAAGTGCAGTACGTCATGCCCTTCGAGAGCCGGGGTGCCCACGTCGGCGTGACCCTGCCCCACCCACACGGGCAGATTTACGCCTTTCCCTTCCTGCCCCCACAGATCGAACGGCAGGCGCGGGCGCAGATGGAGAACCAGGCCTTGACCCGGCTGGTCCATGCCCCCGACCCGGCGCTGGTGGTCGAAGACCGGGAGCACACGGTCGCGCTCTGCCCCGAATACGCCCGCTACCCCTTCGAGACCTGGGTTCTGCCGCGCGAGCGGGTGGTCGCGCCCGATGAAATGAGCGATGCCGCACTGATCGACTTCGCCCACGCGCTCAAGCGCGCACAGCAGCGGCTGGACCGGCACTTCGGCGGCACCACGCCGCTGGTGCTGTGGTGCGCGCTGCCACCCAAGGGCTTCGAAGGCAGCTGGCCCTTCCACGTCCAGCTCTGGCCCATGCAGCGGGGCGAGAACAAATTCAAGTTCCTCGCCTCGGTCGAGCAGATTACCGGCGTGTTCCTCGTCGATGTTCTGCCCGAAGACGCCGCCGCCACGCTGCGCGCGATCGACCCGGACAGCGCGGGATGAGCGCGCCCGTCATCGACGCCGCCAGTGTGGCCACAGCCCACGCGCAGGCCTTTGGCATCGAGCCGGTGGGCGGGGTCTTTGCGCCGGGGCGGGTCAACCTGATCGGCGATCATACCGACTACAACGAAGGCTACGTCTTCCCGGTTGCGCTGGAGATTGGCACCTACATCGCCTACAGCCGTAACGCCAGCGGGCTGGTGCGCGCCCGGTCGCTCAACCTCGATGACCAGCGCGAACGCCCGCTGACCGCACCAGCNTTCGGCGACTGGCTGGACTACGTCATCGGCGCGCTGCAGGCGCTGGCCGGGCACAGCAACAGCGACCTTCCCGCTGGGCTGGACCTGACCATCGGCTCCACGGTCCCCACCGGGGCCAGCGTGTCGTCTTCAGCCGCGCTGCAGGTCGCCACCATCCGCGCGGGACAGCAGGCCTTNGGGGTCGAGGTCAGCGCGGTCGACATCGCCCGCCTGGCCCAGCGCGCTGAAAACGACTACGTCGGCGTGAACTGCGGACTGATGGACCAGATGGCCTCCTCGACCGGAAAGCCGGGCGCGGCGCTTTTCTTCGACACCAAGACCATGGAAACCAGCCTCGAAGCCCTGCCCGCCGGCTTCAGCTTTCTGACGCTGCATTCGGGGCTGTCGCGGCAGCTCACTGACGGCGCCTACAACGAGCGCCGGGCTCAGTGCGAAGCCGCNGCGAGCGCNTTGGGGCTGCCCAGCCTGCGCACGGCAACGATGGAGCAGGTNGAGGCCCTGCCCGACCNGCGCATGCGGGCCCGGGCGCNGCACGTGGTCANCGAGAACCAGCGGGTGCTGGACGCCCGCGATGCCCTGCGCGCCGGCGATATGGCCCGGTTCGGGGCGCTTATGACCCAGTCCCACCATTCCTTGAGTGCCGATTTCCAGACATCGACCCGCGAGGTCGACGCGCTGGTGGAGTCCTGCCTCGGCCGCGGGGTGCTGGGTGCCCGCATCACCGGGGCTGGTTTTGGCGGCTGCATCGTCGTGCTGGTCGAATGCGGGGCCGAGGCCGGGCTTGTGACCTCGCTGCGCTACGCCCACCCGCAGGCGTGGCTGGTGGCAACCTCGANGGCCACCCGGTCCGCCCGCGCATCGGGCGAGGGTTGAGCCATGCAGTCCGCCCGAATGCATCCCGCAGCCGAGCAAAGTCCGCATGCAGCACCTTGACCGCATCCTGCTCCTGCGCCTGCTGGCGATCTTCGGGCTGATCCTGACCGTGGTCACGCTCAGCGCGGTGCTCTCACAGGCGGCGCGGTTGACCGATGAGGTACTGCGCGCCGGCATGTCCCTGTCTGAGTTCGGCGGCCTGATCCTGCTGATCGTGCCGAAAATGGCCGAGCTGGTGACACCGCTGGCCTTCGGTATCGCGGTCATCCTCGCCTGTATTCAGCGCAACGAGGCCGGGACGACGCTGCTGCTGCGCGCNGCAGGCCGTGCGCCCCGGGTCGACGCAGCCGTGATTGCAAGCGGTAGCCTCGTGGCGGCGCTGGTGCTGTTCGCCTGTGCCAGCGTGCTGGTGCCGCTCAATCAGATCCAGTACCGGCAAGCCTTTGCCCTCGCCCAGCAGCAGGGGATCGAGCGCTTGCGCATCCCGGCGGGACAGCCGATCGAGCTTGTCCCGGGCCTGAGCCTGCAGGTCGAGCAGCACCGCGAGGCCGGGGTGTTCGAGNGCGTCACCGTTATCGACCTCACCCGTCCCGACGAGCGACTGATCATCCGGGCCGAGCGGGCCGAGCTGAGCCGCACCGGCACGCTGGCGCTTTCCCTGCATCTGACCCAAGCNCAGGTGCAGCAAACCATGGCAGACGGGCAGACCACCACGCTGCGTTTTGCCAGCACCCAGCTTCCCCTCACCCTGCCCGATCCGCGCGGGCTGGTCGCGCCCATGTTCGCCGACCGGCTGAGCCGGGCCGATACCCTGTCTTCGGCGGCACTGCTTCGGCAGATCAGCGCCGGTGACGCCCCNCCAGCGTTGACCGCCGAGCTGATACGGCGGGGCGCTGCGGCACTGTCCGTGCTGGCTTTCGGTCTGCTGGCGAGCGCGCTGCTGTTCGGGCGGCGTCCCGATGGCCGCCGCCAGACCCTGCCCGCCACCGCCCTGCTGGTGTTCCTGATCCTGTACCTGCTGATCCAGACCACGCTGCTGTCCGCGCGCGGGTTCAGCCCCGCCACCGGAGGGCTGGTGTTGGCAATCAGTCTGTCCCCGCCTATCCTCGCGCCAGTTCTGCAGGCCCTGATCGGGCTTGCGCGGCGTCCTGCGACCCTGTCCTGAACCGGTCCGCGACCCCGAATTCCCCGTAAAGCTGAAAGAAGTCCAGTCCATGTACCAGCCCNATAACCAACCCCGCCTTGGCGTCTGCTACTACCCCGAACACTGGCCCGAGGACACNTGGGAGGCCGATGCACGACGGATGAAAGACCTNGGCCTGACGACAGTGCGNATCGGCGAATTTGCCTGGGCGCGGATGGAGCCCGAGCCGGGTGTTTTCACTTGGGACTGGCTCGACCGGGCGATCCAGACCCTCGGTGATGCCGGGCTGAAGGTTGTGCTCTGCACCCCAACNCCGACGCCGCCGAAGTGGCTAACCGACGCCTACCCCAGCGTGCTGCGGCATAGCGAAGACGGCCTGCCGGAAAAGCACGGCTCGCGCCGCCACGTCTCCGTTGCCTCCAAGACCTATCGCGAGCAGTCGCGCCGGATCACCCGCGCGCTGGCCGACCGCTATGGCCACAACCCGCATATCATCGGCTGGCAGACCGACAACGAATACAGCTGCCACGACAGTACCCTGTCCTATGGCCCCGAGGACCGCGANGCCTTCCACCTGTGGCTGGCCAAGGCCTACGGCGACATCAATGCGCTCAATGCGCAGTGGGGCACGGTGTTCTGGTCGATGACCTACCGCAGCTTCGATGAAATCGAGCTGCCCAATCGGCTGACCGCNGAACCGGCGCCGGCACACTGGCTCGATTTCCGGCGTTTTTTCAGCGACATGACGGCGGAATTCAACCGCGAGCAGTGCGATATCCTGCGCGCGGGCAGTCGGGCAGACATGTTCATCACCCACAACTTCATGGTCGCCGAAATGGGCTTCGACCACTGGACAGTGAGCAGTGACCTCGACTTCGCCAGCTGGGATTCCTACCCGCTTGGCTTCGTGGAGAAGTTCGCCGGCCGCATGGGCATGAGCGGTGANGCCATAGTCGACCGCTACATGCGCATAGGCCACCCCGACATCGTCTCCCTGCACCACGATCTCTATCGCGACATGTCGCGCACGGGCCGGCTGTGGGTCATGGAGCAGCAGCCCGGTCCGGTGAACTGGGCCGACTGGAACCCCGCACCCGTTGACGGGGCGGTGCGGTTCTGGACGCTGGAGGCCATCGCCCACGGCGCCGAAGTCGTCTCCTATTTCCGCTGGCGGCAGGCCCAATGGGCGCAGGAAACCTACCACACCGGCCTGAATCGGCCCGACGGCACCCCCGACCGGGCCTCGGTCGAGGTCGAGAGCCTGCGCGATGACCTGCCCAAGCTNACCTTCGTTGACCGCAACGACGCGACGGGTGNCGACAAGTCCAACACCGTGGGGCTGTATTTCGACTGGGAAGCGGCCTTCACCTACGAAGCGCTGGTTCAGGGCAAGGACCAGAACGCCTACGCCCAGACGGCGAATTGGTATCATTTCCTGCGCCGCATGGGCCTGAACGTCGAGTTCGTCTCCCCCAGCCGGATGGCGGTCCTGCCCGCCTACATCATCCCATGCGCCCCAGTGCTGGAGGCTGACGTGGTCGACTTCCTGCGCGAAACCGGTGCGCCGACCGTCTTCGGCTGCCGCACCGGCTCCCGCGATGGCACCCTGAACTGGATGCCCCAGCCCATGGTCTGCGAGGACGGCGTTCCGGTCGAACCGCTGATGACCGACCTGTTCCTCGACCGTGTCGAGAGCCTGCGCCCGAGCCAGCAGATCNGGGTGGAGCTGGCCNACGGGACGGCGATGAAGGCCTCGGCATGGGTCGAGCACCTGCGAATCATGGGGCTGTCCGAACCCGGCTCGAACGAGCCCCCGGTCGAGGTGCTCGGCAGCTTCTGCCGTGAACCGCACCTGCCCTCGGGGCTGGATGCGGCCTTCGTGCGGCAGGAAAACCTGCACTACCTGGGCTTCGAACCCGACTACGAGGGGATGAAGGCCATCATGGCGCCGATTTTCGACGCTGCGATGATCGCCGCCGATGAGCTGCCCGAAGACATCCGCATGCGGCGCTCAGACGGACGGCTCTACGTGATGAACTTCGGCCCCACGGACTACGATGCCGCGAAAATGGGCCTGCGTGGAGAGGCTATCATCGGCGAGGGCACGGTTGTCCGGCCCTACACGGTCAGCGTTTTCGACGACACCTGAGCCGACCTCGCGCGGCGCTAGCGCGCGCTCCCGCGGGAGCGCGCCAGCACCAGCCCGCCCAGCGTGATCAGCCCGGCGCCGATCCAGAACGTCAGCGACGGCANCTGCCCCAGCAGGAAGAAGGCCCACAGCATGGTCATGACAATGCCGCCGTACTTCACCGGCGCGATGAAGCTGGCCGAGGCATGGCGGAAGGCCATGACGTTGCCCAACTGCCCCAGATTGGCCAGCAGACCCATCCCCAGAAACACCGTCAGCTGGAACCAGCTCACCGGCTCCCAGTTCAGCAGGGCAAAGGGCGCGAGATAGATCGACCCGAACAGCGCCATGCCGACCACCAGAATGAAGGTACTGTCCCGGTCGGTGATGAACTTGAGGATGGTGAACTGCGCACCCAGCGTGAAGGCCGCGCCGAAGGCCGCCAGCGCCCCAAGCGAGACGAATTGCGCCACCGCACCGAAGTTGGGCTCCGCTGTCACCACCCCGCCAACCAGCGCGATAACCCCCGCGAGCAGCACGAGCCGGTTCGGCCGTTCGCCCAGCAGCAGCATGGCCAGCGCCACGGTGAACACCCCCGAGGTCATGGTGATGGCCGAGGCATTAGCCTGATCGATGTTGAGCACCGCGACGATCGAGCACAGGAAGGTCAGCGCGCCGAAGGCCGCCCGCAGGGCGTGCCAACCGAGCAACCCCGGGGTCGGCAACAGCCGCGCCGACTGACCCGAGAGCACGAAGTAGAGCATCAGCGGGGTCAGGGATACAAACCCGCCGACGAACCGAAACCACGCCAGCTGATAGGGGCTGAGGCCCTCGCCCCAGAGGTTGGGAAAGATGAACAGCAAGCTGTAAAAAGCCGAGCCTTGCAGGGTCCAGAGTACCCCTTGAAGCGGGCGTGGATTCTGGTCCGTGGCGAGGTGCTGGGCGGANGTATCAACCCGCATCGACGCACCTGCGATCGACTAAGTTATTGAAAACAAATACAACTATGCGCATANATGCAGCCGTTGCGACCTTCATGCTCTGTTCTCGTTTTGGGCTACNCTGCCGTGCCTTTGCGACTCTGAGTGGTCCGACCAAAGCAAGCTCTTGTTTCTATTAGGGACTTCTAATGTTCTATTCCGGGCCTTGCGCCGGTTCTCCGGTATCAAAGCCTTCGATCAGGTCCCGGATCTCACCATAGCGGGGATGATCTGGGTCNATCAACGGCAGAAGTCGGCGGAACAGCACAGCAGCCGCGACCCGGTCCCCGGCTTCGGCAGCCGCCTGCGCTGCGAGCATGAGCAGGCGCGGGTCTTCGGGCTGCAGCTGCAACAGGCCATCGAGAGCGAAACGCAAGCCCTCCAGATCCTGCAGATTGGCATAGGACCGGGCGAGCCGTTCCCATTCCTCGGCGCTGCCNCCGTCCTGCTCGAGCCGCTGGCGCAGACCGGCGACCATGCCTTCGATCGCCGCCTGCCGGTCGGCGTCGCTGACCCCGCTGAGCTGCTCGCTCAGGGCGGCGACNCGGTCGGGGTCGGGGGCATTGCCCGACATCCCTCGATCCATCAGCNGCGCGGGCTGGAACAGCAGCCGGGGCTGACCGAGGCTCAGGTACAGCCCCGCACCGATCAGCACCACGGCAAAGGCCATGAGCAGGAGACTGCGCATCGGCTAGCGCCCTCCCCGCTGGTCATCATCACCTGAGGCTGGGTTGTCTGTACCGCGCGCGCCCAGCCGCGCCTGCCCGCGCCGGAGCACCAGCAGGGTCATGCCCAGCCCGAGCACGAAGATCAGCACCGGCCCGAACCACAGCCCCAGCGTCAGGGCATTCAGCGGCGGGGNCATCAGCACCGCATCACCATAGCGTTCGACAAACCAGCTGCGGATTTCTGCGTCAGACTGTCCCGCGAGGATCAGGCGGTCGACCTGCGCGCGCATGTCCTGCGCAAGCTCGGCGTTGGACTCCGCGATGCTCTGGCCCGCACAGACCACACAGCGAAGCTCGTTGTAGAGCGCCTTTGCGCGGATTTCTTCGAGGCTCTGGCCCAGCGCCTGCGCGGGCGCGAGCAGCNGCGTCAGTACCAGCAAGGCCAGCAGCGCAATAGATGCCNTGACCGGCCGCAACGCGCTGCGTGGTGGGGTCAGGATCATTGGCTCGCCGCCCCCCAAGCTGCTTCGAACTGACTGCGCAGCGCGCCGACCAGCGGCCCGGGCGAACGGAACAGCAGGGTTCCTTCGGCGCTGAACACGAAGGTTTCCGGAACACCGGTGAGCCCGAAGTTGAGCGCATTGAGGCTGTCCNTGTCGGATGCAACGGCGGCGTAGGGGTTGCCGTCGGTGGTCAGGTACTGGGCGGAGGCCAGCGGATCATCGCGGTAAGCCAGCCCGAGCAGACGCCCGGGGTTGGCGTCGGCGAACGCCAGCAAATAGGGGTGCTCCAACCGACAGGGCTGGCACCAGCTGGCGAAGAAATTGACCACGTAGGGCCCGTCGTTCGGCGTTGCTGCCACCAGATCAGCCAGCGCTTCGTATCCTGGGAGCGGGGTCGCCTGATCCAGCGCCGAGAGGTCCGGGGCCAGCGCCGTGGTCTGGGTCGGGAACTGCGCCGGATCGCGCTGCGGGCTAAGGCCGAACCAGAACAGCGAGCCGATGAGCAGGATCGAGGCGGTACCAAGAATAATGATGGCGAGGCGCACCAGAATGCGGGTCATGGGCGGACGCTCCTTCTCTGGCGGCGGATCGAGGCAGCGAGGCCGCACAGCCCACCAAGCACCATCAGCACACACCCCAGCCACAGCCACGGGATCAGCGGCCGCCAGCTGAGCGTCAGCACGTAGCCGCCGTTGGGTGCCTGCGTGTTAAAGGCGAGGAAGACATCCCCCAGCCACGTGGTCCGGATCGCGGCTTCGGTGGTGCTGTCCCCNCGCACGGGGTAGAAGCGCCGCTCGGGTGCCAGCCTCGCCTGCACCCCGCGACCGTCGGCCGTCAGCAGGCTGACATCGGCAAAGGCGGAGATGAAGTTGCGGCCGGCAGCCGGGTCTGCGCCCTGCTCTCGCACGCCGTCGAGGCGGAAGATCAGATGGCCAATCTGCGCCCTGTCGCCAACCTGCAGGTTGAGGGTGCGTTCCTGCACCATGGCCGAGCCGGCGATCATGCCGAAGACGGCGACGCCCAGGCCTGCGTGGGCGAGGCTGACGGCCCAGGCGCTCAACCCCGGGCGCTGCCCCCCGCGCAGGCTCTGCAGCAGGCGTGAGGCGCCACCAGCGACCAGCCATCCCGCCAGCCCGAGACCGAGGATCACCGGCAGCGATAGGCGTGGTTGGCTCAGCCACAGCAGCACGCCGGTGACCACTGCTGCGAGTCCGATAGCGGCGATCGCGAGGGTCAGCAGGCGTCGGCGCAGGGCATGGGCCGCCTCACCCTCGCGGCGCAGGCGCTNCCATGGCAGGAACGGCCCCAGCGCCATCAGCAGGATCAGCGGCACCATGAACGGCAGGAAGGTCGCGTCGAAGTAGGGCTTGCCCACACTCAGCGGCTGGCCGAAGGCCTCGGCGATCAGCGGGAAGAAGGTACCGAGCAGCACCACCGCAGCGCCCGTGGACAGGAATAGATTGTTCAGCACCAGCGCGCCCTCNCGGCTCACCGGAGCGAAACCACCGCCGGGCCGGAACTGCGGCGCACGCCAGACGAACAGGCCAAAGGCACCAATCACGGTCAGCCCGAGAATGCCGAGGATGAAGACCCCCCGGCTGGGGTCGACAGCAAAGGCGTGGACCGAGGTCAGCAGCCCGGAGCGGACCACGAAGGTGCCCAGGATCGCCAGCACGAACGTGACCACGCCGAGGAACAGCGTCCAGACCCGCAGCGCGCCGGTCTTCTCCACCACCATCAGCGAGTGGATGAAGGCAGTACCCGTCAGCCACGGCATGAAGGAGAGGTTCTCGACCGGGTCCCAGAACCAGAACCCGCCCCAGCCCAGCTCGTAGTAGGCCCACCAGCTGCCCAGCGCGATCCCGCCGGTCAGCCCGGTCCACGCCAGCAGGGCCCAGGGCCGCACCAGCCGCGCCCAGTCTCGATCCGCCTCGCCCCGCAGCAGCGCAGCGACGGTCAGCGCAAAGGTCAGCGAAAACCCGACGTAGCCCAGATAGAGCAGCGGCGGATGCAGCGCGAGCCCGATATCCTGCAGCAGGGGGTTCAGCCCCCGACCCTCCGTCGGCGCAGGCAAAATGCGCTCGAAGGGGTTCGAGGTAAAAATCGTGAATGCGAGGAAGGCCAGCGTTACCAGCGCCTGCACCCCCAGCGCGTGGGTTATCAGCGCGGAAGCAGCGCCGCGCGCCTCGCCCCCTCGGCCGGTCAAGGCCAGCAGGCCGCCAAACAGGCTCAGGATCAGCACCCACAGCAGGATCGAGCCCTCGTGGTTGCCCCAGGTCCCGGAGACTTTGTAGAGCAGCGGCTTGGCGCTGTGGCTGTGTTCAAAGGCGGTTTTGACGCTGAAATCACCGGCGACGAAGCTGGCGACCAGCCCGAGAAACGACAGGCTGATCAGACCGGCGCCCAGCACCGCTGTCCCCCGCACCGCGCGGGCGCGCAGGGCTTCGTTCAGGCCCAGCGGCGCGGCGGGCAGGAAGGCGAGCAACAGCTGCAGCCCGACCAGCGGCAGGGCCAGCACCAGCGCCAGATGCGACCACTCGGCGATCATTGCGGGGCGCCGTCCGTGGCGGCTTCGCCGTGCTCACGCAGCTCACGCGGGACGTAGGCCTCGTCGTGCTTGGTCAGCAGCGTGCTCGCCTCGAAGTCACCCGCAGCGCTCAGCGTGCCGGTGGCGATGATCCCCTGCCCTTCGCGGAACAGGTCCGGCAGGGCGCCACTGTAGCGCAGCGCCATGCTGCCGCCGTCGCTGTCGGCGAGGGTGAAGTGGTGCTCGATGCCGTCTGAGGTGCTGTAGGAGCCGGGGACGATCTGACCGCCGAGGCGGAAGACCTTACCCGGCGGCAGCTCGGCGGCGGCGATCTGCGATGGCGTGCGGAAAGCGTTGAGCTGTCCGGGCAGAGACAGCACGATCAGCAGCACGGCCCCGGCGGCGAGGATGGCACCAAGGCTGACCCAGAGCAGCCGACTGCCAACGCGGGAGCGTCTCACTGATCCCGGTCCTCTTGGAGGTCGTGCAGCTCGCGACGGGCGCGGGACAGGAGCCAGCGCGCGCCGATCAGAGCGACGATCATGGCCAGCACGGCGGCGCCGTAACTGCCCCAGATGGCAACGCTGCGATCATCCCACATGGCTCAGGTCCCCGTCGCTTCTTCGATGAAGGTGTGCGCGGCGGCCTGCTGCCGGCGCAGGGAGCGCAACCGCATGCGGATCAGCTCATAGCGCATCAGCCAGATGCCCACGGCCATGTAGAACAGATAGGTGCCGAGCATAGTGATNAGCAGCGGCGGGACATAGACCCCGGCGATGCCGTCGTCCTCGGCTGCCGCAGCAGCGGCGGCNGCANTACCGCCCTCGTCGCCCTCACCCCGCCCGAACAGATTGAGGATGACCCGACCGGTCAGCTGGACCAAGTTCGCGCCGCTGGAGGCCTGATGCAGCACCAGAAACCACTCGGTCACGAACTTAGAGAGCAGCACCGTCACCACGCTGGCNACGAGGAAAATCGACCCCACCCGGCGCGCGAGCGCGGGGTCACGCTGCGAGAGCACCCTCACAAGCACGATGTAGGTCAGATACTGGAACAGCAGCAGCAGCTCGAGCACCATGCGCGGATCGCGCCAATCCCAGTAGGTGTTGAGCGTCGGCTTGCCCCAGAGCGCCCCGGTAACCAGCGCCACGATGGTCACAATCGCCCCNACCGGCGCGGCGGCCAGACAGTAGATCTCAGGCAGCGGGTGGCGCCAGACCAGCGCGACGAAGGCCGCCAGCGACATGCTGCCGTAGACGATCAGCGACAGCCCTGCGGAGGGAACATGCACGAACAAGGGCTTGATCAGCTCAAGCATTTCATCGTCGGGCGGAACCTGCAGGCCCCAGACCATGCCGCCCAGCGCCAGCAGCACACCCAGGGCGAGCAGAACCGGCTGGCTGGCCTCGGCCCAGCGCATGAAACGGGTCGGATTGGCAAACTTATGCATGGAGTGGGATATGGACGGTTTTCCCGACAAACTCAAACTGAAGGTTGCCGCAGGGCGCTCAACCGACCCTTGCATTCAGCGAAAGCCCCGTGTCGGTGCGCCCGGCTTCCTTTTGGCGCTTGGCGGNAGTGGGAAAGCCAGGAAGAAAGCTCTATCAGACACGTTGTCGACACAGACGGAGACTATTTTCGGTTTTATGGACGCGGTGACCAAATCCTTTGAGCCAACAAAACAAGCGGCGGTGCAGGCCTCTGCCTGTGCCTTAGCCTGTGTTCGTGCTGCCATTCTGTTTCTGGCTCTGACAGCGCTGCTGATCCTGCTCACCGGCTGCCGTGATGAGCAGGCGGAAACCCGTGAGNGATCGCGGGACTTCGCCGGCCTCCTGCGCGATGGCCGCCAGGCGGCACTGGATCCTTACGGTCTCTATCGCCGGACCGAAGCCGGCACCCTCGAAGCCGTCGCCGCCGACCGGCTCAATCTGGGGCGCTGCNCCAGCATCAACAACTTCTGGTGCCTCAAGACCCCCGGCGGGGCGCAGTGGAAGGGGCAGATCGGCGCCGACGCCTCGGGTCACGCTGCTTTCGTCGATCCGGTCTATTCCGCCCGGGCCTTCGCCCGGCTGATGCGGATCTATCGCTTCCGGCATGACCTCTTGACGTTGCGGGAGGTGGCGCGTCGCTATGCACCGCCGGGTGACTGCATCGGCAGCCTCAGCTTCTGCCCGGTCTCCGAAGACGTGGTGATCGGGCCGGACCAGCCCCAGCGGCAGGTCGGTGATAAGGTGATTACCTACTCCCTGACCCGGCCCGGCGACGGGTTTGAACGGACGCCCTTGGAAGCCTGNAGCCGGCCGCTGCTCTACTGTCCGCGCGGGATCAATCGCTCGGAGGCCTATGCTGCGACGCTGGCCGCTGCACTCGGGCTTGACTCAATCGACGACGATATCGCGCTGTTCGACGACAAAGGGCGGTTGNACTTCACCCGCGCACAAACGCTGTTTCAGGCCATGACCCGATTTGAACTGGGTGCGGACTACGCCGTCGACCCGACCCTGATCCGGCGCGGTATCCTGATGGAAGCGCGTGATTACCTGCAGGAAAACCAGCGGCTTTACTGATCTCCGCGGCTCTGCGCCTCGTCCGTCGACCAGCTGCTGAACAGCCGGTTGGCGAGCCCCGCCCAGAACGTCTCCATCAGCGCGGTCTGTGCCGGCGCATCGCCCGCCAGCGCTGCCTGTGCCAGCAGGGCCTGCTCCCGTTCAGGATCGATGGCCACACCTCTTCCGTGACGATGGAGAATGGCGAGGTTGTAGGCCGCCTCCGCCGAACCGCCCTCGACCGCGCGGGCATACCATGCCGCCGCCTGCGCCCAGTCCTGTGCGACACCTTCACCGCGCTCATAGAGGGTCGCGAGCCGGAACTGCGCGGCCNTGTCACCGGCCTCGGCTGCGCGCTGGTACCATTCCGCCGCAGCCGTCCGGTCCGTCGACCCGCCCTGCCCGAGGTCCAGCATCAGCGCGAGGTTGAACTGGGCATCGCGCAGCCCGGACTGAGCCGCCTGTTCGAACCAGATGCGCGCCTGCGCCGGATCCTGCCCGAGGCCATCGCCCAGCGCCAGCCGNGCNCCCAGATCGAGCTGAGCGGGCGCATAGCCGGTCAGGGCAGCCAGCTTCAGAAAGTCAAAGCCTTGGGCCGCCGGGGGGGCTTGTGCACCAGCGGCGCTGCGCAGCGCCTGCTGACTGAGGCTGTANAGATGGGCGCCGTAGGCCTCCGGAAAGTAAGCGCGGCTGGGATAGCCCTCGGCGTAACGCAGGATATCAGCGGCCGATTGCGGCAGCTGATCGAAGGGGTCGTCCCCGGCCAGCAGCGCATCGAGCATGACCTCGAACTGGTCTTCGAGCGGAATATCCGAAGGCGTCTGAGCCTGCGCCGATGCCTGCACCCCGGCAAACAAAAGCGGCACTGACAGCACGAAGGCTGTGATCAGGCGCAGCCCTCCGCGCGTCAGAAGCCGCCAGCCGGGCAAACCGCGACGTACAGCAGCTCGGCGCACCCTAGTCGTCATCCGGGTCTGGTTTGAGCAGCCCTTCGTCCCCCGACGGCTTCGGGGTTGTCTTCAGGATTTTGGGCTTTAGCGCCGCAGCTGCCGGTTCCGGTTCCGGTTCCGATGCCGAAGCCGCCTGCCCCTCCCCGTCGTCTGACGCTGCGTCGAAAATCTGGTTNTCGTTCTCGTCGGCGGCGCTGTCGTCGGCCCAGTAGGGGTTGTTCGCCCGCTGATAGGTCTCAATCCGCCCACCGATAAAGATCGCGGCCTCATAGAGCAGATACATGGGACCGCCGAGCATGGCCTGTGAGATGATGTCCGGCGGGGTCAGCACCCCGGAGAGGATGAACAGGATCAGGACGGCAAACTTGCGGTTCCGCTTGAGGAACTTGGTCGACACCAGCCCCGAGCGCACCATCAGCGTCAGCGCGACCGGCAACTGGAAGCCAAGCCCGCCGCCAATGAGCATGCGCATGGAATCGCGCAGGTAGTCGGCGATCTTGGTCTGCGGGTCGATGCTGACCTTGTCCAGTGGCCGCAGCTGGGCCATATCGCGCAGGGCGGAGCGGTAGGCTTCCCCTGCGGCAACGAAGGCCTCTCGCCCGGCCTCGGCTGGGTCCATGCCCAGAAAGGTCGCCGTGGCGACGCGGTAGGTCTCCAGCACCGCCTGAAACTCGGCCTCCGAGCGCGACATATTGAATTCGCCACCGTTGAGCGCGTAGCCGATCAGGAAGGTGAAGGCCATCGGCATGACCACGAAGTAGACGAAGGCTATGCCCGTCGCGAACAGAATGGGCGAAGCGATCAGGAACGGCCGCATCGCCCCCTTCTCATTGCTGTACAAGCCCGGCGCGANGAAGCGCCAGATCTGGAACAGCAGCACCGGCAGCGTNATGGCAAAGCCGACGAACAGCGCCAGTGAGAAGTCGGCGAAGAACTTCTCGAACGGACTGGTCACGATGAACACCGTCGGCAGTCCGTTGCGCTCGAACACGGCGATAATCGGCTCGGCAAGGAAAAGATAGATCGGCCGAGCGAGGAAGAACGCGCCGACGGTCAGCACGAAGAACACGACGATGTAGATGAACACACGCTGGCGCAGCTCGCGCAGGTGCTCCATCAGTGGCGCCTGACTGGGGTCNTCGGTCGTGCCAATGACAGTATCAATCTGTGCTTCACCTTTAGGTTCGACAGCCGCCGCCGTCGCTTCGGCCCTGCCCCGGCGCTGAAACATCGACCGCATCCGTCCAGCGACGGCACCCAAGCCCTTGGGCGGCTGGTTTCCCTCAGCGCTCATGGATCAGTCCGACGCCTTCGACCGGCTGGCGGCGGTCGTGGTTTTCTTCGCGGACGAGGCCTTCTTTGCCGGTGCAGTCTTCTTTGCCGGTGCAGTCTTCTTTGCCGGTGCAGCCTTCTTGACCGCCGGGGTCTTCATTGCTGCGGCNGCAGAGGTCGGTGCTGGTTCAGGGGTATCGGCCGGGCCGGCAGCCTCGCTGCTGGTTGTGACCTGGGAGAACGGCTTGGAGACCGCGCTCGAGGTTTCGTTGATCTCGTTCTCGGTCTCGCGCATGGCGTCGCGCAGGTCCTGCGTCGGATCGATATCGCTGCGCAGGTCCTGGGCTTCCTTGCGCAGGTCGTCGAGGTCGCTTTCGCGGATCATGTCGTTGACCACGCCCTGAAATTCACGGGTCAGCTTACGCAGCTGGCGCATGAAACCGGCGATGCCCTTGAACAGCCGGGGCAAATCCTTGGGACCGACGACCAGCAAAGCGATCACNCCGATCACGATCATTTCGGTCATGCCTAGACCAAACACGGCTTACCCTCGAACGGCTTCAGTGAGCGATGACAGGACGGCAGGAGAGCGGGTGAAAAAAGAAGGGTAGAGCGCGATGAACCTCGCCCTACTTTGCCTTGCTCGCCGTCGTCTTCTTGGGGGCTGCCTTCTTCGCAGCAGGCTTCTTCGCAGCCGGCTTCTTGGCCACNGGCTTTTTCGCTGCTGGCTTCTTCTTGGCAGCAGGCTGGACCGGTTCTGCGGTCTCATCATGCTCGATGGTCTTCGCAGGTTCTGGCTCAGACGCAGCGGTCGCCGTCGAAGCGGCTTCAGCTTCCTCTTCCTTGCCTTCACGCAGGCCGGAACGGAATGCGTTGATGCCCTTGGCCATGTCACCCATCAGGCCGGGAATGCGTCCCCGACCGAAGACCAGCAGAATGATCANCAGCAGGATCAGCAATACAATGGGGTTTCCGAGACCACCAAGACCCATGGTTTTTCCTCCGAATTNTTCTTAACGAGCCAGAGCACGCAGCGAGGCCCAATTCGCTCCATGATATGGGGCTAAAGGGGAGCGGTGCAACTCTTTAAAGGGGTTGGCGGCTACCCGGCCGGGGGCCGGAGTGACCGAGAGACGGATCAGCTGCGCCCGGCTTTGCCCGTCGCAACGCGCTCAGCTGCGCGCCTGATCGAGTTGAATGACCTCCGCCGTGCCGCC
Organism: Rhodospirillaceae bacterium; assembly: GCA_002711265.1. GTDB lineage: Bacteria > Pseudomonadota > Alphaproteobacteria > UBA7985 > UBA7985 > UBA7985. Next base: position 20,523 of record PAGB01000035.1, read on the forward strand.
AGGTTCGGTGCCTTCCCCGCTTTCTTCGAACCCGAGTTCGAGTTCGAGCTCCAGCTCCGTCTNGACTTCGTCTTCATCGCTGTCGTCCCCCGTTGGCAATGATGCAAGCCCTTCGCGCCGGTCCAGCAGGCCGGCAGACTTGAGTTCTTCCATGCCGGGCAGGTCCTTGACGCTGGCAAGGCCGAAGTGGTCGAGAAACTCGTCCGTCGTGCCCCACATCAATGGTCGCCCCGGCGTTTGTTTGCGGCCACGTGGCTTGATCCACCCGGCTTCGAGCAGCGTATCCACCGTGCCCTTGGCGACGGCGACCCCGCGAATGTCTTCGATCTCGGCACGGGTCACGGGCTGGTGGTAGGCGATGATCGCCATGGTCTCCATGGCCGCCCGGCTNAGCCGCCGGCTGGCGACGCGTTCGAGCGCGAGATCCCCGGCGAGGTCAGANGCGGTGCGGAAGGCCCAGGACTTACCGGCCTGCTCCAGCACGATGCCGCGGTTGGCGTAGTGCGACTGCAGCGTGGTCAGGATCGCCTCGACGTCCTCCCCTTCGGGCAGCTGTGCTGCGAGCAGGGAAACGGGCACCGGCTCCTTGGAGGCGAAGAGCAGGGCCTCGATCAGGCGCAGGGAATTGAAGTCGCTCAAGCGCCGCTCTCCTCTTGNTCAAACGCACGCCCCTCGGGTGTGCGCAGGTAGATTTCGTCAAAGGCGCCGTCCTGCCGCAGGCTGATTTCCCCGCGGCGGGCCAGCTCCAGACTGGCGGCAAAGAATGACGCCTGCGCCGAACGCCGCTTGGCGGGCGAGCTGAGCTCGATCGGCAGGAAGGACGACAGCGTGCGCCACGCCGGGATCGGCCGGTTCACCAGCCGCGCCAGATTCTTGACAGCGTCTTCGAGGCTGTAGACCGGGATCTTCCGCACCGCACGCTCAACGCCTGCGTGCCGGTTCTGCACCAACGCGTAGGCCCGCAGCAGGTGGTAGAGCTCGACATCCAGCCGGCGCTCGGTCTTGCGGCTGATCTCCAGCGCTGGTCCGCGCACGAAGCGCCGTTCGCCCAGCGCTGGCAGGTCGAAGACATCGGCCGCNGCCTTCTGCATCGCNGCAAGCCGTTGCAGACGAAAGGCGATGGCCTCGGCTGACTCGGCTGCTGCGATCGACTCTTCGGCCGTGGACGGCAGCAGGATCTTGGATTTCAGGTAGGCCAGCCAGGCCGCCATCACGAGGTATTCGGCGGCGAGATCGAGGCGCTTGCGCTTCACCAGCCGCATGAACTGCAGATACTGNTCGACCAGGGCGAGGATCGAAATCTGGCCCAGATCGACCCGTTGATCACGGGCGAGGTCCAGCAGGAGGTCGATCGGGCCTTCATAGCCTTCGAGCCTCAGAATCAGCNCATCCTGAGCTTCCGGGGCACCACCGTCGTCTTCGAAGTCCGGATTCGTTTCAGCATTATGCGACGAATTTTCCATGCCGTGGTCATAGGCCAAAGCAACCCGGATGGGAATTCAGACCGCTGGGGATAAGTCCGATTTAGATGANCTGTGGCACGGAGGCGACCTCAGCGTCTCAGGACTGCCCCCGCACGAAAATACAGTCCTGCCCCTGACNCTTCAGCTGCACGCAGAAATCCTGCGCTGTCGNCTTGGTCGGCATGGGACCGGCCTGCAGGCGGTAGAACACGCCGCGCGGGCCGGAATCGTAGGAAACCACACGGTGCGAAAGGCTGCCGAGCAAGCCTGGGAATTTCTGCGTCAGGCGCTGCCACAGGGCGTCAGCCTGCTGCTCAGAGCGCAGGGCGCCAAGCTGGATGCCGAAGGGCGCGACAACAGCGGCCCCGGTCAGGNTCGGCGCCTGTGGCGTGGTCGGCTGGCCCGAAGCGGGATCGATGGCAACGACCGTCGTCGCTGAACCGCGCACGGAACCCGCACTCAGCGCTGCTGTCTCCGTGCCCAAAATATTAACGGTAGTTGACGGTGTGGGTTGCAGAACAGGAGCAGCCTGCACCGGGATGACAGTGGCCTGACGCGGCACTGTCACTTCGCCACGAAGTTGGGGTAAGGCGGGCAGCGGGAGGTCGTTCATAGCGTTGGCCAGCGGCGTAAGATCGTCGNGGGTCGAGCTTGTGCCCGGCGAAGCCACGGCCGCTTCAGGCGGTGTGATGCTGGCGCCTACTGTACCCGAACCAGCGGCAGCGGTAGCGCTGGCTTCGTTGGCAATTGCATTGTCCTGGAGCAGGAATTGGAGACTGCTGCTGTTTTGCGTCACCTCAGCCCTGTCCGCAGCGCCGTTCACCGCAACGGTTGTCGCCTGCGCGCTTGGGTTGCTGTCCGGTACCAGCGGCACAGTCGGCGCTGGCATCTGCGGCGAGGACAGCGCAGCGTTTTCGATGATGTCGCTGACCGGGTCGAAGCGGTCCGTCGCACCGGATGGGGCATTCGTATCCGTGCCAAAGCCCAACTGCAGTGTCGGACTTTCCTGATCAGCCGCCGCGTAGCGGTCGTCGGACAGGGCCATATCGCCGCTGGGCTGGTTCATGATGCTGAGGTCGCTCTCGAACACCCGGCCCTGAGCGAAGTCCGGGTCGAGCCCGGCCTGTTCCGGCGTGACACGGATCGGCGAGGTGGGCGCGCTGATCACCGGAATATCGCTACCGGCNTCCGGATTGCCCAGCCGCTGGAAGCCCGCATAGCTCACTGACATGATCACGCCCAGACCGAACAAGGCGAGCAGCGCGAAGGCGCCATTGCGCAGCCATCCGAAAGGCGAAGTGCGCTGTGTCTGCCGCAACTGGGCCTGTTGGTTGGCGAGCGCGGCAGCCGCTGTCATTGGGGCGGGGCGTCGATGGTGCTGGTCACCGCTTTGCTTGCGCCGCAGGAATGCCAGCGCCAGCGGGTTGCGGNCCGACTTGTCCCTCGCCTCAGGCTGCGTGAGTGAAGCGGTTTCTGCGGAAGTGACGCCCATGCGGTCTTCCGCGCGCACCTGCAAGAATGGCACGGTGCTGGTCCCTGTCCTCTGGTCGGCAAGGTCGACGCGCGCGCCAGGGCGCACACCAGTCGCCGATGCGATGCGAGGCTCGGTCACGGCAGCCTCAGGAACCTGCTCGGTGCTGACGCCATAGGTGTCCGTTGTGGCGGGCGCATCCGAATAGACGTGGTCCTGCGCGGGCATGGTCTCGCTCAAGGGCTGTTCGGTGTAGGCGTCTTCGTCATCATCGTAGGCCATGCCGCTTGCCACCGCGCCGGTGGCGGTCGGCCCAGCATGGTCAGGGTTCGGCGTGTCGGAGGCCGTCGTGTAGGGGTTCAGCNTGTGGTGATCGGCCGTGGGGGCGGCGTGGAGACCGATGGTCGGCTCCGTCGGCTGTGGTTCGGTTGTCTGCGGTGGTGTGATGTGGGGCTGGGGTGTCCCGTGCGGATAGGGCGCGTCGCTGGCTTGAGCGTCGCTGGCGTTGACCTGCCCGAGGTAAGGCGTTTCTTCGGGCGAAATATCGGCGTCGGATGCCGGCTCCCACTGCAGGGAGCGTTCGAGGCGCGCACGCTCGCGGTGGGACATGCCGATGCGGCTGCGCAGTTCTTCAGCAGCCGACCATTCCTGCTGCTGCACACGGTCTTCATAGGCCTGCGAGGCTATGGGCGGATGCTCCCCCCGCGCGGCCGCACCAAACCGGTAAGGCTGGGATGGCACAGCATCGGATGGCNCCGGCTGTTGCGGTGCAGGCAGCGGCTGGTCACCAACAGAGGTTTCAGGGGCCTGTTCTGATGCGACTTCTGGCGTGTTCTGTCCAAAAATCCGCTGTTCAAAATAGCTCTTGCTCATTACGGCGCAGCTCCTCGACCGGAACCACACCGAGCAGGCGCAACCCGGTCGCTAATGTAATCTGGGCCGCTCTAATCAGCGCAAGGCGTGCTTGCGTGAGCGGCAGATCGTCATCAACAACAATTCTTTGCGCTGGATTTACATTTCCCGCAGCCCAGAGCCCGTGAATAGCCCCGGCCAGGTCACTCAAATAAAACGCCACACGGTGCGGCTCCCGCGCGAGAGCGGCGCTCTCGACCAATCGAGGGAACTGAGCAACGGCAGAAATGAGCCGCTGTTCTTCATGTGTCTGCAGGTGAGCAAACTCAGCATCGCATAATGATCTATCATCGATTCGCGAATCCGTAAAGACCTCAGCTGCTTTCCGTAACGCACTGGAAATACGNGCATGTGCGTACTGTACATAAAATACCGGATTTTCCTTNGTTGCCGCCGTAACCTCGGCAATATCAAACTCCAGAACCTCGTGATTTCGGCGGGTGAGCATGATGAATCGCAGCGCCGAAGCTCCGATCTCCCGCACCATGTCTTCGAGCGTGACGATGTTCCCTGCCCGCTTGGACAGCTTCACCGGCTCGCCGTTCTTGAACACCTTGACGATGTTGCAGATGACGACCTCCAGCGCTGCCTGCTGGTCGGAAATCGCCTGCAACGCCGCCTGAGAGCGCTTGATATAGCCCTTATGATCCTCGCCCCAGACATCGATCTGCTCGGCGTAGCCGCGCTGGAACTTGTCGAAGTGATAGGCAATGTCGTTAGCGAAGTAGGTGTAGGAGCCGTCGGACTTCTGCAATGGCCGGTCGACGTCGTCGCCGAAGTCGGTGGAGCGGAACAGCAGCTGTTCGCGCTCTTCCCAGTCGTCGGGCTTCTTGCCCTTGGGCGGCTCCAGAATGCCGCGGTACATCATCCCCAGCTCGGTCAAGTGCGCGACCGCCGCCTCGACCCCGCCAGCTTCAACGACGCTGCGCTCACTGGTGTAGACCTGCTCGATATCCATGGACGCCAGCGTGGCCCGGACTACGGTCATGTTGTAGGCAATGGCAAAATCGCGGAACACCGGCAGCCATTCCGCTTCCGGGCGACCCAGCCACTGATCACCGTCGCGCTCGACCATCGCCTTGGCACAATCGATCATGTAGGCGCCGGGGTACTGCCCCGGCTCGAGGGTGATGCTCTCGCCCAGCGCCTCGAGATAGCGGGCGTAGGCCGTNCGACCGAGCACCTCGACCTGCGCGCCGGCGTCGTTGATGTAGTACTCGCGCAGCACGTCGAAGCCGACCTTTTCAAGCAGGGCCGCCAGCACGTCGCCCACGACCGCCCCACGCGCGTGGCCCAGATGCAGCGGGCCGGTGGGGTTGGCCGAAACATACTCGACGTTGACCGGCTTGCCCTGCCCCAGCTTGGAGCTACCATAGCCCGCCCCGTCCTGCAGGATGGCGCGCAGCAGGTCGTGCCAGACGGCTTCGGTGGCGCGCAGGTTGATAAAACCCGGCCCGGCGATCTCAGCGCTCGCAACTTCATCCCAGCCGCTGATCTCCGCGACCAAGGCTTCGGCGAGCGCGCGCGGGTTGGTCTGCGNGGGCTTGGCGAGCACCATGGCTGCGTTGGTGGCAAAATCGCCGTGGCTGACGTCGCGGGGTGGCTCCACCGTCACACGATTGAGGGGCAGGCCCTCGGGCAAGTCGCCCTTGGTGACCATGGCGTTCAGGTGGGCTCTCAACCGGCTTTCAAATGTGGCGAACAGGTTCATGGGGCGGCCTTGGCAAGTGCTAATCAGTGGCGGTGTAGCGGGTCTGCGGGAAATTCTGCAAGGGTAACTGAACACCGGGCACNACGGGCGAAGGGCGGGTTCTGACGAACCCGGGCGGGCGCCTCAGTCGACGCTGTAGAGATCGAACTGTCGTCGATGCTCTTCGATGGCGGCTTTNTCGGTCATGCTGGCGATAGTGTCCGTGACCACACCGGCGCGGGCAACCGGGTTATCCATCGCCTCTGCCATGCCCGCCTCGCCGAGCAGCAGGTTGGGCCGAGCGTCGTAAAGCTCGAATAAGTCGCGGATGATCTGGGTGGTCTTTTTGCGGCGGCGGTTGACCTGCGGGTGGCGGTANAGNTGGTGGAACAGGAAGGCCCGCAGCTCCTGCAGATCCGCAAAAATGGCAGCCGAAAACGCGATCACCGGTGTTTCGAGCGACCGGACATCGGCCGCAGACTGCGCCCCGCTCTGTGCCAGCAGCAGCCGGCTCTGGGTCAGCACGTCCCCCACAAGTTCGGAGATCATGCGGCGCGCGACCTCGAAAGCGCGGCGGTCGGCGGGCAGGCCAGGGAAATCGCGGTCGATTGCCGCCAGCGCCCGCGCGGGCAAGGCCACCTCCCACAGCGCNTCAAAATCCAGCAGTCCGGCGCGCAGGCCGTCATCCACGTCGTGGGTGTTGTAGGCAATATCGTCCGAGAGCGCCGCGACCTGCGCNTCGGCCGAGGCGTGGGTGTGCAGTTCGAGGTCGAAGTCGCCCAGCAGCGCTTCCATCTCCACGGCCAGATCGCCGTGAACGGGGCCGTTGTGCTTGGCGATGCCTTCGAGCGTTTCCCAGCACAGGTTNAGGCCGTCGAAGGCAGCGTAGCGCCGCTCCAGCCCGGTGACGATGCGCAGGGTCTGCAGGTTGTGATTGAAGGACGGCAGACCGCGCTCGTTCAGGCAGTCCGACAGCGCGTCCTCCCCGCTGTGACCGAANGGGCTGTGACCCAGATCGTGGGCCAGCGCGATGGTCTCCCCCAGATCCTCGTTCAGTTCCAGCGCNCGGCACATATCGCGCGAAATCTGCGCCACCTCCATGGAATGGGTCANGCGTGTGCGCAGACTGTCGTTTTCATCGCTGACAAAAACCTGAGTCTTGTAGAGCAGCTTGCGGAAGGCCCGGCTGTGGATGATGCGATCCCGATCCCGCTGGTGCGGTGCGCGTTCACCGCCGTCGGGCATGGGTTCGCCATGGGCGCGGCCGCGGGTCTGGTCAGGCTCGACGGCGAAGGGCGCTAGGGCTGACATCTCAATTTGATCCGGATTTACCGAGTTCACACTTGAAGGATGGGTCGTCCCTGCCTACTCTCAAAGAATGCCTTTGGATAGACCAGAAGACAGCGGGACTGTCATCCTCACCGCCGCCGCCGCCGCCCGGGTCCAGATCCTGCGCGAGCTGGAGGGCAATCCGGCGCTGCATCTGCGCGTTTCGGTGCTGGGGGGCGGCTGCTCGGGTTTCCAGTACAAGATTGACTTCGACGACGCTGTGCAGGGCGATGATCGCGTGTTCGAGACCGACGGGGTCAAGCTGCTGGTCGACGACACGTCCATGGAATTCATGATCGGGGCCGAGGTCGATTTCGTCGACGAGTTAATCGGCGCAGCGTTCAAAATCAACAACCCGAACGCCACCGCGTCCTGCGGCTGCGGCACCTCGTTCAGCGTATTCTGAGTGCTGCCCGCGTGAAAATCGCCAGCTTCAACGTCAATTCCATCCGGGCGCGCCTGCCCAATATCACCGACTGGCTCGCGGCGTTCAGCCCCGATGTCGTGTGTCTGCAGGAAATCAAAGCCCAGGACGAGCAGTTTCCCATCACCGAGATCGAGGCCGCAGGCTACCACGCCGCTGTCGTCGGGCAGAAGAGCTACAACGGGGTTGCCATCCTCTCCCGCACACCAATCACCACGCGCCTGCGCGCCCTGCCCGGAGATACCGAGGATGAGCAGGCCCGCTACGTCGAGGTCGAGACCGAGGCCGGCTTTATCGTCGGGGGCCTGTATCTGCCCAACGGCAATCCGGTGCCGGGGCCAAAATTCGACTACAAGCTGGCGTGGATGGACCGTCTGATCGACCACGCTCAGGCGCTGTTGCGCACCGAGCAGCCCTTCGTTCTCTGCGGTGACTACAACGTCATTCCCACCGATGCCGACGTCTACGACCCGCGCGCCATGGCCGGCGATGCCCTCGGGCGCCCGGAGAGCAAGGATCGCTTCTACCGGCTGCTCAACCTCGGGCTGACCGACAGCTTTCGGGTCTTCGACCCGCGTCCGGGGCAGTTTTCCTACTGGGATTATCAGCGCGGGGCCTACGACAAGGACCACGGCTGGCGGATCGACTTTATCCTCGCTTCACCGCAAGCCGCCGACCGGCTCACCGGCGCGGGCATCGACCGCAGCCCGCGCGCGCAGGAAAAAGCCTCGGACCACACGCCGGTGTGGGCCGAATTCGCCTGACACTCACTCTCTTCAACTGAAGACCTGGACGCCTTAGGGGCGGCTGGAACGGCTTAGCCCCAGAACCCCTGCTGCTGCGCCCAGTCGATGGCCGCATCCATCATCGCGCGGTCCCAGTGCATGGCCTGCCCCAGCCCGGCGACCGCAGCCGCGTCGGCGGCATTGGCGGTCTCGGCGATGAACTGCTCGTCTGTCGATCGGAACCACAGATCGTTGAGGATCTCCGCCTGCCCGGAGAGGTGCAGCGCACCCCGCACCAGCTCGGTCCAGGAGGTCGCCCCGCCCTGCCCGTTGCGGGTTCGCAGGTAGTCGTCCGACTGGGCGATATCCTCAGCCCCCACGATGCGATAGAGCACCGTNCCGTCGTCGGTTTCCACGGTTTCCAGCGAAAACGGCGCAAAGGTCGCCTCGGCCTTGTCATCCNCAGCCTCGATCTGCGCCTGCTCCTCATCCTCATCGCGGATGGTGGTGGCAATATCGGCGAAGACAGCGCCCATTTCCGAGCTCTGTTCGTCCTTGGTCCCAAACAGGGATTTGACCAGTTCTTTCATAACTCACATGGAACCGGGCCCGGCGCTCGCTGGCGCTGCGGGCCCGGCCCGTCTCTTTCTCTCTGCCGCTACAGGACCGAAATCAGATATCGGCGTAGACGTGGGTTTCGCCCTTGGCGCCGGGGTGACAGACCGCACCCTGCTCGGCTGAACCAACCGTTTGAGCGTAGCGCCAGATCGCGCCGGCGTTGTAGTTGTGCGACTGCGGCTTCCAGTCGGCGCGGCGGCTTTCCAGTTCCTCATCGCTGAGATCAACCTCGATTGTCCCCGCGACGGCATCGATGGAGATGGTGTCACCGTTGCGGAGCAGGCCGATCGGGCCTCCGACCGCCGCTTCCGGGCCGACGTGGCCGATGCAGAAGCCGCGGGTCGCGCCGGAGAAGCGGCCGTCGGTGATCAGTGCCACCTTGTCGCCGCGGCCCTGACCGTAGATCGCCGCCGTGGTCGACAGCATCTCGCGCATGCCCGGCCCACCTTTCGGGCCTTCGTTGCGGATGACCAGCACTTCGCCGTCTTCGTAGTCGCCCTTCTGCACGGCGGCGAAGCAGTCTTCTTCGCACTCAAACACGCGCGCGGGGCCGGTGAACTGCTGCTTGGCCATGCCCGCAACCTTCACGATAGCGCCCTCTGGCGCGAGGTTGCCGCGCAGGCCGACAACACCACCGGTTGGCGTGATCGGGTTGGAAACCGGGTAGACGATCTTGTTGCCCTCGGGGAAGGCAACGGCTTCGTGGTTCTCTCCGATGGTCTTGCCGGTGACCGTGATGCAGTCGGTGTGGATGTAGCCGCCTTCGATCAGCGCCTTGATCACGATCGGCACGCCGCCGATCTCGAACAGGTCCTTGGCCACGTACTTACCGCCGGGCTTGAGGTCGGCGATGTAAGGCGTGTCGCGGAAGATGTCGCAGACGTCGTGCAAGTCGAAGTCGATCCCGCACTCGTGAGCAATGGCTGGCAGGTGCAGACCGGCGTTGGTCGACCCGCCGGTTGCCGCGACCACGCGGGCGGCGTTCTCCAGCGACTTGCGGTTGACGATGTCGCGCGGGCGCAGGTTCAGCCCGATCAGGTCCATCACCGCCTCACCCGACTTGTGGGCGTAGGTGTCGCGGATCTCGTAAGGCGCCGGTGCGCCGGCCGAGTGCGGCAGGGCGAGGCCGATGGCCTCGGACACACAGGCCATGGTGTTGGCGGTGAACTGCGCGCCGCAGGAGCCGGCCGAAGGGCAGGCCATACACTCGAGCAGGTGCAGATCTTCGTCGTTCATCGCACCGACAGCGTGCTGGCCGACAGCCTCGAACAGATCCTGCACGGTCACGTCCCGGCCCTTGAACGAGCCGGGCAGGATCGACCCGCCGTAAAGGAAGACCGACGGCACGTTGAGCCGCACCATGGCCATCATCATCCCGGGCAGCGACTTGTCACAGCCGGCCAGACCGACGAGACCGTCGTAGCAGTGCCCGCGCATGGTCAGCTCGACCGAGTCAGCGATGACTTCGCGCGAGACCAGCGAGGACTTCATGCCCTCGTGACCCATGGCGATGCCGTCGGTGACGGTGATGGTGGTAAACTCGCGCGGCGTACCCTGCGCCAGCTCGACCCCGCGCTTGACGACCTGCGCCTGACGCGAAAGTGAGATGTTACAGGGGGCGGCCTCGTTCCACGTGGTGGCAACGCCGATCAGCGGGCGGGCGATCTCATCGTCACCCAGCCCCATGGCGTGAAGGTAGGAACGGTGCGGCGCCCGCTCTGGCCCGACCGTGGTGTGACGGCTTGGCAGCTTCGATTTGTCGAATTTCTTTTCTGCGCCCATGACGACGGACGTCCTCCCGGAGATATTTCAAGACAGTGTGACACAGTTCTAAAGGCCCTTGGCGGGCTTGGCAATTGAACCCCGGCTGCATCTCGCCGTGTTTTTGACGCGGCCGTCGGTCAGGCAGTTGTCAGACTGCGCGGTCCTGCATCTTGACGGCAGGGATGAGAGCCGCCACTTCTCTAGGCCATGTCGAGAGCCAACCAGAGCTTCCTGCGCACAGACTGGTCGCAGATCGAACGGGTGTTTTACATGACCGCGCCCGCGCCCTGCCCCTACCTGCCCCACCGGACCGAGCGCAAACTTATCACCGCACTGGATTTCGGCGACGACGAATCCTTCGATCAGCTCAGTTGGTCAGGCTTCCGCCGCAGCCACGAGATCGCCTACCGCCCGGCCTGCCCGTCCTGCAACGCCTGCAAGTCGGCCCGCATCGACGTTGCCCGGCACCGGCCCTCGCGGACGCAGGCCAAGATCATGCGCCGTAATGCCGACCTGAGCCGCAGCGCACAGCCTGCCCGGTGCAGCACCGAGCACTGGACGCTGTTCGACGGCTACATCCGACACCGCCACGGTGATTCGGAAATGGCGCTGATGACGCCCGATGACCTGCGCATGATGATCGAGCAGACCACAGTCGAGAGTGGCCTGCTGGAATGGCGCGATGCCGAGGGCAGTCTGCGCGCCTGCATGCTGTTCGACGTCATGGCCGACGGGTTTTCTGCGGTCTACTCGTTCTTCGACACCGAAGACACCCGCCGGTCGCTGGGTACCTTCTGCATTCTCGATTCCGTCGAGCACCTCGCCGATGTCGGGCTCTCCAAGCTCTATCTGGGCTACTGGATCGAAGGTTCGACCACCATGGACTACAAGAACCGGTTTTCCGGCGTTGAAGTGCATGACAAGGGTCAGTGGCTGGCGGTTGCATCCGAACCCGGCACGTCCTAGTTCAAGGACGCAACACGCTTTCGAATGACTTCAGGAAACCCCATGCCCCGCGTTTTCAGCCCCCGCCGTTCTATCCTGGCCCTGTTCACCCTTCTGATGACAGCCGGATTGGGGACCGCTGGTCTGGCCTATGGTGCCGGCGGTGGTGAGGGCAAGTATCTGCCCGGGGCCGAACTGAACCTGGTGTGGATCCTGCCCTTTGTCGGCATCCTGCTATCGATCGCGTTCATGCCGCTGTTTCTGCCGCGTATCTGGCACCATCACTTCGGCAAGATATCGCTGGGTTGGGCCGTCGCCTTCCTGCTGCCGTGCATGATCGTCTACGGCTGGGGGACGACCTCGTTCCTCGCGTGGGAGACCGTTGCGCACGAATACCTGCCGTTCATCATCCTGCTGTTCGCCCTGTTCACCATTTCCGGCGGGGTCCGGATAAAGGGCTCGCTGGTCGGCACGCCTGCGCTGAACACCGGCATTCTGGCCATTGGCACCGTGCTCGCTTCGTTCATGGGCACCACGGGCGCCGCCATGCTGCTGATCCGGCCGCTTTGCCGGGCCAACGACCACCGCAAGCACCGCGTCCACACCATCGTCTTCTTCATCTTTCTGGTCGCCAATATCGGTGGCTCGCTGTCACCGCTGGGTGACCCGCCGCTGTTCCTCGGCTTCCTCAAGGGCGTGAGCTTCTTCTGGCCGACCACGGCGATGTTCTTCCCGATGCTGATGCTGTCGGTGCTGCTGCTGGGGCTCTACTACATCGTCGACACCGTGCTGAGCCGCCGCGAAGGCGAGACCCTGCCGATGAACAACATCGAGACCGGCAAGGAAGGCGAGCGCCTCGGGCTGGAGGGTAGCGTGAACCTGCTGCTGCTCGCCGGGGTGGTGCTGTTCGTCCTGTACTCCGGCTTTGCCGCTGACCTGCCGGCGCCGCTGGGGACCGAGGCCTACTTCATGCTCTACGGGGTCGATATCAAGATCGCGAACCTGATCCGTGACTTCGGCCTGCTGGGGCTGGCGGGGCTGTCGCTGATCCTGACAGCGAACGAAAGCCGGAAGCTCAACGGCTTCACCTGGTTCCCGATCATCGAGGTCGCGACCCTATTCGCCGGTATCTTCATGACCATCATTCCCGCGCTGGCGATCCTGCGCGCGGGCTCTGAGGGTGCGCTCGGCTGGGTCATCGACGGGGTAACGCGAGCCGACGGGACACCGCTGAACGCGGCCTACTTCTGGGCGACGGGTATCCTGTCGAGCTTCCTCGATAACGCGCCGACCTATCTGGTGTTCTTCAACACCGCGGGCGGTGATCCGGAGCAACTGATGGGTGAGCTTTCAGGCACCCTGCTGGCGATCTCTGCGGGCGCCGTGTTCATGGGGGCGGTGACCTACATCGGTAATGCGCCGAACTTTATGGTACGCTCGATCGCAGAAGACCGCGGGATCAAGATGCCGTCTTTCTTCGGTTACATGCTGTGGTCGTGCGGTATTCTGATGCCGCTGTTCGTCGTCGTGACCTTCCTGTTCTTCAACCCGCTCAACGGCGGCTGACCAAGGCAGCTGACCGAGGAGGCTTATCCGGATCTGAACGCGATCAGACCTTGATGGCCGTGGTCTCTTTGATCACTTCCATCGACAGGCTTGAGGTCACGTTGAACAGGTTAATCCGCCCGATAAAGCGCTTGTAGAACAGGTCGAAGTCGCGCGTGCTCGCCACCCGTACCTTCATGATGTAGTCGACGTCGCCGGTCAGCCGGTGGCACTCGAGGATCTCCGGCATTTCATTGACGATCTCGGTGAACCGGCCCAGCCAGTCGCTGGTGTGCTGGTCGGTGCGGATCGAGATGAAGAACGTCTCCGTCAGCCCGATTTTCTGGGCGTTTAGGATGGCGACTTCACGGTCGATGACGCCGGCCGCCTTGAGCTTTTTGATGCGGTTCCAGACCGGCGATTTGGTCGAACCTATCTGCCGCGCGATTTCTTCCAGCGGCAGCGTGGCATCGAGCTGGATCAACCGAAGAATTTTCTGGTCAGTCTCGTCTAACTGCATCTGATTTCCTCGCAATTCTGTTTTGGAAAGATTTTTTCATCGCCAAACTGCAAACAGCAGAAATACAGCCGAAATTTCGCTTTTTTGTGGGAAATTAGCGCCTCAGGCCTAAGGTACCGAAATCACGGCGCAAGCCAAGCGATTTCGGACATTCCACCCATGCTTGATCACCCCGCCCGCTCCCGCTGGTCGGTCCAGACGCAATTGGTTCACGACGGCCTCGACCGCTCCGGCTTCGGGGAGACGGCTGAAGCGCTGTACCTGACCTCAGGCTATGTTTACGAGAGCGCCGAGCAGGCCGCCGACCGCTTCAGCGGCGAAGATGAGGGCTATATCTACTCACGCTACGGCAATCCGACCGTCAGCCTGTTCGAACGTCGGCTGGCCGCGCTGGAAGGCACCGAGCGCTGCGTTGCGCTGTCCAGCGGGATGGCCGCCATGTACGCCGCCCTCGCCTGCCAGCTGCGGGCGGGCGATCACGTCGTTGCATCGCGGGCGCTGTTCGGCTCGTGCCTGCAGGTCATCACCAGCCTGCTGCCCCGGCACGGCATCACCTACACCCTTGTCGACGGAACCGACCTCTCCGCGTGGGAGGCGGCTGTTAAGCCGCAGACGCGTGTGTTCTTCTGCGAAACCCCGGCCAATCCGACCCTTGCGCTGGTGGATATCGCGGCCGTCGGCGCCATTGCGCGGGCAGCAGGGGTCTGCTTCGTGGTCGACAACGCCTTCGCCTCACCTGCCGTCCAGCGCGCCGCGCCGCGGGGTGCCGACGTGGTTACCTACTCGGCGACCAAGCATATTGATGGTCAGGGACGGTGTCTGGGCGGCGCCGTCTGCTGCTCGGAAGCTTTCTACGAGGAACATCTGCAGTTCTTCGTCCGCCACACCGGGCCGAGCCTCAGCCCCTTCAACGCGTGGACGCTGGCAAAGTCGCTGGAGACCCTCGATCTGCGCGTGTCACAGATGGCGCGCAACGCCGCCACGATCGCCGGCTTCCTCGAAACCCACCCGGGCGTCGAGCGGGTGTCTTACCCCGGCCTGCCCAGCCACCCGCAGCACGCGCTTGCCGGGCAGCAGATGACCAGCGGCGGTACGCTGGTCGCGTTTCAGGTCCAGGGCGGCCAGCCCTCGGCCTTCCGCGCCATCGATGGCCTCAACCTGATCCGGATTTCAAACAATCTGGGAGACAGCAAATCCATGGTGACCCATCCGGCCACCACGACCCACCGCGTGCTGAGCGACGAGGAGCGCTGGTCGGTTGGCATCACCAACAATCTGGTGCGTCTGAGCGTGGGGCTTGAGCTGGCCGAAGACCTGATCACCGACCTCGATCAGGCGCTGAACCGCGCACAGCGCGAAGGTTGACCGCGACTAGACCTCGAACAGCATCCGGCTGGGGTCTTCGATGTTCTCCTTAACCTTCACCAGGAAGGTCACCGCCTCGCGGCCATCGATGATGCGATGGTCGTAGGACAGGGCCAGATACATCATCGGCCGGATCACCACTTCACCGTTCACTGCAACCGGGCGCTCTTCGATCCGGTGCATGCCCAGGATCGCGCTCTGCGGCTGGTTCAGGATCGGGGTCGACAGCATGGAGCCGTAAATCCCGCCGTTGGAGATGGTGAAGGTGCCGCCCGACATTTCCGCCATGGACAGCTTGCCGTCGCGTGCACGCTTGCCGAAATCGGCGATGGTGGACTCGATCTGGGCAAAGCCCATACGGTCTGCGTCACGGATTACCGGCACCACCAGCCCGTTCTCGGTGCCGACGGCCACACCAATGTTGTAGTAGTTCTTGTAGATCAGGTCGGTGCCGTAAATCTCTGCGTTCACGGCCGGCAGCTCCTGCAGCGCCGCGATACAAGCCTTGGCGAAGAACGACATGAAGCCGAGCTTGATGCCGTACTTTTTCACGAAGGCATCCTGATGGCTCTTCCGCAGCGCCATGACCGCTGACATGTCGACATCGTTGAAGGTCGTGAGCATGGCCGCGGTGTTTTGGGCCTCCTTGAGCCGCCGCGCGATGGTCTGGCGCAGGCGCGACATAGGCACGATTTCTTCGGGGCCGCCGGGCTTACGGGGTGGCAGAGCGCCACCCTTGGCGTCACTGGCGGGCGCAGCCGCTGCAGACGAGGGGCTACCGCCGCCGTGGCCTTCGGGCCAGATGCCTTCCGCTGCGGCCTTGAGGGCATCTTCGGGCATGAGCCGGGTGGCTTTGGCCGCGGGTGCTGGCGCGGGCGCGGGCGCGGGTGCAGGCGCAGATGCAGATGCAGGCTTGGCCTCTGCCGTTGGCGCAGGCGCGGCTTCGGCCTTCGCCGCAGGGGCGTCGCCAGCCTCCATCATGCCCAGGACAGCACCGACCTCGACCGTTGCACCGTTATCGACGCTGATCGCGGCGATGGTGCCGTTGGCGGGCGCAGGCACTTCGAGGGTTACCTTGTCGGTCTCCAGCTCCACCAGCGGCTCATCCACGGCCACCGCTTCCCCCGGCTTCTTCAGCCATTGCGCAACGGTCGCTTCAGTCACGGACTCGCCCAGAACCGGGACAACAATCTCTACAGCCATGCGCTGTCTTCCTTCTGTTTCGAGCCGATCAGCGTCGCTTGATCGGACCGGTGAGTGCCTCTTCAACCAAGGCAGCTTGTTGTTTCTTGTGCAGGGAGTTGGACCCGGTCGCCGGCGATGCCGCCGCAGTCCGGCCCGCGTATCCCGCGCGACCTGCCGGGGCGTTGATCTGCTCCAGCACGTCTTCGATATACGGGTCAACGTGGGTCCATGCGCCCATGTTCTTCGGCTCTTCCTGGCACCAGACGAATTCGCAATGCTTGAAGGCCTCGAGCTCTTCGCTCAGCGCGATGCTCGGGAAGGGATAGAGCTGCTCGATCCGCATCAGGTGTACGTCGTCCAGCCCCTGCGCCTCACGGGCTTCGAGCAGGTCGTAGTAGACCTTGCCCGAGCACAGCACGACGCGCTTTGCCGCCTTCTGCAGCTTCTTGTCGTAGGACCGATCTTCGAGCAACACCCGGTGGAAGGTCGAACCGTTCATGAAGTCCGCCTTGGACGACACGCAGCGCTTATGACGGAGCAGCGATTTCGGCGTCATCAGCACCAGCGGCTTGCGGAAATCCCGGCGCAGCTGGCGACGGAGAATGTGGAAGTAGTTCGCAGGCGTGGTGCAGTTTGCGACCTGCCAGTTATCCTCGCCGCACATCTGCAGATAGCGTTCGAGGCGGGCCGACGAGTGCTCGGGGCCCTGCCCCTCGTAGCCGTGGGGCAGCAGCATCACCAGACCGGACATCCGCAGCCACTTGGCTTCGGCCGAGGAAATGAACTGATCGATGATGATCTGGGCACCGTTGGAGAAATCGCCGAATTGCGCTTCCCACAGCGTCAGCGCCTTGGGCTCGGCGGTCGAATAGCCGTATTCAAAGCCCAGAACCCCCAGCTCGGACAGCGGAGAGTCGATGATCTCCAGTCGTGCCTGATCGGCTGACAGCGTGGTCAGCGGGGTGTGGGTCGCCTCTGTGTTCTGGTCGGTCAGCACGGCATGACGCTGGGTAAAGGTTCCGCGGCGAACGTCCTGCCCGGAGAAGCGGATCGGTGCACCCTCCATCAGCAGCGAGCCAAAGGCCATGGCCTCGGCCGTCGCCCAGTCAAAGCCCTCACCGCTGTCAAACATCTTGCTCTTGGCGTCCATGAGGCGGACGACCTTGCTGTTCGGGTTGAAGTCTTCAGGGATACCGGGGAGCGCCTTTGCCAGCGCATCGAACTGCTCGGTCGACAGCCCGGTCTTGGCGCGGCGCGGCCCCTTTTCGGCGGGCTTGAGCCCTTCCCAGGCGCCACCGAGCCAGTCGGCGCTGTTCGGCTTGTAGAACTGCGCGACTTCGAATTCATCGGCCATCAGCGCCTGAAATTCGCTGACCATCTGCTGGCTTTCTTCGGCCGGCACGAGGCCCTCGGCGGCCAGCTTGTCAGCGTAGAGCGCGCGTGTCGGGCGCTGCGCCTTGATCTGCCTGTACATCAGCGGCTGGGTGAACGCTGGCTCGTCGCCCTCGTTGTGTCCGAAGCGGCGGTAGCAGAACATGTCGATCACCACGTCCTGCTGAAACTCCTGCCGGAATTCGGTCGCGATGCGCGCGATGTGAACCACGGCCTCCGGATCATCGCCGTTGACGTGGAAAATCGGCGCCTCGATCGCCTTGGCGATGTCGGTGCAGTACGGCCCCGGACGGGCATTCACCGGATTGGTGGTGAAGCCGATCTGGTTGTTGATGACGAAGTTAATCACGCCGCCGGTGCGGTAGCCCTTCAGCCCCGTCAGATCGAGCACTTCGGGCACCAGCCCCTGCCCCGCAAAAGCAGCATCACCGTGGATCAGGATCGGCATCACCTTGGTGCGATCCCTGTCGGCGAGCCGGTCCTGCTTGGCGCGGGCCTTACCCACGACCACCGGGTTGACGGCTTCGAGGTGAGAAGGATTGGGGTTGAGCGACAGGTGCACGGTCTCACCGTCGAATACACGGTCTGCGGAGGTGCCCAAATGGTACTTTACGTCACCCGACGCGTTGATGTCGTCGGGGAAGGCAAAGCCGCCGAGAAACTCATTCAGAATCGCCCGAAACGGCTTCTGCATGAAGTTTGCCAGCACGTTCAACCGCCCGCGGTGTGCCATGCCTAGCACCACTTCCTTCAGCCCCAGTTGCGAGCCGCGCTTGAGGATCTGCTCAAGCGCCGGGATCATGGTCTCGCCGCCGTCCAGCCCGAAGCGCTTGGTCCCCGGAAACTTCTTGTCGAGGAAGTTCTCGAAACCTTCGGCGTGGGTCAGGCGTTCGAGGATGGCCTTCTTCCCCATTTCGGTGAAGTCGGTCTTGTTTTCGATCGCCTCGATACGCTCCTGCACCCAGGCCTTCTGCGCCGGGTCGGTGATGTGCATGAACTCGACCCCGATGCTCCCGCAGTAGGTCGCGCGGCAACGGTCCAGGATCTGCTGCACCGTGGCGTACTCGCCCAGCCCCAGCACATTGTTGATGTAGACCTCGCGGTCCATGTCCGCGGCGCCGAAACCATAGGTCTCGGGGTTCAGCTCTTCGTGGGTCAGCCGCTCCTTGAGACCCAGCGGGTCGAGGTCAGCGATCAGGTGTCCCCGGATTCGGTAGGCGCGGATCATCATCAGCGCGCTGACCGAGTCCTGTGTGGCGCGCTTGGCCGCCTCACCGTCGAGGGCCGGACCGGCCGCAGCCGCTCCCTTTTCTGCGGCTTTGGCGGCAGCGTCTGCGTTCGCTACGCCCACAATGCGGGTGTCGCGTGCGCGCCAGCTCGGGCCCTGAAAATCACCCAGCAGCGCGGCTTCATTGTCGCTCAGCGAGGCAAAGAAGGTCTGCCAGTTGTCGTCAACGGACTGCAGATTTTCGTGATATCGCGCGAACAATTCGGCGATGTAGGGCGCGTTCGCCCCGGTCAGCGCGGAAAGGGGATCGTCGTGAAAGGCTGCTTCCCCAGCCTGGTCCAGCGGTGCCATGTTTTTCCCGTCTCATTTCCCGACCCGCCAGCCTGCTGCCGCCTGCGGGTTTGAGTATCACGTATGCTGTAGTCCTTAGGTGTACGCCCAAGTCCCCTGAAAGAAAAGCGCCACTCCGTGGCTGAAATGCGACCACTGCACGGACAAAGGCGCATGGCTGCGTGACGGTTCAGAGACCAGTCTGCATCCGTGAGTCGCGAATCGAGTCGAATATTATCAGACCTTCAACCAGCTCATTCGCAATAAATCTTACTTATGCGCGGGCCAGACAGAGATTCATGGAAAATCATGGGCTTAGCCTGCCCTCCGGCCTGCAATTGCTCTATGCCAGTCTCCCCGGTGTGCTTGGAACCACCCGCTCGCATTTCCGCGCAGGTCATGTTCCATTCTCGCCCGATTTGAATGCCTGATTTGACAGAAGCCTCACTGGATTTTGAGGAACGAGGAATGCGACACTTTTTCAAAACGGCGCTGACCGCTTCAGCAGCTGCGATGACCGTGCTGTTGATCGGCTGTGAAGCCACCGGTCCGGCCAGCTCCAAAGTTGGCCGGCTGTTTATCGAGAGCCACTTCAACGAGGACGGCACCTACGCGGCCCTCCCCGCTTCATCTGCGCCCCGGCCCTTCGACGAAGACAGACTGGAAAATGACATCGATCTGGTGTCCTTCCTTCGGCGCAATTCCGTGCACAGCCTGATTGTGTCCGAGGGCGACGACGTCATGCTGGAGACTTACCTGCATGGCCACGACCCGGAAACGCTGTGGAACGCCCATGGCATTTCCACCACGATGGTGTCCGCCGCCGTCGGCGTGGCGCTCAAGGAAGGCCGGATCAAGTCGGTCGACCAGTACATTTCGCTGGACCTGCCGCAATTCGGCGGGTCGGGCATCACCTGGCGCCATCTGCTCACCATGACCGCCAATCTCGACTACACCGAGGCCCCGCACCTGCTGAAGTCAAAGACCGTTCAGCTGTTTTCAGCGGACGATTTCAGCGCGTTGATCGACGAACCATCGCTGGATGAGTCGTTCGAGCCCGGCACGCGTTTCCACTACAGCTCGCTGGTTGCACAGATCATGGCCGAAGGTCTGGAAGCCGTTTACGAGCAACCGCTGCAGGACATCATCACCGATAAGATCTGGCACCCCATGGGCGCCGGCGAAGCCGCGCAGTGGGATATTGCCGATGCCACGCAGCAGGTCCGGGCAGGCTATGGACTGCACATGACCGCGCGCGACCTGTGGCGCCTCGGGCGGTTCATGACGATCGAAATCGAAGACCACGTCGGCCCGGACTTCGTCGCTGAGATGCGCGGCCCGGTCGCCGGTCGCGGGCGCTTTTTCCGCCGCGCTGAATCGCGGCTGGTGTCACCGGACTGGGGCTATGGCTACGGCAGCTGGTTCGTGCGCTTCCCCCTCAACGGCGAGATGGTGGCGGGCTATGGCTCGATCGGCTTCGGCGGTCAGACCCTGCTGCACATCCCCCGCTACGACATGACCATCGCGGTTCAGGCCCGGGTTGTGCCACGCGATGGCCGGGTGAACTTCATCAAGTCGGTGCTGGAGCACGTGCTCAACCTCGAAGGCTGAGCCGCTTTCGGCTCGGGTGCCGGGGCGGGCCGCGCGTGCTGCGCAAGCACGTTGCTTAAGCCCCTGAAACGACAAAGGCGGCGCCGGTTCCCCGGCAGCCGCCTTTTCTCTGTTCGGATGCACACCCTAAAGGGTGGCAGAGGGGTAGGCCGGGTTGGCCTCAGCCCATGGCCTCCAGCATCGCTTCACCCAGCCCGGCCGGGCTGTCGGCGACAACAAATCCGGCCGAACGCATGGCTTCGATCTTCGAGCCTGCATCGCCCTTGCCCCCGGCAATGATGGCACCGGCGTGGCCCATGCGCTTGCCCCGAGGGGCAGACACACCCGCGATAAAGCCGGCGATCGGCTTCTTTTTGGCGTGCGAAGCGTAAAAGGCTGCGGCTTCTTCCTCCGCGGAGCCACCGATCTCGCCGATCATGATGATACCCTGGGTTTCATCGTCTTCGAGGAACAGCTCGAGGCAGTCTATGAAGTTGGTGCCGTTGACGGGGTCACCTCCGATGCCGATGCAGGTTGACTGGCCCAGACCGGTCGCCGTGGTCTGCGCCACCGCCTCATAGGTCAGCGTGCCCGAGCGGGAGACGATCCCGATCTTGCCGCGCTGGTGAATATGTCCGGGCATGATCCCGATCTTGCAGGCACCGGGGGTGATGATACCGGGGCAGTTAGGCCCGATCAGCCGGGTTTTGGAGCCATCCAGCGCGCGCTTGACCCGCACCATATCCAGCACCGGAATACCTTCGGTGATGCAGACTACAAGCTCGATCTCGGCGTCGATCGCCTCGAGGATGGAGTCAGCTGCAAACGGGGGCGGTACGTAGATGACCGAAGCGTTGGCCTCGGTCGCGTGGCGGGCTTCGGCGACGGTGTTAAACACCGGCAGGTCGAGGTGGGTCTGCCCCCCCTTCCCCGGTGTCACGCCCCCGACGACCTGCGTGCCGTAGGCCAGCGCCTGTTCAGAATGGAAGGTGCCCTGGGCGCCTGTGAAACCCTGCGTGATCACGCGGGTGTTCTGATCGACGAGAACTGCCATGGTTACGCGGCCTCCCTGACGGCGCGGGTGATCTTTTCGGCAGCATCGCCGAGGTTGTCAGCGGGGATGATGGTCAGGCCTGAGTCGGCCATGATCGCCTTGCCCTTCTCGACGTTGGTGCCTTCGAGCCGAACCACGAGGGGCACGGCAAGGCTGGTCTCGCGCGCCGCTGCGACCACACCGCTGGCGATGATATCGCACTTCATGATCCCGCCGAAGATGTTGACGAGAATGCCCTTCACGTTGGGGTCGGACAGGATGATCTTGAACGCTGCCGTCACCCGCTCTTCGGTGGCACCGCCGCCAACATCGAGGAAGTTGGCGGGCTCGGAGCCGTAGAGCTTGATGATGTCCATGGTCGCCATGGCCAGACCGGCCCCGTTGACCATGCAGCCGATTTCACCGTCGAGTTTGACGTAGTTGAGGTCCCAGGCGGCAGCTTCGCGTTCGGAGGCGTCTTCCTCGTCTTCATCGCGTAGCTCGTCGAGGGCCTTGTGACGAAACAGCGCGTTATCGTCGAAGCCTACCTTGGCATCCAGCGCCAGCAGCTCACCGTCGCCCGTCACCACCAGCGGGTTGATCTCCACCATGGCGCAGTCGAGGTCGATGAAGGCCTTGTAGAGCCCCATCAGGAACCGGGTTGCCGACTTGACCTGCGCACCTTCCAGCCCGAGGCCGAAGGCGATCGAGCGGGCGTGATGCCCCTGAATGCCGGTTGCCGGGTCGATGTCGACCTGCATGATCTTTTCCGGGGTTTCCTCGGCCACGGTTTCAATGTCCATGCCGCCTTCGGTCGAGGCCACGATGGTCACGCGCGAGGTAGCGCGGTCGACCAGCAGCGACAGGTAAAGCTCTCGCGCAATATCGCAGCCCGCTTCGACGTAGAGCCGCTTGACCTCTTTGCCCTCAGGGCCGGTCTGCTTGGTCACCAACGTGTTGCCGAGCATGAAGCGCGCTGCTTCTTCAACCGCTTCGACGGACTTGACCACGCGGACACCGCCGCCGGTCACACGCTCGGGGTCATTGACGAAGTGGCCCGCACCGCGGCCACCGGCGTGGATCTGCGATTTGACGACGTAGACCGGGCCACCGAGCTTTTCGGCGGCCGCGACGGCGTCTTCAGGGGTAAAAGCCACGGCGCCGTCGAGCACGGCAACGCCGTAGTCTCTGAGCAGTGCTTTGCCCTGATATTCGTGGATATTCATGGTGAGGAAGGCTCCCTGTCCTGCGTCTTTCCACCCCCATCCGGCGCAGGAACGGCGGGGGGCGGCGCTCGCGGACGCGTCGCGTCTTGAGCACCGGAAGTCGCGGTCACAATACGCCCGTGTTTGGGTGGGTCAATGCGCCTTCCCTGCCTAGCGGTGTCGCGCCAGCGGCATGCAGCCAGCCGGACGAGGCCGCGTCACGCACGGCCCGCAGGCCGATACAGCAACAGCCGCTCGAAAGGTCGCGGGCGGACAGGCGGACAGCGGATCGGGGGAGGCTAGCGCTCGTCGGCGTTGCCGCTGCCTTGCCAGCCCTCAGGCCGGCCGCCTTGGCCTGACTTCTGATCCTCGACCAGCAGGTTGGCGAGGTCTTCGGTCGCTTGACGCACCCGTTCGATGCGTTCCTTCTCGCCGATGCCCTGCTCCTCCATCCTCGCCCAGTCACGCATCAGCGCAATGTCGTAGGTTTCGAAACGCTGGGCGGCCTGCCGTGCGGCGAACGGACGGGTGCCGAGGAATTCGAGCGCGCGCTGGCTCATCTGCACCGCGCCTTCGAAGGTTTCGCGCACCACCTCGTCGGCCCCGGCTTTAAGCAGGGTCATGGCATCCCGGCGCTCGCGGGCGCGGGCTACGATGCGCAGATGGGGGAAATGCCGTCGAGCCAGTTCGACGATCTCCAGCGTCTTATCGCTGTTGTCGATGGCAACGATCAGCACGCGCGCCGACCCTGCCCCGGCGCTTTCCAGCAGTTCAAGGCGGGACGCGTCGCCGTAGAAGGCCCGGTGGCCAAAGCGGCGCATCAGGTCGATCTGGTCGGGGTCATGATCGAGAACCGTGGCCGACACACCCAGCCCCTGCAGCATGCGGATGATGATGGTTCCCATACGGCCGAAACCGGCGACGATAACCGGGTTGCCCTCGTCGTAGACATCGTCAGCCGATGGATTGGATCGGGACTGCGAGGCAGGCTGCAGCACGCGCTCGTTGAAGATCACCAGCATGGGGGTGAGCAGCATCGAAAGCGCCACTACCAGCGTGAAGCGGTCGGTCAGTTCACGTGGCAGAACGTCCTCGGCGATCATGAAACCGAACAGGACAAAGGCAAACTCGCCGCCCTGCGCCAGCAGCAGTGCCATGGTGAAGCGGCTGCTCAGGTCCAGCCGCGCGACGGTGGCAAGCCCGAAGATGATCACGGCCTTGAGCACAACCAGCCCCGCGAGCAGACCAAAGATCACCAGCGGCTCACCGAACAGGGTGTTGAAATTGATCTGTGCACCGACAGTGATGAAGAACAGGCCGAGCAGCAGGCCCTTGAAGGGCTCGATATCGCTCTCCAGCTCGTGGCGGTATTCGCTGTCGGCCAGCACCACGCCGGCGATGAAGGTGCCCAGCGCCGCCGACAGGCCAATGGCCCCCATCAGGAAGGCAATGCCAACGACGATCAGCAGCGCAACGGCGGTAAACAGCTCGCGGATGTGGGTGCGGGCGATGACCCGGAACAGCGGGCGGATGGCGTAGCGCCCGCCGAAGATAATGGCGATGATGACCCCGATCGAGACACCGGCCTGCCCCCAAGCCGACAGGTTCTGAGTCAGGTCGAAAATAGCCTCTTCGCCGCCGTGACCGCCTGCGCCGTGACCACTCGCATCGTGACCACCCGCATCGTGACCAGCCCCAGAGCTGCCGCTGTGACCCTCCCCACCCGCGAGGCCGAAGCCCCCTGGGTGCGCAAGGAAGGGGAGCACGGCAAGGATGGGGATGACCGCGATATCCTGGAACAGCAACACGGAAAAGGAGTTCTGACCGGCGGGTGTCGCCATCTGGCCCTTCTCATTCAGGGTCTGCAGCACAATCGCCGTCGAAGACAGGGCCAGTGCAAGCCCGAGCGCCAGCGCCATACGCCAGTCCAGCCCGAACACCTGCCCCAGCCCCCACATGGCTGCCGCTGTGACCAGCACCTGTGCGCCGCCGATACCGATGATCGGCACCCGCAGCCGCCACAGTTTCTTCGGCTCCAGTTCGAGGCCAACAAGGAACAGCATCATCACCACGCCAAATTCGGCAATGTGGGAGATCTGAACGGCGTCGGCGCCCAGCCAGCGCAGCACGGGCGCAATGGCCACCCCGGCGACGAGATAGCCCAGCACGGACCCCAGACCCAGGCGTTGGAACAGCGGCACGATAATGACGGCAGCGCCCAGAAACAGCGTCGCGAGGAACAGGAACGAGGTGGTCACTGTGCAGCCCCCTCCCCGCCGGTGCGGCGCGCAAGCAGGTGTCTGAGGGTTTGCACGTAACCCTCCCCGGCCGCTTTCAGAGCCTCGGGCTCGATCCGGTCGGCGTCATAGACGACCACGGGTTTCTCGTAGGTCATGCTGCACAGGTTGGCCGTGGCCTCGAAGGGCAGCAGCAGGGTCTCGACCGGGAATTTATTGTAGCCGTCGGGACGGTAGTTTTCTTCTTGGGAGGCGGCTGTGGTCACGGTCAGCAGCGACTTGCCGGCCAGCGCCTTTCCCTCGGTGCCGTAAGCCCAGTTGTGCTCCAGAACGACGTCCAGATACTCCTTGAGCAGTGCCGGAGAAGAGTACCAGTAGAAGGGGTGCTGCAGCACAATGACGTCGGCAGCCTCCCAGGCCGCCTGCTCGACC
This sequence comes from Rhodospirillaceae bacterium, assembly GCA_002711265.1. GTDB lineage: Bacteria > Pseudomonadota > Alphaproteobacteria > UBA7985 > UBA7985 > UBA7985. Next base: position 45,926 of record PAGB01000035.1, read on the forward strand.
CCAACATCGACGTTGAAGTCAGGATAGAGATCGTAGAGGCGACGGACTTCGATATCCGGTTCGCCCTCGATCCGATTGAGCAGGCTTGCCCCGGCACTTGATCCGTCTTCGTCGGGATGGGCGAACAGAATTAGGGCTTTGGGCGGCATGATGGCTCCTCGGTTGGAAGCGCACATGCAAGCCCAGGCTCAGCCGGTCCGTCCGTTAACCGGTCCGGCAGCGCGTCAACCAGACTGAGCCGGTGGCTCAGGCCGGGTCGCACCGGACCGGCTCAATCTCAGCTCAGGGCGGCGACGGCCTCGTTGAGGCCCTTCACCGCGTCGACCGACGCGTTGAACATGCTGGTTTCATCCGCGCTCAGCGGCAGCTCGACGATGCGCTCGACACCATCCTTGCCGATGATGACCGGAACGCCGACGTACATGCCTTTGACCCCATATTGGCCGTCGAGGAAGGCCGCGCAAGGCAGGAGTCGCTTTTTATCTTTTAGGTAGGATTCGGCCATGGAAATGGCGCTGGATGCTGGCGCGTAGAAAGCGGACCCGGTGCCGAGCAGGGCGACGATCTCACCCCCGCCCTTGCGGGTTCGATCGACGATGGCGTCGACGCGCTCCTGGGTGATCCAGCCCATCTGGATCAGGGTTGGCAGGTCGATCCCGGCCACGGTGGTGTAGTTGGGAACCGGCACCATGGTATCGCCGTGCCCGCCGAGCACGAAGGCCGAGACGTCTTCGACGGACACGTTCATTTCATCGGCAAGGAAATGGCGGAAACGCGCGCTGTCGAGGACACCGGCCATGCCGACAACCTTGTGCGTCGGGCAGCCCGAGGCCTCCTGCAGCACCTTGACCATGGCATCGAGCGGGTTGGTGATGCAGATCACGAAAGCATCGGGGCAGTGCTCGCGGATCCCGGCGCCCACTGCGTTCATGACCTTGACGTTGATCCCTAGCAGATCATCGCGGCTCATCCCCGGCTTGCGCGCCACACCGGCTGTGACGATGACGACATCGGCGCCGGCGAGGTCGGCGTAGTCGCCGGTCCCGGTCATGGTGGCATCGAAGCCTTCCACCGGGGCTGCTTCAGCGATATCCAGCGCCTTGCCTTTGGCGATGCCATCGGCGAGATCGAGCAACACAACGTCGCCGAGGTCCTTCATGCCGGCGAGCAGCGCCAGCGTCCCGCCAATATTGCCAGCGCCGACCAGCGCGATTTTGTTGCGAGCCATTCCCTTGTCCTTTCATGGCCGGTTCAGGACGGGGGTTGGCCCGAACCGGCGTATTCTTGTTCATCCACGACCTGACTAGAGCGCCGCCCGTGCCGACGCAAGCCACCCTGAGGACGACCGTGGTTTGCATCTGACAACTGCGAAATGGCGTGAGCCTCGCAAAATTTCACCGCGACCCGATCAACACAAATTGGATCTCGACGCTACAATTTACCCTCGAACTCCGATTCACAAATTATGCCAAAAAAAAGATTATATGTTTTTCAGATAGTTAAAGCATTTTTAATCAGATTTGTGTTTTCGAGTCGTTGGCATTGGCACTGCAGTTGCGTATCATCCTGTTATCTCGGGTGGATCGCAGTTTTCAGCGACAGCCTTTGATTATTTGATCCCTCTTCTTGCAGCCTCCTGGAGGTGCGTTCGCCGCACCTCCTTTTTTTTTGCGCTGAAGCGCCGGGCGCTCTACCACTGACAGCCAGAGCAATCATTGAGCGATAAGGAGACCGGCCATGGCTGGCACCATCGACGCGCGCCTGCGCGACCTCGGCATTACCCTTCCAGACGCCCCCGCCCCCGTGGCCAACTACGTACCCGCGGTGCGGACCGGTAATCTGCTGTTCATCTCGGGGCAGGTCGCCATGGTCAATGGAAAGCCCGAAGCGGGCCGCCTCGGTGAGACAATGGAAGTCGAAGCCGGTGCCGAGGCGGCGCGCGCCAGCGGGCTGTCGATCATTGCCCAGTTGGCAAAGGCACTCGACGGCGACCTCGACCGCGTGGTGCGGATCGTCAAGCTGGTGGGATTTGTGAACTGTACCCCGGATTTTGTCGACCAGCCGCGGGTGATCAACGGCGCGTCTGACTTGATGGTCGAAGTCTTCGGCGACAAAGGTCGCCATGCGCGTTCTGCGGTGGCCTCTCCCTCCCTGCCGCTGGGGGTGCCGGTAGAGGTGGAAGCCATCGTCGAGGTCGAGTGATGTCGAGCGCGCCGGCGGTCGGTGCGCGCCAGCGCGTGCTCCGGCCCGAGCAGATCGAGGCTGTCTTCGATGTTTTCAGGGGGATCGAACCCGAACCCCGCGGAGAGCTCGACTACGTCAACGCCTACACACTGCTGGTCGCGGTAGCGCTGTCTGCGCAAGCAACAGATGTCTCGGTCAATGCGGCCACAAAGGCCGTGTTCGAGCAGGTGACCACGCCGGCGCAGATGCTGGCCCTGGGTGAGGAACGCCTGAAGGGCTTCATCAAGACCATCGGGCTCTATAACGCAAAGGCCGCGAACGTGATTAAGGCCGCACAGATCCTCGTCAACGAGCACGGCGGTGATGTGCCCGAGGACCGCGCAGCGCTGGAGGCCCTGCCCGGCGTCGGCCGCAAAACCGCAAACGTGGTGCTGCAAATGTACTGGGGTCACCCGACCATCGCCGTGGACACCCACGTCTTCAGGGTCTCCAACCGCATGGGACTGGCGCCGGGCAAGACCCCCGAAAAGGTTGAAGACGGGCTGAACCGCCGCGTACCCGATGCCTTCAAAAACCATGCACACCACTGGCTGATCTTGCATGGGCGTTACCTGTGCAAGGCGCGCAAGCCGGAGTGCTGGCGCTGCCCGGTCAAGGACTGGTGCTGCTTCAAGGGCAAGACACCAGAGCCCTGAAGCACCCGCTGACGGCGACCGTCGACAGACGCACGGCAGAGTGTGGCGCGCTCGGGCCTTGGCCGCTTCGCGGCCTTCGGCCCTCCCACGCGCAGTTAAACCGACACACCGGCTTCGCCCGGCGTGACTTCTCTTGTTGTTGCTATCCAAAGACCGCGCTTACAGGTCCTTCGACCGGCTCAGGATAAACTCCGCCATGTTGGGCCTAAAGGAAATGAGCTCGCTAACAATTGAGGCTTGTTTCTGCCCTGCCGGCCCACACATCACCTATGAGCCGCTACCCCCTGCGCATGTAAAGGATCGCCTCTCCCTATGACCACTCCTGACGCGCGCCTGCAGATTCGGACCATCTCCAGCCTGTCCGAGGTCAGCGCCGAAGCCTGGGACGCCTGTGCCGGGCAGTCCAACCCCTTCGTAAAGCACGGTTTTCTCTCCGCCCTTGAAGACAGCGGATCCGCAGATGCCGCATCAGGCTGGGCCGGCCAGCACGTGCTGCTGGAGGAGGCAGAGAGCGGCGCGCTGCTCGGCACCGTACCGCTCTACGTCAAGAGCCACTCCTACGGCGAATACGTTTTTGACTGGGGCTGGGCCGACGCCTACGAGCGGGCGGGCGGACGCTACTATCCCAAGGCCCAGGTCTGCGTCCCCTTTACCCCCGCAACCGGGCCGCGCCTGCTTCTCGGCGATACCGCCGACGCCGACACCCAGCGCATTCTCGGCGAGGCCATCGTCTCCGTCGCCCGTCAGCTTGAATTGTCCGGACTGCATCTGACTTTTCCGGAGAAGGCTGAATTCGACGCCCTGGGCGAGCTCGATGCGTTTGAGCAGCGGCTGGGCCTGCAGTACCACTGGCACAATGCTGACTACAGCAGCTTCGACGATTTTCTCGGTGCTCTGAACAGCCGCAAGCGCAAGGCGATCCGCAAGGAGCGCCGCGAAGTCGCCGCGCTCAATATCGACATCCGTACGCTCAGCGGGTCCGAGATGACTGAAGCGCTCTGGGATGCCTTCTTCGATTTCTATCTCAACACCTCGGACCGGAAGTGGGGACAGGCCTACCTGACCCGAACGTTCTTCTCCCTGCTCTCGGAACGCTGCGCCGAGGACGTGGTCATGGTCATGGCCTTCGAAGGCGGGCAGCCCGTCGCCGGCGCGCTCAATTTCCGTGGTGGAGACACGCTCTACGGCCGCAACTGGGGCTGTTCGGAAGACCACAAGTTTCTGCACTTCGAGGCCTGCTACTACCGCGCCATCGACTACGCGATCGAGCACGGACTGACGCGGGTCGAAGCCGGGGCACAGGGCCAGCACAAGGTGCAGCGCGGCTACCTGCCGACCCCCACCTATTCCCTGCACTGGATCGCCGACCCAGCGCTGCAGCGCCCGGTGGCAAACTTTGTCCGGCATGAACGCGAGCAGGTCGAACACCAGATCGAGGCCATGCGCGTGCACGACAATCCCTATCGCAAGGCCGAAATCTGACCAGCGGCAAAGGGTTTCAGCCGATGGTCTTCAGATCAGCCCGCTGGTTTCGGGGCCTCAGACGGTCTCGCTGTCGTCCGGGGCGGGCAGCTTGGCAACCTCACCAATGGCAGACGACGGGAAGGTGAACTCAAAGTCTTCGCCGTTCCAGTCGATCAGCACCGATCCCCCGCTCTGCAGGCGGCCAAACAGCAGCTCATCGGCGAGCAGCTTCTTGATCTTGTCCTGGATCACGCGGGCCAGTGGCCGCGCACCCATCAGACGGTCGTAGCCCTGATCGCCCAGCTCGTTGCGGGCAGCGTCAGTCAGGCGGATGGTGACCGAGCGATCCGAGAGCTGGTTTTCGAGCTGCAGGATGAACTTCTCGACCACGCGGCCAATCACCTCTTTGCTCAGCGCAGCAAAAGGGATCACCGCGTCCAGCCGGTTGCGGAACTCAGGCGTGAACAGGCGCTTGATCGCCTCGGCGTCCTCACCTTCCTTGACGCTGGAGCCGAACCCGATCGCCGCCTTGGACATCTCGGACGCACCGGCGTTGGTGGTCATGATTACCACCACGTTGCGGAAGTTGACTGACTTGCCGTTGGCGTCGGTGAGTTTGCCGTGGTCCATGACCTGCAGCAGAATGTTGAACAGATCCGGGTGCGCCTTCTCAATCTCGTCGAGCAGCAGCACGCAATGAGGCTGCTGATCCACAGCGTCGGTCAGCAGACCCCCCTGATCAAAGCCGACGTAGCCGGGCGGCGCGCCGATCAGGCGGGAAACCGTGTGCCGCTCCATGTACTCGGACATGTCAAAGCGGATCAGCTCGACGCCCATGGTGTGGGCCAGTTGCTTGGCGACCTCGGTCTTGCCCACCCCGGTCGGGCCGGAGAAAAGAAAGGCGCCGATTGGTTTTTCTGGCTCGCGCAGCCCGGCACGGGACAGCTTCATCGCCGTGGACAGGGCGTCGATGGCCTCATCCTGACCGTAGACCAGACGCTTGAGGTCACGCTCGAGCGTGAGCAGCATTTCCTTGTCGTCCTTGTTGACGGTCTTGGGCGGGATGCGGGCGATCTTTGAGACGATGGCCTCGATCTCCTTCACGCCGACGGTCTTCTTGCGCTTGGAAGGCGGCGCCAACTTGGTCGCGGCCCCGGCCTCGTCGAGCACGTCGATGGCCTTGTCGGGCAGCTTGCGGTCCCCGATGTAGCGGTTCGAGAGCTCGACCGCCGTGCGGATTGCTTCGCTGGTGTAGCGGATGCCGTGGTGTTCCTCGTAGGAAGGCTTGAGCCCACGCAGGATCTTGACCGCATCGTCGACCGACGGCTCGTTAACGTCGATTTTCTGGAACCGGCGCACCAGCGCACGGTCCTTTTCAAAGTACGAACGGTATTCCTTGTAGGTGGTCGAGCCTATGGTACGCAGCTCACCCCCGGCCAGCGCCGGCTTGAGCAGGTTGGAGGCGTCCATGGCCCCGCCTGAGGTCGCACCGGCACCGATCACCGTATGGATTTCGTCGATGAACAGAATGGCGCCTTCGAAGGCGTTGATTTCCTCGATCACGGCCTTGAGCCGTTCCTCGAAGTCACCGCGGTAGCGCGTCCCGGCCAGCAGCGCGCCCATATCCAGCGAGAAAATGGTCGCGTCCTTGAGGATGTCCGGCACTTCGCTGTCGACGATCTTCTTGGCCAGCCCTTCGGCGATGGCGGTCTTACCCACGCCGGGGTCACCGACGTAGAGCGGGTTGTTCTTGGTCCGACGGCACAGCACCTGGATGGTGCGCTCGACTTCGAGGTCGCGGCCGATCAGCGGGTCGATCTTGCCCTCGCCTGCCCGGGCGTTGAGGTTGCGGCAGTATTTGTCCAGCGCCTTAGCGCCGCCCTCGCCTGCTGCCTCGTCCTCATCCTGATCAGCGCCGCGCACGCTGCGGCTCTCGGACAGGTCCTTGTTCTTGGCGATCCCGTGGGAGACGAACTGCACCGCATCCAGCCGTGACATGCCCCGCTCCTGCAGGAAATAGACGGCGAAGCTTTCCCGCTCCTGGAACAGCGAAATCAGCACATTGGCCCCCGTGGCCTGCCCCCGGCCCGAGCCCTGCACGTGCAGAATGGCGCGCTCGAAGGCTCGCTGGAACGACATCGTTGGCCGCGGATCGGAGCCGTCGTCCCGGACCAGATCATCGAGTTCATTGCGCAGGAAGGTTTCCACCGTTTCGGTCAGCTCATCGATATCGACGTCGCATGCCCGCAGCACTCTCTGGGCGTCCGGGTCTTCAAGCAGGGCAAACAGCAGGTGCTCCAGCGTGCAGAACTCATGGTTCAGTTCAGCGGCGGAGGCCAGCGCCCGGCGGAGGGTTTCTTCAAGCTCTGTGGAGAGCATTTGCGATCCTATCAATCATCTTTTTCGAGCGTGCACTGCAATGGATGTTGGTGCTTCCGGGCGTAATCCACAACCTGTGTCACCTTAGTTTCTGCAACTTCGAAGGTGTAAACGCCGCAAACACCGACACCTTGCTGGTGCACGTGAAGCATGACCTGGGTCGCGGATTGAGCGTTCATATTGAAAAAACGCTCGAGCACATCGACCACAAATTCCATAGGTGTGTAGTCATCGTTCAGCAGCAAGACCTTGTACATGCTCGGCTTTTTGGTCTTGGGCTTGGCTTCGAGCACGGTCGCCCCGCCCGGGTTGCCGGGCTCATCGTCTTTGCGCGGGGGCTCAGCGGGTTCGTCGTTGGCAAAGATCGTCAGCGACATTTGGTCCTGATCCAGAATGGTGTTCACGTTGCAGTCACTATGCGGCGTACCGCAGCCTCTGTTAAGGGTCGATGGGGCCACCGGGCGCTCGGCGTTCTACCAAAGCGGACACCGCCGCTCTATGCAAGGCCGCTGGTTTCAAGCCTGACGGTTGCAAGGCCGCCGCAGGCAGTGCCCCGCCCGAATTGAGATGGTTGAGGGTGACCGCAGATTCAATGCCCGTCGAGCCATGAACCGCGGATTCAGTGACGCAGCCCCCGACCGGGCTCAAAGAAACCGAACGGCGCAGAGCTCAGAGGGGCCGAAGGGCGAAGGGTGATGGGCGGCAGGGGGTCAGGCCCATCACCCTTCTGATTCCCCATGGCGCAGGGCCTGCCGCTTGCCATGGCAGGCACCACAGCACGGGAAATTCTGGGGTTTCGGAAAATAAAGAGAAAGGGTTGCCGTGAGGTGAGGCCGGGTCAGCCCTTGTCCTGCGAATTGAGGATCGCAAGGGTTACCGCCTCGCCTACCTTTCCGATTTCGAGAATCACCTGGATCGTACCGTCGCCCATTTGCCGATAGGCCGAAACAACGACACCATCTCGGCCCGCGCAAGACACCTCGAGGCTCTTGCGGTCCTCAGCCAGCGCCGACGAACAGACGATCTCGCCGTAGCGGGTCGCAACCGCAAAGCTGTTGCCCTGCGCCTGTGCGATCGGCAGCGAAGCCAGCACCAGCACCTGCAGGCCGAGGATCACCCCGAGGGTCAGCAGGAGCGGCCGCCGCAGCGGTCCCTGTGCGATTGGAGTGGCATTGAACTTTGGCATTGAAGGATCTCCGAAGCTGATCGGCCTAGGGTGGTCAGGGTCCGCAGACCGGGGGTCTGGGCTTGAGTGACGGCTGCGTTTCATCGCTCAGACTATATGCGCTCCTGCCCCCAAAGGTGTGTCAGAAGCCCCGAAAAATTGAAACAGACTAGCTCGCTTTGTTTCAGTTTGTTTCAGGGGCATGGTAATATGGCATAATATGAGCGTACAGAGCTGAAAAACGACTGCGAGTGCGAACCATGAGCGACGCCCAACATATAGCCATCCTCGACGATGATCCGGAAATCCGAAGCCTGCTGGAACAGAATTTGCGCGGCGCGGGTTTCGAGGTCTCGACAGCCTCTAATGGCCGTGACCTAAAGACCATTCTGGAGCATCAGACCATCGACTTGATCGTGCTCGATCTGATGCTGCCCGGGGAAGACGGGCTGACCATTTGCCGTGAACTCCGTGCAGAATCCAACATCCCGATCATCATGCTGACCGCCATGACCCACGAGGCGGACCGGATCATCGGTCTGGAAATGGGGGCCGATGACTACCTGACCAAGCCCTTTTCGCCGCGCGAGTTGGTGGCGCGGATCAAGGCCACCCTGCGCCGTCAGGGCATGGTGACAACGCAATCCGAAGACCGCCGCCGCACGGCCATGTTCGAGGGCTGGAAGCTGGACGTCGTGCGGCGCGAGTTGCGAGACCCCGACGACGTACTGGTCGACCTGACATCTGGCGAATTTGACCTGCTAGCAGCACTGATCGAGCGGCCAAACCGGCTGATGACCCGTGACCTGCTGCTGGATATCACGAAGGGACGGCAGGCCGACGTCTTTGATCGGTCGATCGACATCACCATCTCGCGCCTGCGTCAGAAGATCGAGGAAGACCCAAAGAACCCGCAGTTCATCAAAACTGTTCGGGGCAAGGGCTACATCTTCTCGGCTGAAATCGGCTGAGACACCGGGGCCGAGGCATGTTCCGCAACAGCAATTCGCTGGATCTGGCCCGGATGGTCCTGCTGGGGGTCATCGGCGTCAGCTGGTCAGTGGTCATTTCGGTCGGTGCTTTTCTGATTGTGCAGGCCTACAGTGAAGAGATCAGCAAGGGGCCTCCCTTCGCCGATCAGGCCATGGCGGTCGCCGAAGCCCTTGAAAGCACGGCGCCTTCGCAGCGTGAACAGATCCGACGTGCCGTAACCTCGCGCTTCTTCGACATATCACTGGAACCAGGGGCGGCCCCCGCTTCGCCGGATAACTTCGAAGCCTCGCTACTAACCTTCCGGTTTCTGACCCAGAACGCCTTCCGCGGCGCGGACCGGCGGGCGCCCAAGGCCAGCGAGGTTGCCGGAATTCTGCTCGGGGTACGGGAACAGGGACCGGAAATCGACGCGCTTGAGATCCTGCTCTCCGACGGTACCCGCGTCAGCTTTCTGCTGCGCCGTCCCTTCCAGCGCCGCGATGACCTGTTGCAACAGCTGTTTTTCCTGTTCCTGTTCGGCTCAGCGACCATCACCATCTCGATGATCGCCGTTTACCGGCTGGGTAACCCACTGGGTCGGTTCCAGGAAGCCACCCTGCGACTGGCCGGTGACCTTGACGCCCCGCCGCTAGATGAGCGGCGTGGTGTGTCCGAGGTCAGGGCCGTGGCTAGAACCCTAAACGCCATGCAGGCCCGGTTGAAGAACTACCTCGCTGAGCGGACAACCATGCTCGCTGCCATCTCGCACGACATCCGCACCGGTCTGTTCCGGCTGCGCATGCGATCGGAGAAGATCGACGATCCGGTCGAACGCGCAAAGGCGCTCGAAGACGCGGACGAAATGGCGGCGATCCTCGACGATATGCTGACCTTTGCCCGCTCGGACCAGAATGACGTCGGCTTCGAAAGGCTGTCCCTGCCCTCTCTGCTGACCACGATCTGCGATAATCTGGTCGATCAGGACAAGGACGCCGTGTTCGAAAGCGGCGGGCGGATGACCGTGATCGGTGATCCGACTTCGCTCAAGCGCGGCTTCCTCAACCTGATCGAAAACGCGACCAAATACGGCCTGCGCGCGCGGGTCTCGACCGAACGACTGTCAGACGAAGGGCGGGTGCGGGTCACCATCGACGATGACGGCCCCGGCATCGCCGAGGAAGAGCGCGACCCAGTGTTCCGGCCCTTTGTCAGGCTGGAAGACTCCCGCAACCGAAAGACCGGCGGCACCGGTCTGGGTCTGGCTATCGTCAAGAAGGTCATGGACCGTCACGGCGCCACGATCCGGTTGGACGAGGCCCCCGGTGGCGGTCTGCGGGTTATGGTTGAAATGGACCTTGCCTAAGGCAACGACCTTCAGTGGAAAGTGTTCAGGCCATCCGCAAACACCAGCCTGAATCCAAGAAAGTGAGAGCGGCGCCAGTCACCTGCATCCAGCGCTGGCACGGCTGCGGCACGGCCGCCGCGGCGCAGGATGATCCGCGACGGGCTGACACCCTGCGCGATGAGCAGCGCCCGCATCTTTGACCCCATGAAGAAGCCAACATGATCAGGTGTCTCTTCGTCCTCGACCGGGCGTACGACGGCCAGCAGTTCCAGTTGGGCGTCAGGATGCTGCGCCTCCAGCATCTGCGCCAGTGCGGTCGTAGCGGCATTAGCCAGTCGGATATCCGTGAAGCTCACATCCCGGTCAAAGCCCACCAGCATGGCCGAGACGGCTTGAATCGTCTGGACTGAAATTTCAGGGCGGAGGTTTGAGGCACCCTGACCTTCGAGCATTTCAAATCTATCATCCGCAGCAGCAGGTGTGATCAGAATGTGGAGTAGGTTGCCCTCAATCAGCAGCCCGCCCACGCGATCCCGCTCGGTGGCAAGATCAGGATCAAGGTCGTAGGTGACAGCCGGGTAGGACGCCGCGGCCAACTGAGCGCGGCTTGCACGCAGCTCGGTCTTCAGCGACTGCACCCGGGCCTCAAGATCCATGATCACCGCATCCCGTATCGAACCGGCATCGCGCAGTGAAGTCACGCTGGCGGAGTTAGCTTCGCGTTCAACCCGCGCTGTGCGTTGGCTCGGCCTCACCGCATCGGTGGTGATGTTGGAGAGAACAAAGTGCAACGACAGTCGGGGGTGTCGTGCCTGCAATGTCGTCTCCAGCAGGCCAGCCGAAGCCGCATCAGGCACTAGCCCTTCAACCACCACGTTGGCTGTGCGTCGGTCATAACGTGCGCTCAGCGGATAGCCTGCCAAAGGTTCCACGTCATGGATTGAGGTTTGAACTGCAGAGACGTTGAGGCTGATCCGCACCGCATTTATCAGGGCAATGGCCACCAGCGCGATCAGTACTACAGCGCCCAGCGCCACCAGAAAGGCGGTGACAGGACGACGCCCAAACTCCCAGCCTTTTCCCTGCTTTATGCTTGGACCCACGCTTATTTTCCGTCGGTAAGCATAACGTTGGAGAGATGTCGCAGCCCACGGTTCAGCAGGGCATCTCGTTCGCGGTCCCGGATCAGCTGCTGAGTATCACCGTTCAGGCTGGTGCCGAGCACATAAAGTTCATCGGCCAGACCACGTGGCGACGGCGTCAGCGCACCGTCCAAGCTTGCCGCGCGCCCCTCGTCCTGCGATGCCGGTCGGCGGAGATGGTCCAGCAACTCCCGGTTAAGTGCTGAAACGTCTAGCTCCGACACCGGCGTGACCGGGTCTTGTTCCGCGCGCACGCGCCCAAGATCTTTAGGCGTTGGTTGTTGCCACGCCAGTGTCGAGGCCTTGATTGGCTGTTCAGCCATAGCCCGTTCCTCAATTCATTCCATCAATATCGCGTCGACACCTCCTGAAGCTTTCTGCTCCTTTGTCCCGCACAGAAAGTTATGCGGGCGATGGGATACGACTTTAGGAAGGGTTGCAAATCGGGGGCCAGTGGGCCGGATTTAGTCCGGCTGTGGTCGAAGAGGGTACCGCAGCCGAGGCTAGGCTAAGCGCTGCCCCCGCAAGCTTGGTCTTGACCGGCGCTCACTCTGGCCGCAGGTAAGCACCGCACGCTTGCATTCACTAAGCCAAGGCCCACCCCCATGAGCGCACTGCGCCAGCCTCCGCTGTATTCCAGCCCGATCCCGGTTTCAGCCAGTCGGCACCACAGCCTTTGCCTGCTGCCGGCCTTTAGCTTTGGCTACACCGGTGACGTGACTTCTCTACCACTGGCGGCTGCGGAATTCCCTTCGGCGAGCCGAACCTATCCCATTGTTTTTACGCCACAATCTCCGTTTTCACCCGTGTGTATTCTGGGCATTCGAGACTCTGGAAACCTATTCGTTGATGAAGCGGGTCAGTGGAATTCCGGGGCCTACTTACCTGCCTACGTCCGGCGCTTTCCCTTCCTGCTGATGGCCGATCCGGTCAGTGGTCGAATGGTCCTCGGCGTGGAAGAATCCAGCGGACGGCTGTCGTCGGACCAAGGCGACCGGTTGTTCGAACATCGCCAACCGACCCCGTTTCTGAACCAGACCCTATCGTTTTGCGCCGACTTCAACAGGCAATGGGACGAGAGCCTCGATATGGTGCGGGCCTTTTACGAGGCCGGGATCCTCATCGAAGAAGACAGCGAAGTTGAATTAAGCGAATCCCAGTCGCTTAAACTGGGCGGTTTTCTGATCGTTGATGAAACGCGACTGAACGACCTTGGCGACGACGTTTTCGCCCTTTGGCGGGCCCGAGGCTGGCTCCCCGCTCTTTACGCCCATCTTGCCTCTCGCCAAAATTGGGCCGATCTCGCCCGACGCCTCGGCCAGGGAGGCCGCTGACCATGGCCCCCTCGCCTAAGCCCTTTGATGACCTGAAGCTGGCCCACGACGTGATCTGGAACGAGCTGCGCGAAGGTGCCGCCAAACCACGCAATGCCTTCCACTGGGCGACGCTTTGCTACCTCGATGGCTTCACACCGGTGCCGCGCACCATCGTGCTGCGCGATATCGACCGCTCGGCCAAGCGCTTCGAGGTGCACACCGACGCGCGATCGCGCAAGGCGGCTGTCCTGCCCCGCGCCAAGCACGCCAGTCTGTCGTTCTACGAGCCCAAAAAGATGCTGCAGGTGACGGTGCTGGGCCGGGTCGAAATCCTCGATCCACGGGGGGCCGACACCGAGGCGGCCTGGTCCAGGTTGACCCTTTCGACCAAGGCCATCTACGCCAACCGCATCGATCCCGGCACCGCCCTGCTGGAGCCAGAAAACACCACCGTTGCTGTCGATGATCTGACCGCAGAAGACCTGAGCCGGGCGCGCGCCAATTTCAGGGTTCTTCACCTGCAGGCCGATCGCCTCGAAGCGCTCAGCCTCGATGGCAATCATCGCCGGATGATCTACGACTACGGCCTTGCGGGGCAGCGTCGGGCGGCGTGGATCGCGCCCTGATCTCGCCGGCGGATGACCCTTAGGGCCAGCCCAGCTCCTTCATATCTTCGTCGATGAACAGCAACTGGCAGGGGTTGGTGATCGACTGCTCTTTAGCGGCGAGTTGGCAGGTGGCAAGGGCATCGCGCTGCACCTCGCTGGCCGTTCCCTGACCATGGACGAAGGCCCAGGCCTGCGCGCCGCCGGGCATGGGCTTGGTGACGGCGAAGGCCTTGGGTCCGAGCTGGCCGAGGTAGCGGCGGACATCGTCACGCAGTTCTTCGCTCGGTCGCCACGCGCCAGCCGCACCGATGGCGGTGTTAGCGGCGGCATTGGCAGCTGCCAGGGCCGAAGCCGACTGTGCCGGAGCAGCGCCCGGCGCCAGCAGCGGTGCCGCATTTGTCGTCGGCACAGCCACCGCCGTGGTGGACAGCCCCAGCGTTTGCCGCGACAGGTCGCCTTCCTCGATCAGCATCACGTCCTTGCCGTCATCCCCGAAGTCGCCAAAGGGGCTGAACATGCTCAGCACCGAGCACCCACTCAACCCTAGACCCAGTCCAAGTACGATCAGCAGGGTCGCGCTGGTTCGACCCCAAGCGCCGGGTTTCATGCACTTGTGATCGGTATTTCGCTGCGCCATAGCTGTCTTCCTGTTTCCCAATGCCCGCTAAGTTTGCTATACATACCCCATAGCAAGAAATAAAAATTTTTATAAACATTTAAAATTATTTGATGCCTATGGTTTTTGCATCGATTCGCCGCTTGGTCGGCGACCCGAGCGCCGGTGCCCGACATATTTCAGGTCTGGCCACTTGCCTCGGACTTTCATGCTGCCTTGGTCTCGTACCGTTGCAGACAGCCCCGGCCATCCCGCCACAAGCGGGCTATATCTCCGAACTCGCCGGGCCGCAGGCACTGCGCGCTGTGCTGAGCACGGCGCTTACGGCCGACCTGCGCACCTTTGGCGTGGACCGTGATGATCTGGAGCGGTTCTATGCCCAGCGCGACTTTGCCCCGCTGTTCATCACCGACAGCGGCTGGCGACCGGACACCATTTCCACACTCACGCTGATGCAGGCAGCCGGGGCGCACGGGCTCAAGCCTGCCAACTACTGGGATGAAGGATTGGCTGACCTTGCCGGTGTCGAAGAGCCCGGGCGCATGCTGCACCAGGACCTGATGCTGACCGCAGCCACCCTGCGTTATGCCTCTGACATCTATAACGGGCGCTTCGCGAAATCACCGAAGCAGGATCCCGCCAGTCTCCTCGCTGGCTTTGACGATGGCAGCGAGGATCTGCCGGCCTTTCTGGCGGCGCTGGCGCCGAACAAGCCGGAATACCGGGGCCTGCAGGCCGTCCTCGCCAGCATGCGACAGGGCAGCGCCCTGCCCCTGCTCGGCATTGGTGAAGGACCGCTTCTGAGCCTTGGCACCCGTGATCCCACGGTGGTGCAGCTACGCCTGCACCTCGCCGCCACCGGCGACCTGCAGCTTGACAGCACGCACGATGGGGGCAGCACGGGCGTCGAGGCCGACCGCTTTGACGCTGCGCTGGACACGGCCGTGCGCGCTTATCAGGCCCGTCATGGGCTGGTGGTCGACGGCATCATTGGACGCAAATCCAAGGCCCGGATGAATGCTTCCCCCGAAGACCGCCTCGGGCTTGTGCTCGCCAATCTCGAACGGCTGCGCTGGGAAGAACGCCTGATCAGCCACAAGCACGTGCGGGTGAACATCGCCAACTTCCAACTTGTCGCCCGCGAAGGTGAAGAAGACCGACTGTCCATGCCCGTGGTCGTCGGCCGCAATTCCCGTCGTACCCCGGTCATCTCCGATCAGATCGTATCCCTGAAGTTCTCGCCTGATTGGACCGTACCCCGCTCAATCTTCGAGAAGGACTATCTGAGCAGCCTGCGCGCCGATCCAGGTTTCGCGATTGTGGAAGGCTTCGAAGTCTACAAGGACGGCGCGCTGATCAGCCCCTACCGCGTGCAGTGGCATGATCCGCGGATCTCACGGAAGGTGACCTTGCGCAAACCCCCCAGCAGTTACGGCCCGCTGGGCGGGGTCAGGTTTTCACTGACCAACGATATGGCGATTTTCCTCCACGACACCCCGAGCACAAATCTGTTCGACCTCAGCCAGCGGGCGCATTCTTCGGGCTGCGTTCGGGTGGCAGAACCCGAAGCGCTGGCGGCCTATCTGCTTGAAGGCACGAACTGGGATGATCAGCGGATCAGCCGGGCCATGCTCGCGGGCTCGATCCAGATCGTAAAGCCGGTTGAGCCGGTACAGGTTTTCCTGTCCTACATGACCGCCTTTGTCGACGCCTATGGTCGCCTGCAACTGGTCAGCGATCCTTATGACCTCGATGAGGCGCTGATTAGCCGTCTGATGTGACTCGGGAAATGACCACGGTGAATTGGCTGCATTTCGACCACAATACCCGGGTACAACCGACTGTGAACTCGCCCTTTTGCATTGATTCGAAGATGATATGCACGTAAAGAGGGCCAGCTACACAGGGTTTAATTTCGCGCATTCATTTCCAGTATCAACCGCAAAGCGGGAGATTGGGGCGCGAACAAGGGATTCTTTACGGGGATGCATTCGGTTCTGGATACGATTGCTGAGGCCATCGGGCGCAGCCGTTCTGCCTTCAGGAAGGCGAACCGGCGCCCGGGTCGGCGCGCAGCATTGCAGAGCTTTATCGCGTTAGGCGCGGCTGGCGGCGCGTACGGACTTTATCGGGGCACGAGGCTCGGCATCGCCGACCGGCTGGCCGGGACGGACCTCGGCTTTGACAAACTACCCATGAACAAACTGATGCTCCAGCGCACCGGGCTGCTCGACCGGCTACCGGTGGAAGTGGTCGAGTACGAAGACCACGACCTTGACCTGCAGGATCAGGATCCGAGCCTCGCCTTTGTCGACAAGGCTTCGGGAGAAGACCTCGACAGCATGCTCTCGTACCTGCTCGACCCCGTACAGCCCCCCATGGAATTTGCAGACAATATATCTGCTAGTGCCGCCTCCTCAACCAACCCTATTCCGCCTGTGATCCCAGCGCTGACGACGCCTGCGACGTCGACAAGCAATTCGGCCATTGCTGCCGCTCCTTTGGTTCTCGCACCGTCGTCACGCGGATCGCTGCCCGCATCGCTTCCGACACCCCCGGTTATCCCGCAAATGCCGTCACGGCGTGGCGTGGCTGCAATTCCCCGACATGTCGCGCTGAACGATATGCCTCCTTCAACGCCGGAAATACCGCAGGGTTCCAGACGCTTGGACAACCTTGGCGACACCCAGCTCGCGGGGCTCTCACCGGCGGATACACCGCTGCATCTGGACCGCGCCAACGCCTCAGAGAAAACCCTGAGTATCGTCTCGACCCACACAGGCGAACATCTACGAGTGCGCTTTGTTTCGGGTGGACGCTACGACGCCGGCGCTCTGGCAGAACTCAGCCATCTGATGCGTGACCACCGAAACGGGCAGGTACGGGACATCGACCGCGCCCTGTTTGATGCTGCATACGAGGTCGCCATGCGGACCACAGGCAGTGACCGGACCGTGCTGCATCTGGTGTCCGGCTACCGCTCGCCGGAGACAAACCGGCTGCTCCGCGAGCGGTCGGCCGGCGTCGCGAAGAATAGCTACCACGTCCGGGGGCGTGCCATGGACTTCTTCGTTGACGGCACCGAAATCCGCGATGTCTATGTCGCCGCGCTGAAGTCGGGTGCGGGCGGGGTCGGCTACTACCCCAGCTCCAACTTCGTACACATCGACACCGGCCCGAGCCGCAGCTGGCCGGCACAATACAAGCCCTTCGCCTCGCAGTACCGGGCCTAGGCCCGCGCGACACCAATTGCCGCCCCGGTTTTACTTTGCCCGAAATTGCCGCTAAACCCTGCGCGCAACGTCAATCAGGAAGGGTCCGGGGTGAGTCTCGAAACCTATCGCCAGTCGATCCGGGAAGGGAAGCGCGATGCCATCGTCGCTGCGGCCCAGCGGGTCTTTCTTGTACAAGGCTACCAAGGCGCAGCGATGGCCGGTATTGCCAAGGCTGCCGACGTATCGACGGCGACGCTGTACAAGCACTACGCCAATAAAGAGACCCTGTTCGAAGCCGTGGTCGCTGACCGAATTCGCAGCTTTGATACCGCCTTTCCCGCCAACAACGTCGACCCGAACCTTCCACTCGAAGAGGGCCTCAAGCTGATCTCGGCTAGTTTTGTTGAGCTGCTGCGCGATGAAGATACGCTCAACATTTTCCGGATTATCATCAGTGAAGTCAGCCGCTTTCCCGAGCTAAAGGACAAGATCTACACACTCGGGCGCAATCCCTTCCGTGCCAAGCTGATCTCTTTCCTACAGGAAAAGGTTGCTGCCGGGCAGCTCCCCAATAAAAGCTTCTCGACCGCAGCGGAAAACTACATCGGTTTGCTCTCGTACTGGTTCATCTTCGCTAGGATTTTCAATCCCATGGCCCGGATCACAGATGAGCTGGCGGAAAGCATCATGAGCGAAGCTCGCGCTACCCTGATCGCCCGGCTAAAGGCCCTCTGAGCCCCCTAAGGCTGTCTGCAACAGCTCAGGGCAAATCGCTGAACCAGGGCCGGATCCGGTCTTCGAGATCGCTGTCTGCCACCTCGGTTTCTGGGGCAACCTTACCCGCAATGGACACGCCGGCCGCCCGCATTGGCTCCCGGTCGCCTGCGTGGCGCAACGGGTGCCAGTCGGGAATGTCCAGCCCCTGCTCGATGCGGATGTAGGCGCAGGTCGGTGGGAACAGATGCGGGCTCTCACGCACGGTCTCAGGTGTCAGGACGATGCACTCTGGCACCACGGACTTGCGCCGCTCGTAGACGGCGCAGCCGCCATTTGCACAATCGTAACCGCGGCAGGCAACGTCGGTGATGTAGAGGCGCTCGTCGTCCTCGTCGATCAGCTTGACCAGGCAGCACTGACCACAGCCGTCACAGAGCGCTTCCCATTCGTCAGCGCCGAGGTCGTCCAACGGGCGATCAACCCAGAAGTCCGGGCGCAACGCCCCACTCTCCGGTCGCCACAGGGGCTTTGTGCTCATCGTCTCAGATCCCGTTGCTCCACGATGCTTACGATATCGTCAGGGGCGCGGTTCAAGGTCAAGCCCAAGCCCACTGATTAAGGTTTGCCCGATTCCGGAATTCGCCTTGAACCCGGCGACACGGACCATTAACTAAAATTCAAAGCATTTTAGTGTTTGGAGCTTGACTGATGACGGATCCAACTGATCGGCTGAAAGCGCTGGCTCAGGAAGCTCAGGCCCGAGCGGATGATCTGCAGGAATGGTTCAATCCGGGCCTCGACGACATCCCAGTCGAAACCCTCAAGGCGCAATATTGCGACGAACGATCGAGCTTCGTGACCATCGATGGTTTGGACGTCCACTATCAGGATCTTGGACCAACCGACGCCGGGGTCGTCGATCGCCCACCGTTGTTACTGATCCATGGCCTGATGTCGTCGCTGCACTGCTGGTCTGAGTGGATTCCGAGCCTGAGCTGCAATCGCCGTGTGGTCGCACTGGATATCCCACCCTTTGCCATCACAGGGCCGCATCCTAAGGGAATGCTTGATGAAGAAACCTACATGAATTTTATGATGAAGTTTGTCGACGCTGTCGGCCTCGATGAGTTCATAACTGTGGGCAATTCACTGGGCGGATATCTATCCTGGCGGCTAGCGGCTGAAGCGCCCGGACGCGTTCGAGCGGTTGGCTTGCTCAATCCTGCGGGCGGAACCGACAAGCGACCGTTGGCGTTGTTTGCTTTCAAGATTCCCTTGGTACGACAGGCTTACCAGTCCATCACCCCAAAGGCAGCGGTTCTAGCCGGAACGGCAGCCCTTTTCGGCGACTCGCGTCGCTTGGATCCATCTTCGCTGCAACGGGTTCGCGATTTGATCCTGCGCGAAGGCACCCGCACCGCGATCCAGGAGAATCTTCGGTTCATGCAGATGCCAGATCCAGCGCGGCTGGCCGAGGTCCGATGCCCCGTGTTTCTGCAGTGGGGTGAGGCAGACACCGTCCTACCCTTACGGGATAACCTGTCTGGATTTGCGGCGCAGGTCAGGGACTTACGCCTGCGCACCTACCCGGAAGTCGGACATATGCCGATGGAGGAGATACCAGCCCAGTCGCTCGCTGACTTTCAGTGGTTCCTAGACGAAATTGAGGCCTGAGTCCCAATCCCTCCCTTCCCCTCGGCAAAGATTGGTGAGATAGGTCGGGCAAAAGCAGGCTATGGCCGAGCGGCGAGGATTTTCAGATTGGAACAGTTTGTTCAGTGGGGCATCGATTTTATGGTTGGTGTGTCCGATAACGTTCGCGCAATGGACGGCCGTCTTGCCTTCGCCGTTGGTGCAGTGAGCTGGTTTCTCGTCGAACAGGCCATTCGGCGATTGGCCGGCATCGCCCGGATCGCGATCCTCCTGGGCTTCCTAGGCGCCCTTGGATATGGCATCTGGCAGATCCTGCCGATGATACAGCAGGCCGCGCCCGCCGGGGGCTGAAAAAAAACCTTTCCGCATTATCCGAGTCTCCATCCGGTTTGGCATTGCCCTTGCCAAGTCTTGCTGTACTGACCCTGAGAGGGGGCGGGGCCGAACAGGTATCGCAGCTTGTCCAAACCTGAAAAGGACCAGAGCGCGTGACATCGGGAAAACCGGGCACGTTGCACAAAAAAAGAACCCCGCACGAAGGCGGGGTACTTGGTCCAGGTTTGGAATTGAGGAACGAGCTATTTAGTCATGCGGACTAAAAGCGATATATCAGACCAAGATTAGTAGAGAATTGTACGGCCTCGCCCAACTCATCGACCAAGGGGCTCGCCGCCGCCTGTTCGAGGAGCACTTTGACTTCAGACGCGCCGTAAAGGCCGAAGTGGTCAGTCAGGAACAGTTTCAGCTCCCCTTTGACCCGCATGTCTTTCAGGCCAAACTGCTCGGCGGTGTATTCGGATACCCCGAGTTCTGCGGCATCCTCTGCCGAGACCTGAAATTTGTTGTCGAGCAGGCGCTTGTCCGCCCAAGACACAGCACCGGTGATTTTCATCGCCATGCGATCGGTCAGTGGCTGTACCGACGACATGCCGACCTCCACGTCCCAGCCGCGCATGTCGCCGTAAACACCCAGATCCGTGTTCATGAATAGACCGAGTTCACGGATGTAGACATTTAGCCGCCCACCAAGGGTAACCGCTCCGGTCACTTCCTCGACCGAGCCAAGCACGTCTGCTTTCCGACGCGGCAAGCGATAGTCGATTGCCGCCGAAACCTCCGCATTGCGGGTTCCGAACAGATTCACGCCCAGACCACGGTCGTTGGACAGATAGATCCGATCACCGAGGCGAATATCAACGTAGGGATAGGCGAGAAAGATCTGCTCACCACTGCCGTCCCATGATGGCTCGTAGCTGCCTAACGATCCCATGTCACCGACCAGCTCGAAGGGCCTTGACTCACTGTCGAACACCAAGGCGTTCGGTCGCAGGCCAAACTCGGCACCATCCTCGTTAAAGACGGTTGCGCCACCCTGCGGACTGACCTGCACCTGTGCCTGCGCGGTGGTCACCGCGTCGGCTGGGGTGGCGAGGCTCGCCGGTTCAACGCTGATCAGGCCGTTGTTGGGGTCTTCAGCCAGCGCCGTTGTGCGGCCATCGTCGAGACCGCTGGCGCCCTGCGTGTCGTCGAAGAACGACCCCGGCGCGAAGAAGGCATCATCGGGGAAATCGCCTGCACCCAGCTTGGGCGAAGCGTAGAGCGGCTGGACGAGATCGTCCTGCCCCACCGGGCTGGCTTCGGCTTCGAGATAGACGGGCTGAACGGAGTAGGCGCCGGCCTGCTGTGCCAGTTGATCACCTTCGCTGGCCAGAGAGCCGCGCACGCTCTGCGACCACGCAGCGGACGGTGCGAGCGCAAGCGCTGCAAGGCACAGGGCGGCCTTTGTCCAGTGGTGAAAGCAGGCTCCGGGAGTCATGCTGGACGACAACCTCTGAATAATATTCTCAAATACGTGCGGCACGAACTCGCCGATGAAACAGGCTTTTTCCGCAACTTATGCGATTTATTATCAGAATCGATACCACAGGCGAATCTCAGCGTAAACTGATTTTTAAGAGAGGCTTATGTAGTTTTTCACAAAGACAATCTGAGTGAAAACTCAGGTAACAAGCTGAAATTTCTGATTTGTGCCTTTTTTTCTCGAAGCCCTGCCATATTTGAGTTAAGTCAATTTTTAGGTAACGGGTTGTGACGTTCCCCCGAAAGCCCCACAGCCTGTTACTTTGGGCGGAGGGTGGTTCGCTTCATCAGAACCGAAACGCCCTCCGCCTCTTCTTTTTTTCCAACCCCATCCACGCCTGCCGGAACCGGTCTCGCGCTGCGCATGCGCCTCCCGCCATGGCTCCGGAACGACGACAGCGCGCCCCGGATGAACCGAGGCGCGCTGTTTGTGTAGCAGCATGAGTTGACCGAGCGCCCTGCCCCGCTTCGGGCCGGTTGCTCTTTCCCGACGGCAGGGGCCACCGGGCAGGCGGGTCAATCCGCCTGTATTATCGGGACGCGCTGCGGCGGCCGGAATACGACCACCCCATCAACGTCATAAACCACGCAGCCCAGATCGCCGGGCTGCAGATCCTTTTCACATTCGGCAACGGCCTTGATCTTGGCGTCGTCCACGCTGGAGAACCCCTCCGCCACACCAAATGCACCCGAGGGCGAAATCGCAAACACCTTGTGCCGCGCATCCAGCTGGTACTGACCAAGGTAGTCCTGAGCCATCTGCGGGGTCACGTTGGGGTCGAGATCACGCACCAACTCGGTGTCATCTCGGAACAGACCGAGACTGGTGAAGAAGTTCATCAGAAAGCTGTCATCATCCCGACCATTGGCCGAGGTTACAGCCGCACATCCGCTCAGGATCACGACTGGCACTAAAGCCGCAAGGGTGCCAGCGCGGGCACCAATCCACCTCAGGCGGCTTTGGATCATCTTCGAGCCTCATATTATCGGTTCGGTGCTGAGAAATATTATTTCCGTCAGGAAACAATGGGCACCGCGATGGTAATGGACCTGCCCGACTTCCCGAACAAGATCCATCCCCTTTAATCGCTGGCGTTTTTGGCGGAGTTTGGGCAAGCGAGCCAGAGAGACTTGAATTATGCGGGTGAAGGGACCAGCCTAGAGCGTGTAATCACTTTTTTGACCGGAACCTGCGGCCGATGATCTTGGAAAAGCAGTCCCTGAGCGCGCAAGACCAGAGAATACTTCGCGCGCTTGACCGCGCTGCGGGCGATTTACGGCGGGGCGAGGCCGTCTTTGTGTTCGATGGTTACAGCGGAGTCGCGGCCGGCTCGGATGGCGCCCGTCCGCCTGGTGATACCCCGGGCCTGCTGATCTTCAGCCTCGATCACGCCGACGCCGATACCCTTGCTCTGGTTCAGCAGCAGGGATCAACACCCGGTCAACTTCTGCTGACCGGCCCCCGAGCTCAAGCCCTTGGCCTCGCGAGCGACAAAGGCGCCGGTATCGCGGTGACGCTGCCCCCCAGCGCGTCGCTTGACTGGGCCATGTTCCTGGCCATTGCGAGCTGGGACGAGCGCGAGCGCCTCTCCCTCTCCCACCGCGGATTGGATGCCACCGGCAGCGCTGCGCTGCGACTGGCCAAGCTGGCGCCCTGCCTACCGGCCTTGCTGGCGCGGGAAGTAACGCTCGACGCCGCTGACGGGCTGCTCCCCGGCGTACTGCCGGTGCGGGCGCAAGATACGGATCGCTTTCATCACCTGCAGGCGCTGTCGCTGCGCCGGCTTGGCACAACCCCGGTCCCACTCGAAGGACTGGGCACCGTGCAGTTCCACCTGTTCCGCAGCAGCGATGGCCATGAGGATCATCTCGCGGTCGAGGTCGGCGAGCGCCCCGCCCCCAAGCCGGCCGCTTCAGCCGCTAGCGAGGCAGCGCCCCTGGTCCGCTTGCACTCGGCCTGCCTGACAGGTGATATTTTTCATTCGCGCAAGTGCGATTGCGGGCAGCAGCTGAGCACCGCACTCAATGAAATGAAGGAGGCCGGGCACGGCATCCTGCTCTATCTCGCGCAGGAAGGCCGGAACATCGGTCTGAGCAACAAGCTGCGGGCCTACCTGCTGCAGGATGCGGGACTGGATACGGTCGAAGCGAACCGGGCGCTGGGCTACGCCGACGACGAGCGCGACTACGAGATTGCCGCCCGGATGCTGGAAGGGCTGGGCTACTCCAACGTGCGGCTCATGACCAACAACCCGCACAAGATCGCGGCACTGGCCGAAGCGGGCGTGGCCGTGGATGAGCAGGTGCCGCTGATCGTCGGGGTCAGCACCGACAATCGCAAGTACCTGCAAACCAAGGCGAAACGCTCCGGGCATATTTTGCCTGATACTGCGCTTGAGGCGCTCGAAGGCACGCTGAAAAAGAGCTGACGCGGCGCCAGAGGGTGACGGGGTAGCGCTGGCAGGCCCTCCCTGCCTTGCGCATGGTTGCAGTGCAGGCTTCGGGGTCGTGAGGACAAAGCTAACGGTTGACGGCGGCGATCAGCCGACCTAATTTCCGGCCACATCCAGCATGGCTGTGCCCTTAGCTCAGCTGGTAGAGCAGCTGACTTTTAATCAGCGGGTCGTAGGTTCGAATCCTACAGGGCACACCACTTTT
>PAGB01000036.1 GCA_002711265.1 Rhodospirillaceae bacterium
GAATGCTGGGAAATCAGCGGGCTATGGCGTCACACAGCTGTGCACAGGCTTTGGGCATTGAACAATAATTGGGCGGCGCGGGCGCGCCTGGCTCTGGTATAAGCGCAGATGAATACCCGTTAAGCAGTTGATAATAAACAATAGTATTCCCTCGGAAAAACTGGCACGCTATTTGGAAAGGGAGTCGTGGCAAGCCGTGTTCTTGTTGGCCACCTCCTCAGGCCGCAGCAGCACGCGCATTTGGCTTTGGATCCGGTGTCGTGGGTGACGATCCTCCCCAGTTTCGCGCGACACCGGCCATCGCCGGGCAACGGGTCGCCGCCGGAGGATCCGAAACAAACAACCAATAACCAACAGAAAAGAACGATTGGGAAAGCTTATGAAATGGGTTGTCGCCGTAATTAAACCGTCCAAGCTGGAACCTGTCCGCGATAAGCTGACAGAGCTCGGGATTGAAGGCCTCACCGCTACGGAGGTGAAGGGCTACGGTCGCCAGAAGGGACACACGGAGATCTACCGGGGCGCCGAGTACACCGTGAATTTCCTGCCCAAGGTGAAGATCGAGCTGGCCGTGCCCGGCGACAAGGCCGAAGCCGTTGTCGAAGCCATCCAGAGCGCTGCCAACACTGGTGCGATCGGTGATGGCAAGGTCTTTGTCATTGACCTCGAGCAGGCCCTGCGCATCCGCACGGGTGAGACCGACGCGGCGGCTCTCTGAGCCACCTACCGTTGCTGAAATCAGCCGCAATCAAAGCCGGTGGCCTCATGAGGGTCGCCGGCTTTTTTGTGCTCCAGGGTTAAAAACGCAGGATTTGGTCGAGGAAATGCTGCCAAGGCATTGAAAAAGTTGAAGCTGTCGCGTAAAAAAACAATAATTCGTTTTATGCGTCGTGGGTGTCGGGCGATTTTGACCCGACTTGTCCTGCGTCGTGGCTATTTTTCGCAGGTATTTCAGAGGCCCGATGTCTTTTTCGCTGTCGTCCGATCACCGTCCCAACCGCCGCCGCCGGGGCTTGTTCCGCTTTTATCGCCGTTTGCTGCCGCAGGGCCTGCTGCCCTCTGGTACCGGGGTACAGGCGCGTGACCGCCTGATCCAACTCGCTGGTCTGGCGCTGGGCGCACTGGCGCTGGCGACGACGCTGGCGCTGCTGACCTTTAACGCCAACGACCCGTCTCTGAACACCGCCACGGCCCGCGCAGCGGAGAACTGGGTCGGCTGGCCGGGCGCCCTTTGGGCTGACTTGCTGCTGCAGGGCTTTGGGGCGACGGCTTATCTGGTGCCGCTGTTGCTCTTCAATTGGGCGGTTGTCTGCCTGTTCCGGCTTCGGCGCGGTCTGGTGGTCCTGCGTTTACTGATTGCTCTGCCAGCGTTGCTTATGCTGGCTGCGGTGCTGTCATCTTTGCCGTTTCAGTCCGATTGGACCAAGCCTTCCAGCGCCGGTGGCGCCGGTGGCTTGCTGGTGCTGGAGAATCTGCAGCGCTGGTTGTACCTGCCCAAGGCGGTCAGCACGGTACTGTGCTTTGTAGGTGGCGCTATCGGTATGATTTTCGCCCTTAGCCTCGAACGCAACTTGATGCCGACGTTGGGTGACAGCGCAAGCCGTCACCGCGCAAAGGGTGACGCCACAATCGGTCCGGATGGTGAGGGGGCCTTTGGACTGAGACGTGAGGGTGATGTGTCCGCTGATCCGGCCTGGGCCAGTGAGAATGGCGTTTCTGGTTTTGGGCCACAGCCTTGGACCGACACAGGTCCTGAAGCATCGGCGGTGGTCGGGTCTTTAACCGGGCTTGGCTCGACCGAGTCTCAAAGCCCGATTGGCCAGTTTGCTCTGGCCGATCCACAAGAGCCCGGTTTCGGCGAAGAAGAAGAAGTGCAGGAGGTCTATTCAGACCCTGACGCGGTCCGGGTTCGGCTCGCCGAAAGTGATACTGTCTATATCCCCGATTCTGAGCGAGATGATTTCACCATTGAGAGTTCGCCCCCGCGTGGGTCGGTTTCGCTCTACGATGAAGAAGAGGACGGCGCCGAATGCAGCATCGATCACGCTGGACGCCCCTACGGCCAAACCACTTACGGGGTTGAGCTGGACGCTGCGGAAACGGTGACGGCTGCCTGGTCTTTCCTCAAGCCCAAGACGTCACCGCGCGCCGAAGTCACCGACCCATGGCTGGAAAACCTCGCGCCCGACACGGCCGATAACCCCTTCGCCGAAGGTGATATGGGCCTCTATGACAGGGTTACGGATGATGAATCCGACGAGCCTTCGATGGGGAGTGCTCCGGGGCCTGCTTCAGCTGCGGCCCCGGCTGCCAGAGCTCCAGCTGGCTCCAAATCCGGTTCGTCGGCGGAGCGTCACGTGCAGGCGGCGTTGACAGAGGCCCCACGGCGCGTCACCCGCATCGGTGTCCCGGAGACCAAGCCACAGCCGTCTTATGCCGGGCCGTTTCAGGCGCCCAAGGTCGACTTGCTGGTTTACCCAGAAGACGTTGAGCAAAAGGGCGTGCAGGCGCACGAACTCGAAGAGCGGATCGAGCAACTCGAGCAAGCTCTGGACGAATTCAAGATCAAGGGTCAGGTGGTGAACGCCCGCCCAGGCCCAGTGGTGACGCTGTTCGAATTTGCCCCGGCGCCGGGGCAGCGCATCGCCCGCGTGGTCTCGCTGGCTGACGACATCAAGCGTGCTATGGCGGCGCACTCCACCCGGATTGCGGTGGTGCCAGGAACTTCAGTGATCGGCATCGAGCTGCCCAACGAAACCCGGACGCCGGTAAATCTGCGCCAGATCATCGATAGCGATACTTTCGTGGACTCAAAGGCGCGGCTGCCACTGGCACTGGGCATCGATATTGCCGGCAATCCGACCGTGGCCGATCTTTCCCGGGCGCCGCATCTGCTGATCGCCGGGACGACTGGCTCGGGTAAATCGGTATCGATCAACGGCATGATCCTGTCGTTGCTCTACGCTTTGCCGCCTGAGCGGCTGAAGATGATCATGATCGACCCGAAGATGCTGGAACTGTCGCTGTACGACCGCATCCCCCATCTGCTGTCACCGGTTGTGACGGATCCGCGCCGGGCGATCGTAGCGCTGAAGTGGGCGGTGCGGGAGATGGAAGACCGCTACGAGACCATGATGAAGCTCGAGGTGCGCGGTATCCTCGACTACAACGAGCGCATCGATCGGGCGGTTGCCGACGGCGAGGCGATTATCCAGCGGGTGCAGACAGGCTTTGACCCCGATACCGGCCAGCCCGAATACGAAGAACGCGAGCTGCCGCTCAAGCCCATGCCCTACATCGTGCTGATCGTGGACGAGCTCGCAGATCTGATGGAGCTCGCCAAGAAGGATATCGAATCATCGCTGCAGCGGCTGACCCAGATGGGCCGGGCGGCGGGTATTCACGTGATCACCGCCACCCAGCGGCCGTCGGTGGACGTGATTACCGGGACGATCAAGGCGAATATTCCCAGCCGGATCTCGCTCTACGTCCGCACCAAGATCGACTCGCGGACCATTCTCGATGAACCGGGTGCAGAGCAGCTGCTGCGGGTGGGTGATATGCTGTTCAGTTCGGAGGGCCGACGCCCGACGCGGGTGCATTCAGCCTTTGTCAGCACCGAGGAGGTTCAGTCCGTGGTGCAGCACCTGCGCAACCAGGGCGAACCCGAGTTCGTCGACTCGCTAACCAACGACCCGGTCGGATTCATCGGCGACGAAGATCAAGCTGAGATGTTCGGCAGTGGTGACGAAGCCGATGCTGATGGCGATCTCTATCAACAGGCCGTGCAAGTCGTGACCAACGATAAGCGTGCGAGCACGTCCTACATTCAGCGCAAGCTGTCCATCGGATACAACCGTGCGGCCCGTTTGATCGAACGGATGGAGCAGGAGGGCATGGTCGGCCCACCGGACAAGACCGGTAAGCGCGAAATTTACATCGATTAAGGGTTGCGCGCTCGATTTGACGCCGCTTCGCGGCTTTCAAATCTCCCCCGCGCAATCAAACAGACAGGCCGCGCTGCACGCGGCCTAACGTCTTTTCGCATTTTCTATGAAAATGCGCGACGCTTGGCCCCGCCGCGCGAAGCGCGGTCGNGGACANGTCGGCGCAACCTTCAGAGCCGCCGGGCCTCTTCAACAAGCANGATTGGAATCCCCCCGCGCACCGGAAAGGCCAANCCGGCCTGCTCCGATACAAGCTCCTGCGCATCGNGGTCGNAGTGGAGGGTCGTCTTCGTCAATGGACAGACCAGCAGTTCAAGAACGCGCGCATCGAGGCCTGAAGCCTCCGCCGCTGAAGGGGTATTCGTATCGTTGGGGGTCGTCATGGTCGTCGCAGGCGTCCGCCGTCTTCTTGTTATCGTTCGGATTCAGGGTCTTGTCGGTGGCGGGATCGCGCCCCGGCAAGTCAAAGGGCTGGTCTCAGTTTACAGCCGCATTGTTCTCGTGGCCGTCTCCCATGGCGGCCATGGTCAGGATCTGCGCGAGGGTCCGGGCCTGCTCCTCGACTGTTTGCGCTTCGAGCAGGGCCTGCTTCTCCATCGGATCGAAAGGGCAGGCCATCCCCAGCGAGGTCACCAGTTCTGCCAGCCCGAGGTTGTTGATTCCATCCCAGTCGGTGCTGAAGCCCTTGGCATCGAAATAGCGCTTGGTCGCGTCGATGATGGAAGCGCGCAGCACGTCGCCGTCGGCGTTCGCCCCTGCGCCGTCC
Source organism: Rhodospirillaceae bacterium (assembly GCA_002711265.1). GTDB lineage: Bacteria > Pseudomonadota > Alphaproteobacteria > UBA7985 > UBA7985 > UBA7985. The sequence continues at coordinate 4,714 of PAGB01000036.1, forward strand.
TCGGCCTGTGGGTCCGGCGCGAGCCGGCTCAGATCCGAGCCGAAGCGGCTGAAGTCAGCGCGAACGCAACGGTATCCACCCGCCGCCAGCGACAGCTCCTCTTCGATACAGAAGCGGATGACGCCGGTCAGGGTGATCAGGATGGTNCCCTCGTCGTTCTCGGAAAACGCGCTGATCCGGCCCGCGCAGCCCAGTCCGTGGACCGGGGCTTCGCCCATGCTCTGTGCCTGATCCGAAGACTGCACCATACCGATCAGCCGCTGCGGGGTCCGCAGCGCATCGGTGACCATAGCGATGTAACGCGGCTCGAAGATGTTCAGCGGCAGGTGCCCCATNGGCAGCAGCAAGCCTCCCGTCAGCGGGAATATCGGCAGCTCCGCTGGCAGCAGATCCAGCGTCTTTGGCAAAAATGCCCGTGCCGTCATGGCCGTCCTCACTTCCCCGCGTTGGGTCCAGATGTATCGTTGATTCCGAATATGAACCGAAAGCCAGTGTGGGCAATGGCGCGCCCGCTCACAAAGTGCTGATCGCCGCACCCCTGACCGAAAAGCGCCCCGTAGAACTGGCTGGCCCCGTCGGCAGGCCGCGTTCCGGCATTGCTCAGCTGAACAGCAGCGCGGACAGTTTCTTCCGATACGCCACCGTCAGGGGCGCCGATTGCCCCAGCGCGTCGAANAGCGCCAGCAAAGCNTGCCGCGCCCCGTCGTCGTTCCATTCCCGGTCACGGCGCATGATCTCNAGCAGATGATCCGCACCGGTTTCTGGCTGTCCGCGCCCCAGCAGCGCCTGCGCCAGCGTATGGCGGGCGCCNTGGTCGTCAGCGTTGGCGTCAACAGCCGCCTGCAGCGTCGCCGTGTCAGGTAGTGCCGACGCCTGCTCAGCCAGTCCGATCATGCCGGCGAGGCTGATGATCTCGGGCTGCGCCAGCAGCTCCTCGGGCACTTGCTCCATCAATGACTGCACTTCGGCCAACCGCCCCTCGGCGAGCATGGCCCGGGCGAAGCCGGTGTAGGCCTTGACGTTGGTCTGGTCCTGCTCGAGCACGGCGCGATANAGGTCGCGGGCTTGCTCGTTCTGCCCGGCAGCGAGGGCCGCATCTGCCCGCTCCAGCACGTCTTCNGCGCTGGCCTCAGCACTGGCGCCGTCGCCACCTGCCGCGCCGCCCGCTGCCGCGATCAGCTTGTTGACAAAGGCCTGTACCTGACTCTCGGGCAGGGCGCCCATGAAGCCGTCGACCGGTTGCCCCTGGTAAAAGGCATAGACGGTCGGAATCGACTGNATCCGCATCTGCATGGCGAGCTGCTGGTTGCTCTCAGTATCGATTTTCACCAGCTTGACCGCACCGGNTGCCGCCGTGACCACCTTCTCGATCACTGGACCCAGCGTTTTGCAGGGGCCGCACCACTCCGCCCAGAAATCGACGATGACCGGCTGCTGCATGGAGGCTTCGATCACGTCCTGCGCGAAAGTGGCTTCNGTGCCGTCGATGATGACATCGGCAGGGGCCTGGGGCTGGACGGGGGCCTTGAGGCCAATCAGTTCACTCATGATCTCTTGATCTTTCCGCTTTCGTTCGGATTTTGCCCGTTNGGGCACGNNGTGCTGTNATTTAGGTGGTGGGTCCGGGGGCGCCCGGCAACCTGAGGGCTGGTCTGAACCGCTTCGACCTAGAAGTCCAGTATCACCGGCTCGTGGGCCTCGGCGCGCAGGAAGGCCACCAGGTCCGCCGACGAAATTGACGTGGTCCGGTAGTTACGCAGCGGATGATAGTNCAGCAGGGCGCAGTCTATCATCCGCTTCTGCAGCACCACTTGCACCGCCTGGTCGGTATCATGGACCACGCCGAAGGGCGTGACAGACCCCGGGATCACCCCGAGATAGGCCATCAGCCGGTCTGGTTTGGCGAAGGAGAGCCGCTGGTCCAGCGCCTGACCCAGCGCCTTGATGTCCAGCNGCTGGTCTTCGAGCATGACCACCAGCCACATCTGTCCCTTCTTGTTGCGCAGGAACAGCGACTTGCAGTGGCCGTCCTCGCTGAGATCGGCCCGCAGCCGCCGGGAATCCTCGACCGTCCNCATCGGGTCGTGGTCGATGGTGTCAGTGTTGATCTCGAGCTCTTNCAGGCGGTCCAGCAACTGTTCNGGGGTCCAGGCGTGGGGGCCGTGCTGNGCGTCGATGTCTTCGCGGGTCATCACAGGGGTGTCGGTCATAGCGGGCTCTCAGGTCAGGCTGTCTGCCCTTTGGCCTAGCCGATCCCCCGGCGCAAAAAAAGGCTTGCTGCCGCGGTGCAGCCGTTCACGACCCGCCGGTCGAGGGTCCAAGTTCGATAATGGTGCTGATGTCAGCCNCCTCCCGCAGTCGATCGAGCACGAGCGCGATCTTCTGGTTTTCCAACTGGGCCCGGAGGCTGTCCCGCACCTCGTCCAGCGTCGGCTTCATCTGTTGACGGTCAATCACCTCGATCACGTGAAAGCCATAGCGCGTGGTAATCGGCTCTGGCGCGCGTGTCCCGGCCGACATAGCAAAAACGGCGGCTTCAAAGCGCTCGCCAAAACCGCTTTGCCCTTGCGCGAAATAGCCCAGATCACCGCCCTGGGCGGCGCTGGGGCCATGGTCGGACTGCTGGCGGGCGAGGGTTGCAAAGTCGGCCCNGGCAGAGAGTTCCCGGACCNCATCCTGCGNCTGCAACAGGGCACGCCGCACTTCNGATTCCTCATTGCTGGCCGGGGCGATCAGGATGTGGCGCGCCCGCGCCCGGTCTTCGAGCGGCAATTGGGTCACGTAGACGGTGTAGGCGATTTCCAGGGCTTCATTATCCAGCTGATCGGTGACGGCGGCGGCGANGAACTGCTCCTGCAGCAGGCGGTCGGCCTCGAACTGTANNGCGGCCTGATACTTCACCCCCTGTTGCATGCCGTTGCGGGCTGCTTCCTCNGCCAGCAGGCGCTGTTCGATGACCAACTGCACCACCTGCGGCATGATCTGCGCCAGCGGCAGGTCGCGGTAGGAGCCGGGCAGCTGCTGGTGGGCATAAACGACGCTGGCGAAGTTGATCGGGTTGCCGTTGACCACCGCAACCACTGTTTGTGGCTCAAGCTGGCTCAAGTCCGGAAAGGCGTCCGCTTGCGGTGCCGCCCTGGTTACGGCCCCGAACTGAAGCACTGCAGTGGTCAGGACGGCGAGGGACCAAAACCTGAGGCCGGTGGACCGGCGAGCTTGAAGGGACATTGAGTTTCCAGACCTTCCTGAACGCNNGGANCATGACGANGAAGCAAAGAATGGGCCGCATAATGCACAATGGNTGAAGAAATCCCACAATTTTCGCCAATCTTGCATCGGAAAACAGGTCTCNGATTGCATCCGCTCCCGCCCCCCGCCACATCAACGCCAATCTAACCACTCTTTAACCGGAGCTCTCCACCTTGAGCGATGTCGCTACCCTGAACAGCCTGATCAAAGACGTGACCGACCTTGGTGGGTCCGTGAAAAACGTTGAAGTCGACGAAGACGAGCGCGGCCTCGTCCTGCGCGTCCCCCGGACCGATGGTCCCTTTGACATCACGATGCCCGAGCACCTGCACCTGGACCCTGAAGCCATCGATTACGAGCGTGCCTGCGTGGCCGAGGACGCCGATCTGCCGGAACCGGTGCGCTCCTTCTGGAACGCCTATATAGCGGCGCTGTTCGACGACGATGACCGGGCGGCACTGGCCGACATTCGCCAGGCTGTCGGTCCCCTGCTCGACGAGCACGGCGAAGCCTTTGAGGCTCTGGGGCTGCAAGGCTTCCTGCAGACTGAGAACGATACGGTCAGCCTGAACCGCAGGATGCTGGCTTCGGTCGCCATGGGTACGGAACAGGGAACACGAATCCTGCCGTTTATCGGTCTGGCGCGGCAGGGCAAATCACCCATCAACATTTCAAAGACGGTCAGCGGTTCTTACACCGTCAATGGTTCTGCGGCCAACGCTGTCATCATCAACTCCGGCCGCTTCGACGCACTCTGGGCACTGAATTCAAAGGATCAGGGCAATCGGTCAATGGTCGCCCTATCGGTGCCGCTTTCCATCCCTATGGGTCAAGCCAGCGGCAACGCAAAGCCGCCGGCACTCGCGGTCGGGCGCAGTCCCAGCCAGAGCCAGCCCTACAAGGGTGCTTTCGCACCGCGTGTGATCAGAGAAGGAAACGTGCAGAGGCTGACGCACCTTACGCTCAGTTTTCTGGGGCGACCGGCGCTTGCACAGACGATTTTTCGNAGCGTGGCAAAGGAACACGACATTCAGAACCCCGATGACCTTTGGCCGCGCATCAAAGCGTACAACATGCGGCGCCTCTTTCACGCTTACCGGGTGTCCAACGACGTTGAAAACACACGGTTGAGGGAAAAACTGACAGATGCGCTTTCACAGCAGATTGAGACTCTGATCGAATCGCACTAGAAGCTCGAGTCATTCGGCATCATCAACAGGCTTGCAGAGGCCCTGTAACCGGAGACCATGACGATGGACGCGCAAGAAAAAGAACTCGCGACCAAGGCCGACGCCGAAGCGGCGGTCGAACCGGCGGCTGAAAAAACGAATGGCGCGCCGGAGCTGCCAGAGGTTGCAGCCTATATCAAACCCGAGGTGGCTGAGCGACTCCGCAAACNGCTGACAAATGCCACACTGNCACCGAACAAGGGCCTCATCTATCTCGCCTCTTTCCCGAAGTCTGGCAACACGTGGACTCGACTGTTCTTGTTTGCGTTGTTCAATCCCATGGTCCGTGACGACCAGAACTTTAACTTGTCCGATATCGCAGGCCGCGCCGGGCAGATGGACGTGACGTTCCAGCTGTTCGAGCAGATTTTGGGTAAGCCGCACTACGAGATCAGCGACCAGGAAGTCGCGCAGACCATGCCGCTGGCACAAAAGCTTCTGGCCATGCAGCAGGACAAGAAAGTGTTCGTGAAGACACACCTGTGCAACGGAGCCTGGCATGGCACCCGCACCATTGGCCTCGATACTTTCCGATCAGCTGTNTACATTGTTCGGAATCCGCTNGACGTCACGCCGTCATTCGCCAGCCACATGAACACGGATATCGACGGTTCGATTCAGGCGATGGCGCGGCCTTCTCACTTCATCGGTGGCCGACAGAAGAAATTTAATCTTGAGGAAGCCATCAAGGCCGAGAAGGACAAGCGACCCGAGCTCTCAGATGATGAAGCGAAAGAGAGGGCATTGTCACCCGGCCAGATCCCACAGCTGATGGGTTCCTGGTCAGAGCACGTCTCGTCTTGGACTGCAGAGCCCGACCCTCGCGTGATCTACATGCGTTACGAAGACATGAAGCATGATCCGGCGGATACTTTCCACCGGACGGCGATGCACCTNGGGCTGCCTTTCTCCCGTGAAGAAGTCATTGCCGCCGAAGAGGCGGTGAAATTTGATAAGATCCAGGCGAAGGAGAAGGACCAGGGCTTTAAGGAGAAGATGGGCGGTGATGCCTTCTTCCGCAAAGGCAAGACCGGCAGCTGGAAAGAGGAAATGACCGACGAGCAGGTGCGCCGGGTGATCCGCAATCATCATGAGCAAATGCGCCGCTTCGACTACATTCCCGAAGAGTACAAAGACTTCGGTGAGCAGCTGGCGAACAACAGCAAGCAGTTTGCCNTGAGCGGGATCGCNGGNGTTGGNCGCAAACTCAGTTACGCCGATAAACTGCGCATCAAGCGAAACCAGAAAAAGAACAAGAAACTCAAGAATGGCTGATTTCAGCGTGCTGTTTGGTACCCGTGAGCCTGCCCCCACTCCGGCTGTGCCCTGTCGCCGTCAATCTTTTCTTGGGCAGACCGCGTTGCGGTGCGCTGCGCTGGGCCTGCTGGCCTCACTGACGGCCTGCGGGGCAACCCGTGAGATAAACTTCATCGCCGGTGACAACACCATGAGCTTTGAGCAGGACGAAAGCGGCCGCTATGGCCGCACCGATGCCGGTGTGCTGGGTGATCTCANTACNGTTCTGCCCGAGGGCGTGGTGCCGGTCAGTGGCATTCGCCCAGCAAGCGGTGAGCAGGCTGTTGTCCCGNCTGGTTCGACTGCTCAGACCAAGACCAGCAGTGGTGGTGGNTTTGGCTTTGGCAATTTTACTTTCCGGACCGCGCGGAGCGCCGAGCAGGAGGCCGAGCGCAAAGCTGCTGCGGCGCGGGGTGAGACACTTCAGCCATCAGACGGTCAAGGCGGNTTCGGGTTTCTAGGTCGAATTTTCGGCCTTGGTAACGACTTGGCGTCGGAAACTTTTGGTGTTGACCAGCAGNTACTGGGCGCCGATGGCCTCCCCGTTTCAAGTGATCTTGTAGNAACCCCATCAATCCGAGGCAGCGTAAATCCCTACCTCTGGGACGCCACGGCCCGCACGCTGGCCTTCATGCCGGTTTCTCAGGCCAACCGTAACGCAGGGCTATTCTCCACCGACTGGTATTCCGGCACCGAGGCCCGGCCAGAACGGGTGCGCGTCGACGTGCAACATACCAGCGACGTGCTGGGTCCAGGCTCTTTCCACGTCACGGTTCACCGGCAGATCCAGGAGCAAGGTATATGGCGGAGCGCGCCTTCGTCGCTGCCGGCCGCGCGTGAGCTGGAGGGCCAGATTTTGCGCGCCGCCCAGCAGCTGAAGATCAGCCTGAACTGACCGTTCCCCCGGAACCCTGGCGCCACCGCCGCGAAAACCGGCTGCAGGCGCCGCATAGCTTCCAGCCGGGTCCGAGCCTTTCCACCCGGCCGCCCCTGCGGCAAGAATGGCCGCCATCATCGACCGCCACATGATCGGGACTGATCCATGAGCACCGACCGCTATAACGCCACCGCCGCTGAGAAAAAGTGGCAGTCCGTCTGGGATGAGCAGCAGGCCTTTCGCGCCGAGACCGATCCCAGCCGCGAAAAGTACTACGTGCTGGAAATGTTCCCCTACCCCTCGGGCGCGATCCACATGGGCCACGTCCGCAACTATACGCTGGGTGACGTGGTGGCGCGGTACAAGCGTGCGCGCGGCTATAACGTGCTGCACCCAATCGGCTGGGATGCCTTCGGCCTGCCTGCCGAGAATGCGGCTTTCGAGCGCAAGGTGCACCCGGCCGACTGGACCTATCGCAACATCGAGCTGATGCGGACCGAGTTGAAATCCATGGGCCTGTCGATCGACTGGACCCGTGAATTCGCCACGTGCGACCCCGAGTACTACGAGCAGCAGCAGCGCATGTTCATCGAGATGTACCGCAAGGGGCTGGTTTACCAGAAGGAAAGCTGGGTCAACTGGGACCCGGTCGAGATGACCGTGCTGGCCAACGAGCAGGTCGAGAACGGCCGCGGCTGGCGCTCCGGCGCGCTGGTGGAAAAGCGGCAGCTGACCCAATGGTTCTTCAAGATCACTGACTACGCCCCACAACTGCTGGATGCGATCCACAACGATCTGGACCGCTGGCCAGACAAGGTGCGGCTGATGCAGGAAAACTGGATCGGCCGGTCGGAAGGCGCGGAAATAGCGCTACCGATCGAGGGGCGCGACGACCAGCTGGTGGTCTTTACCACCCGCCCCGACACGATCTATGGCGCGTCGTTCTTTGCCATGGCGCCCGAGCACCCGCTGGCCAGTGAACTCGCCGCCGANAACCCCGAGCTGGCCGAGTTCATCCGCGAATGCCAGCGCTCTGGCACGTCTGAAGCCGAATTGGAAACGCAGGAGAAGAAGGGCTTTGACACCGGCCTGCGCGTGCAGCATCCGGCCTTCCCCGATCAGACCCTGCCACTGCTGGTCGCCAACTTCATCCTCATGGACTACGGCACGGGCGCCATTTTCGGCTGTCCAGGCCACGATCAGCGCGACCTCGAATTCGCACGCAAATATAACCTTCCCGTGATCCGGGTGGTCGCCGGCCCCGACGGCGAAGATGGCCCGATCGGCGAAGAGGCCTACGTCGGCGACGGCCGGCACGTCAACTCCGGCCCGCTCGACGGCCTGAAGACCGATGAAGCCAAGTCGCAGGCCATCGCCATGCTCGAAGGCCGCGATCAGGGCAAGAGCCGCATCACCTACCGCCTGCGCGACTGGGGTGCATCGCGGCAGCGGTACTGGGGCTGCCCGATCCCGATGACCCACTGTGACACCTGCGGCGTGGTGCCGGTCGCCGACGATCAGCTCCCGGTTGAGCTGCCCAAGGACGTCAGCTTCGACAAGCCCGGTAACCCGCTCGACCACCATCCGACCTGGACCCAGACCACCTGTGCCAAGTGTGGCGGTCCGGCCCGGCGCGAGACCGATACGCTCGACACCTTCGTCGACAGCTCCTGGTACTTTGCCCGCTTCACCTCGCCCCACGCTGAAACCCCGGTCATCCGCGAGGATGCAGACTACTGGCTGCCGGTCGATCAGTACGTGGGCGGGGTCGAGCACGCCGTGCTGCACCTGCTCTACTCCCGCTTCTTCACCCGCGCGATGAGCGTCATCGGACAGGGCTCGGTCGACGAGCCCTTCGCCGGCCTGTTCACGCAGGGGATGGTCTGCCACGAGACCTATCAGGATCCGGATGGCAACTGGCTCGCCCCCGATGAGATCGAGAAAAGCGGCGATGGCTTCATCACGCTCGACGGCGGCAAGCCGGTCGACGTCGGCCGTGTGATCAAAATGTCGAAATCCAAGCGGAACGTCGTTGCCCCGGCCCAGATCATTCAGGTCTACGGCGCGGACACGGCGCGCTGGTTCATGCTTTCCGACTGCCCGCCAGACCGCGATCTGGAGTGGACGGAGTCCGGTGCCGAGGGCGCCTGGCGCTTCACCCAGCGCGTGTTCCGCCTGGTAACCGAGGCGGCCGGGGCACTGGATCAGCCCGGTGACGCCGATGCTCCGGCCATGCGGGCGCTGCGCGTCGCCAGCCACAAGATGGTCGACGGCGTGACACAGGACATCGAGACCTTCGGCTTTAACAAGTCCGTCGCACGGCTCTACGAATTCGCCAACGATCTGGGTAAGGCGCTGGGCCAGCCCGGCGTGGCAGGGGAGCCGCTGGGCGANTGCCTGCGCTTCTTCATCCGCGCCTTCGAGCCGATGATGCCCCATCTGGCNCAGGAGCTTTGGGCGCAGCTGGGCCAGGAGGGTCTCGTCTGCCTCGCATCCTGGCCCGAGATCGACCCGGCGCTACTGGTCGACGACAGCGTGACCATCGGCGTGCAGGTCAACGGCAAGCTGCGCGGGACCATCGACATGCCCAAGGATGCGAGCAAGGAAGACACCGAGGCCGCGGCCATGGCGCTGGAAGGTGTCCAGCGGACGCTGGACGGCAACCCGCCCAAGAAGGTCATCGTCGTGCCCGGGCGCATCGTCAACATCGTAGCCTGATCCATGATCCGGGTGGGCGCCGCGCTGCTGTTTCTGCTGCTGAGCCTCGCCGGGTGCGGGTTCCAGCCCCAGCTGCGCGATTCCACCGGTCAGTATGACATCGCCATTCCGTCGATCGCCGGGCGCGACGGGCAGGTGCTCCGCGCCGCGCTTGTCCAGCGGCTGAACCGCTTCGAGCAGCCCCGCAACCCTCTGTACGTGCTGGAGCTGCAGCTAAGCGTCGGCACCGACGAGGTGCTGGCCCTGAACCCACGCGCCTGCCTGACCGACGGCCGGAATTGCAGCTGGTCCGAGGTCGAAGCCACGGCCCGGTTCCAGATCCGCTCCACCGGCGTGGCTGGTTCCGGTCAAGCCGAGGCCATTGTCTGGCAGGGCTTTGCCAGGGGTCGCTCCGACCAGCGCCGGGCGCAGACCGGCTGGCGCTTCGGCAGCGCAGCAGAGGAGGCCAGAACCCGGGCGCTGCTCCAGCTCGCCGACGATTTGGCTTTGCAGGTTTCCGTGGCATTGTCCCGGCCATGAAGGTTTCTTCCGCCAGCGCCGATGCATTCTGCCGCGCCGCGCCGCAGCGCGCCCGGATGGCGCTGGTCTACGGCCCAGACCGCGGGCTGGTGCAGGAGCGGGTCAAGCTGATCCGCGAGGCTGTCTTCGGCGCCGAATTCGACCNCATGAACCACGTGCGCTTTACCGCTGACGAGGTTGAGGCTGACCCGACCCGGCTGGTCGACGAAGCACGCGCGCTGTCNCTCATGGGTGGCCCGCGGGTGGTGGANGCCACGGGCAACGATGCCGATCTGGTTCGGGCGGTCACGGTGCTGCAGGCCGAGCCGGACAAGCTTGCGGCCTTCGTGCTGCTGACTGCCGGCGAGCTGACCCCGCGTGCCAAGATCCGGGTGATGGCAGAGAAGGCAGACGGCTTCGCGGCCGTGCCCTGCTACAGCGATGATGCCAACATGCTTCCAGCCCTGATCCGTCAGGTGCTCGAAGACGAACACGGCCTTAGCATCAGNGCCGACGCCCGGCAGGCGTTACAGGGCCATCTGGGCGGCGACCGGGCGCTGACCTTGAACGAGCTGCAGAAGCTGGCGCTTTATNTCGGCCCGGAAGCCGGCGAAGTCACGCTGGAAGATGTGCAGGCCTGCGCGCCCAACGCGGCGGGGCTGGAGCTGGACCGGCTGCTGTTCGCCGTCACCGCTGGCAACGCCGCGCGGGTGGACAGCGAGTTCGAGCGCCAGTTGGCTGCGGGTACGGATCCCAACGCCGTGCTGAGCATGCTGCGCATGCACCTCAACCGCTTCATGTCGGTTGGCGTGGCCGTGGGTGAGGGAAAGACGATGCAAGCCGCGATCGCCGGGTTGCGCCCGCCCCTGTTCTTCAAGACCAAGGATGCCTTCATGGCACAAGCGCGAGACTGGCCACTGCCGCGCAGCCTCACGGCGCTGGATCTGGTTAAAAACTGTCTGGCGGCGGTGCGGCAGACCGATGCGCCGGTGAATGCGCTCACCCGGCAGTGCTTGTTCGATATTGCCCGCAGCGGGCGGGCCTAGAGCCCCTCTCCGCGCGACTCTTCGGTCCGGTCAATCGACCGCTGCGACCTGTGCTGCCAGATGCGCCGCTGCGAGACGGTCGCGCTCCGAGCGCCGGAGCNTCTGGCTTTCCGACTTGAGCTGACCGCAGGCGGCAAGGATGTCTTCCCCGCGCGTGGTGCGCACCGGTGCCGACAGTCCCNCATCCTGAATGATGGTCTGGAACGCAGCGATCCGGGTCGCGCTCGAACACTCGAAGTCCGATCCCGGCCATGGGTTAAAGGGGATCAGGTTGATCTTCGACGGAATGCCCTTGAGNAGCCGCACCAGTTGCCGCGCATCGGCGTCGCTGTCGTTAACGCCCTTGAGCATGACGTATTCGAAGGTGATGCGCCGGGCATTGGTGACGCCGGGGTAGGTGCGGCAGGCGTCGAGCAGCTCCTCCAGCGGGNACTTCTTGTTGATCGGCATGATGTGGTCGCGGGTGTCGTCGTCGACCGCGTGCAGGGAGACCGCGAGGTTGACATTGAGCTCCTCGCCACACTTACGCATCGCNGGCACGACGCCGGAGGTCGACAGCGTAATCCGCCGCTTGGANAGCGACAGGCCTTCGCCATCCATGACAATGCGCAGCGCGGCGGCCACGTTGTCGTAGTTATAGAGCGGCTCGCCCATGCCCATCATCACCACGTTGGTGATCATGCGCGAATGGTCCGAGGGGGTCGGCCACTCGCCGAAGGCATCGCGGGCGAGCATCATCTGACCCACAACCTCGGCCGCCGTCAGGTTGCGGACCAGCTTCTGCGTGCCNGTGTGGCAGAATTTGCAGGTCAGCGTGCAGCCGACCTGGCTGGAGACGCACAGGGTGCCGCGATCCGTCTCCGGAATGTGGACGGTCTCGACCTCGTTGCCGTCGGGGAACTTGAGCAGCCATTTCGCGGTGCCGTCGACGCTGTTCAGCGCCTCAGAGACCTGGGGGCGCTCGATGACGAATTCATCGGCCAGCTTCTGCCGGAAATCCTTGGACAGATTGGTCATGGCGTCGAAGTCGGTGACCCCGTGCCAGTAAAGCCACTGCCAGAGCTGCTTGGTTCGGAAGGGTTTGTGCCCCCGCTCGACCAGCATATCATTGAGTTGCGTGCGCGGAATGCCGATCAGGTTGACCCGCTGGCCATCGGCCGAGGCAAACTGTTCGGGATTCAGGTCCGCTGAGGGACTCATTTCCGGAGTGGGAGCAATCTGGTTCATGGCCCTGCAGTGCCACAGACCGCGGGCAGGCTCAACGGTGGGCGGCTATGCGNCCACCATTCGATCCATGGCAGATTAGACGTTACAGGCTTGCGAAATCTTGTCGTAGGCTTTGGTGAAGCCGCGCAGGGAGAACTGGTCGCGGATATCATTACCCCGCGCCGAACGGCTCTCGATGGTCAGGCTCAGGCCGCGCTTAAGGGCCGTGATCATGGAAGCGTCGTCGTCCGGGTGGCTCCAGGCCGTTTCACCGCCCTTGCTGAACATGGCGAAGTTCTTGCCACCGACCGAGGCGATGGGTCGCTTGCTTGCGTCCATTGGGAAGCCGGACTCGAAGGAAATCACACGGGTTTCCTGACCGGGGCGGTGCGCGACCAGCAGCCATGGGTCGCCGCGGCGCAGGTTGCCGGGTTCCGAAGCTTGTGGATCGGTCAGCATCCAGCACACCACCTGCCCTGAAGGCTCAACCATGCGGAAAGCCTGCCAGGCAGTGAAGTCACCGAGCTTCTCCGGCTTCTGGGCGGCGGCAATCGAGCCGNAGGCCAGAACTGCTATCAGGGACAAGAGCCAGAAACGCAGGTTGTTCATTGGTACAATTCCCAAAGTCTTGATGACTCGACCCGGAAACACCCCGGGGAGAGCCCTTCGCTGTCAATGTAGCGTGTGTTTTAGACGAAAACACGGCTGAATTTCCACTGCAGGCTTAGGCTCGCGCGCCTATGACCGCAGACTGTGGCAGACGTGCCAGCCCGGACCTACTCGTTCTGGTCCGATGCCTTGCCCCCAGAGGCCCGCGCCGGCGTTCCGGCGATGGCGATGTCACCGGACAGGGTACCGCCACGCTCTACCTCAAGTTCTCCAAAGCGAATGGTGCCGATGATGCGACCGGTAGAGGTCACCGTCAGTAACCCTTCGACCGTCAACTCACCGTCGAAATGGCCACTGATCGTGGCGGAATCAACGACAGCCAAGCCCTTGAAGTGACCACCCGGTGTCACGTCCAATGTGCGACTGTCCATTAGCGCGGCTTCGAGTGAACCCTCGACCACGAGCCGTTCGCATGAGGTGATCTCACCCTTGAGCTTAATTTCGCGGCCAACAATCAGTTTTCCGGCTTCTTGCAAGGACTGACTCCCTCTTGGCGGTTGTGTTGCGGGGCGGGGCGCAGGATTTGGAACTACGGGGTCATCCGCGCTGCTGGTGCGAACCGTAGGGCTGGCCGCTGAACGTGGGGTTGGGCTGGGCGCGGCCGATGCTTTGATCGACGGTGCCGCTGCAAGTGAAGCGGAAGGGGCAGGCGCCGGGGATGGTGCTGCTGGTGGTTTCACAGACGGGCCTGGAGCGCCACTCGATGGCGAAACGGTGGGTCGGGGCGTCGCCAGTCGGGGTTCACCGGCCGGCGCGACCTGTGGTGCGGCGGGGGCTGCGGGCGCTACCGGTGGGACGGGTGCCGCGCCATTGTCATCTTTTTTGGTCTTTGAAAACATGGGCCGAGGGACCTCCGAAATACAGAACACCGCCAATCGGCAATCCCCGATTCGCGTAAGAATATGCGTCCTTTTACGAGCAAATGNCCCCGAATCCAAGCTTTATCCACAGGTTGGCCGGATAATGCAGAGAATTCGAACTATTTTCGGGCACTCTCGATCGCTGCGAAAACCGCAGCGTTGAGCACGTCTGAAACCTTGGCGGTCATTGATGTTATTTGTACGGCGTGATTGAGGCCCTGCAGCACCGGCCCGATTACCGTGCCGTCGGCGAATTCAGTCAGCAGTTTCTGGCTGATGTTGGCCGCGTGGAGGCCGGGCATGACCAGCACGTTCGCNGGGCCGGTCAGACGGCAGAACGGGTANGTCGACTGCATCAGCTCGTAGTCGAGCGCGACATTGACCTGCATCTCGCCGTCGAATTCNAAATCGACCCCGCGCTGCTCCAGCTCCTGCACGGCATCGCGCACGTCGCGGGTCGTGGGTCGGGCCGGCTGGCCGAAATTAGAGTAGCTGAGCAGGGCNACCCGCGGCTCGAAGCCTAGCGACCGGGCGGTTGCGGCCGTCTGCACCNCGATATCCGCCAGCGCGCGACCGTCGGGGTTTTCGGCGACGGAGGTATCAGCGAGGAACACGGTCTGCCCGCGCCGAATGAACATGGCGTAGGTCATGATCCGCTCGCTCGGCGCCGGGTCGCTGACCTTGAGCACGTCCTCGAAACAGCTNCCGAAGGCNCGGGTCAGGCCGGTCACCATGGCGTCCGCCTGTCCCGAGACCACCATGGAGGCGGCGTAGACGTTNCGGTCCTGGTGGATCAGNCGCTGACAGTCGCGGCGCAGGTAGCCCTTCCGGTTCAGGCGGGCGTAGAGCATGTCCACCAGCTCGGGGTTGTCTTCGCGGCGCTGCCCGGCGTTGCGGATTTCGAGCGCGTCCTTGGCCAGACCCATGTCGACCAGCGTGGCTTCGATGTCTTCCTGTCGCCCCACGAGGATNGGGCGGCCGAGTTCGCCGTTCTGCAGCGCCAGTGCAGCGCGCACGGCGCGGGGGTCTTCGCCCTCGGCAAAAACCACGCGCTGGCCCTTGCCCCGGGCGCGGTCGTAGACCCGCTGCAGCCGGTCGTAGGTCGGGTCAAGGCGGCCTTTAAGCTCTTCGGCGTAGGCTTCCATGTCGATGATCGGCCGGCGAGCAACGCCGCTTTCCATGGCCGCGCGTGCCACCGCCTGCGGGATGGCGACGATCAGGCGCGGATCGAACGGCGCCGGGATCAGGTACTCGCGACCGAACTTGAGCTTCCGGCCGTAGGCCTCGCCAACCTCGTCCGGCACGTCTTCCCGGGCCAGCGCGGCGATGGCGTTNGCGGCGGCGATCTTCATCTCGTCGTTGATCGCCCGCGCCCGCACGTCGAGCGCGCCGCGGAAGATATACGGGAAGCCCAGCACGTTGTTGACCTGGTTGGGGTAGTCCGACCGGCCGGTGGCAACGAAGGCATCGTCGCGGACTTCTTCGACCAGNTCGGGTTTGATCTCCGGGTCGGGATTGGCCATGGCAAAGATGATCGGCTTTGCCGCCATCGAGGCTACCATGTCCTGCGTGATCGCGTCCTTGACCGACAGGCCAAAGAACACGTCAGCGCCGTCCATGGCTTGTTCGAGCGTGCGCAGGTCGGTTTCGGCCGCATGCATGGACTTCCACTGGTTCATCCCCTCGGTCCGACCGCGGTAGATCACCCCACGGCTGTCGCACATGACAGCGTTTTCCGCGGGCATGCCCATGGCCTTGAGCAGCGACAGTGTGGCGATGGCGGCGGCGCCCGCGCCGTTGACCACCATGCGCATATCGCTGAGGNTTCGGCCCGTCAGTTCGAGCGCGTTGATCAGGCCGGCGGCGGCGATGATCGCGGTGCCGTGCTGGTCGTCGTGCATAACCGGCACGTCAAGGTTCTCGCGCAGGCGTTCTTCGATGATGAAGCTCTCTGGNGCCTTGATGTCCTCGAGNTTGATGCCGCCGAAAGAGGAGGCCATGACCTCAACCGCATCACAGAAGCGGTCTACGTCTTCGGTGTCGAATTCGAGGTCGATGCCGTCGATGTCGGCGAAGCGCTTGAACAGCACCGCCTTGCCTTCCATCACGGGTTTGGAGGCCAGCGCTCCGAGATTGCCCAGCCCCAGAACGGCCGTGCCGTTTGAGATGACGGCCACGGTGTTGGACTTGGCGGTATAGTCGTATGCGCTGTCTTCGTTTTCGGCGATGCGGAGACACGGGTAGGCAACGCCGGGCGAGTAAGCCAGAGAAAGATCTCGCTGTGTCGCCAGAGGCTTGGTAGCAGTAACTTCGAGTTTGCCGGGTCGGCCGCTGGAATGCAGGAGGAGGGCTTCGCGTTCCGTAATGCGGTTGACGTCCTGGCTCATAAGAATTGCCCTCTCACCCCAAACCCGGGATCGTGGTTAGCGAAACTGCATATCTATGGCAGCAACAAATGACCAAGCGTCGGTGGAGTCAACCGCCACAGACCGGAGGGCAGGGGCCTCGCCGATGATGGTTCAGTATCTGGACATCAAGGACGAGCACCCCGAATGCCTGCTGTTCTACCGCATGGGCGACTTCTACGAGTTGTTCTTCGATGACGCCGAGAAGGCTGCCGGCGCGCTCGATATCGTACTGACCAAGCGCGGCACTCACGGCGGCGATCCGNTCCCCATGGCNGGCGTGCCCCACCACGCGGCCGAGTCTTATCTGTCCCGCCTGATCCGAGCCGGTTTCAAGGTCGCCATCGCCGAGCAGACCGAAGACCCCGCCGAGGCCAAGAAACGGGGCTCGAAGTCGGTGGTTCGGCGCGAAGTGGTGCGGGTGGTGACCCCTGGCACCCTGACCGAAGACGCCGTGCTCAGCGCCGGGGCGCACAATTTTCTCGCNGGGGTCGCGTCGGTCAGCGGCGGGCTGGCGCTGGCCTGGCTCGATATGTCCACGGGTGAATTCCACGTGCAGTCCTTTGACGGCATCCGGGCGCTAGGGCAGCGGGTCGAGGTGCTCGCCCCTGCCGAGATCATCTTTGCCGACGCCGGGCTGGAGGACGCCGACTTCATGGCCGCCATCGGGGCCAGCGGCGCGGCGCAGTCTCCGCTGCCCCGGGTGCGCTTTGACAGCAGCAACGCTCATGACCGGCTGTGTCAGGCCTTCGGCGTCGCCAACCTCGACGCCTTCGGTGATTTTTCCCGGGCCGAGGTCGCNGCGGCGGGTGCGGTCGTCGACTACGTGGCGCTGACCCAGAAGGGCAGCATGCCGCGCTTGCGACCCCTACAGCAGCGCCNGTCCGACCACAGCCTCGATATCGACCCAGCCTCGCGCCGGAATCTGGAGCTGTTCACGACNCAGAGCGGGCAGGCCAAGGGCAGCCTCTTTGCCCTCATCAACCGCGCGGTGACGGCCGCAGGGACGCGGCGGCTGCGCGAGTGGCTGGCCCAGCCCTTCGCCAACCTCGGCCCGATCGAGGACCGCCTTGCGGCAGTCTCGACACTCGTGGAGGACAGCGGCCTGCGGCAGGATCTGCGCGGTGCTCTGCGGCAGGTGCCGGATATGGAGCGGGCGTTGACCCGGCTGTCGCTGGGTCGCGGTGGCCCGCGCGATATTCAGGCCGTACTGACCGGATTGGACGGTGCGCAGGCGATGGCGGACCGGCTGGTTTCTACCCTCAGTAAGCGCCTGCTTCCCCCCTTGCTCGATGAATGCCTCGCCGATCTCGGTCAGCCCGACGCGCTGTTTCCCGATCTGCGCGCGGCGCTGGTCGACGAACCGCCGAGCTTTGCCCGCGACGGCGGCTTTATCGCCCCCGGACATCACNCGGAACTCGACCGCCTGCGGGCTCTGCGCGACGACGCCAANGGCCTGATCGCCGGGCTGCAGGCGCAGTACGTCGAAATGACCGGGGTGACGTCCCTCAAGATCAAGCACAACAACGTTCTGGGTTACTTCATCGACGTGTCCGCCGTGAATGCCGACAAGGTGNCGATCGAGGCCGAGGGTCCCTTCATCCATCGTCAGACGCTCGCCAACGCAGTGCGTTTCACCACCGTCGAGCTGAGCGAACTCGAAGCCGAAATCCGGTCGGCCGCGGAAAAGGCGCTGGGNCTGGAGCTGGAGTTGTTCGCCGCCATGGTCGCGGCGATTCTGGCGCAGGCGTCGGATCTGGACCGGCTGACGGCGGCGCTGTCCGCGCTCGACGCCGTCTCAGGGCTTGCCGATCTTGCCGCCGATCAGGGCTGGAGCCGCCCTACCTTCGTCGACGGGCCGCCGACGCTGCAGGTGACNGGCGGNCGTCATCCCGTGGTCCAGCAGGCGCTGCGGCAGCAGGACGGTTCGGCCTTTATCGCCAACGACTGCGCGCTCGACGGTGATGATCGGCTGTGGTTGCTGACGGGGCCAAACATGGCCGGTAAGTCGACCTTCCTGCGCCAGAACGCGCTGCTGGTGGTGCTTGCGCAGATGGGGTCATTCGTCCCGGCGCAGTCGCTGACGCTGAGCCCGGTCGACCGCCTGTTTTGCCGGGTTGGGGCCTCCGATGATCTGGCGCGGGGTCGCTCAACTTTCATGGTCGAGATGATCGAAACTGCGGCTATCCTGAACCAGGGGTCGCGCCACTCTTTCGTGATCCTCGACGAGATCGGGCGCGGTACGTCCACGTTCGACGGACTGTCGATTGCATGGGCGACGGTCGAGCATCTGGTGACCCGGTTGGGCTGCCGATGTCTGTTCGCCACGCACTATCACGAGCTGACCCAGCTGGCCGATCAGATCGACGCGGTCAGCTGCCACCGAATGGCGATCCGCGAGTGGAAGGACAGCATCGTCTTCCTGCATCAGGTCGTTTCTGGGGCCTCGGACCGGTCTTACGGCATCCAGGTCGCNCGGCTCGCCGGGCTGCCCGAGACCGTGATCAACCGCGCCTTTGCGGTGCTACAGGCGCTGGAGAACAGCGAGGCCAGCGGGGCCAAGTCGGAGGCGCTGGGGCTNGACCTGCCGCTGTTTGCGGCGATGGTGGCACCGGAAGCGGCCACCGCTGATGCACCGGCTGAAACACAGCGCGGTTGGGCCGAAGTGGTGGAGCAGGTTGCTGCTCTCGACCCTGACGACATGTCTCCCAAGCAGGCGCTGGAGGCACTCTACGCCTTGCGCGACCTGCACCNATCCGAGGTAGACTAGGGCCATGACCAGCCTTGCCGACATGAACCCGCCCAGCCTGCCCGACTTCGGTGACGGCAATCCATTTACCGACGACCGCGACGGTCTGGTGCAGCAGATCCGGGAGCAACGGGCCGCCGTTCTAGCCCAGCTGCACGAGAGCCTGCTCTCCGGGGACGACAACGGCTGGACAGCCGCGCAGCGCCTCGCGCACTGGACCGACGTGGTGATCGTGCGGGTGTTCGAGCACATTCAGGATGCTTTGCCCGATAGCCGCCGGACGCCCATGAGCCTGATCGGGCTCGGAGGCTATGGCCGGGGGCAGCTCGCCCCCTTTTCCGATATCGACCTGCTGTTCCTGACCCAGAACCCGATCAGCGACCCGTCGGCGGAGGCGGTGGAGGCCCTGCTCTACGTGCTCTGGGATTCGGGCTTCAAGGTCGGGCAGGCGGTCCGGTCCATGCGCCAATGCGTGACCGAGGCCAACGACGACGTTCGCACCCTCACGGCGATGATCGAAAACCGCATGATTTGCGGCGATGTGGCACTGGCCCGCCGTTTCGATGCCAAAATCGGCTCCATGGTGAAAGGGGGGCGCAGCCGCAAGTTCACCGACGACAAGATCGAGGAACGCCGCCGGCGCTACCTCCAGCCCGGCAACAGTCGATATGCGCTGGAGCCCCACGTCAAGGAAGGGATCGGCGGCCTGCGTGACCTGCACACCCTGTACTGGATTACCCGCGCTCGCTTCGATGATGCGGGGCCGGAGGCGCTGCACCGCAACGGGCTGCTGACCGCGGCGCAGGCCGAACACATGCGGACGGCGGAGACCTTCTTCTGGACCGTGCGCTTCCACCTGCACCTGAACACCGGGCGTGGCGAGGACCGGCTGACCTTCGACCTGCAGCTCGATATCGCCAAGGCGCTGGGCTACGCCCGGCGGGGCGGCCGGCAGGGGGTCGAGCGCTTCATGACCCGCTATTACAAGATGACCCGCGACGTCGGCGCGCTCTCTTACTTCGTGCTCGCCAGCGTGCTCNACGACGTGCAGGCGGAGAGCAGCCTCAGCCTGCCTGCCTTCCTGATACCGCGCAGCGAGATCGAAGGCTTTCGCGTGCAGAACAATCGCCTGCGCGCCCGCAATGCCCGGCATTTCGAAGAGAATCCCATCGACCTGATCCGTATCTTCAAGGTCGCCCACGATGAGGGCATGGAGATCCACCCCAAGAGCCTGCGCGGGATCACGCAGAAGGCGCGGCTGGTCTCGGTCCACCATCTGCAGGACGACCCCGAGGCCAACGCGATCTTTCTCGATATCCTGTGCCACAGCCGCAACCCGCTGGAGCTGCTGCGGCTGATGAACGACACCTCGGTGATCGGTTATCTGCTGCCCGAATTCCGCGCTGTTGTCGGGATGATGCAGTTCAACCGCTACCACCACTACACGGTCGATGAACACACGCTGCGCGCGGTCGGGATCATGCACCGTATCGCCAATGACGAGGGCGACGAGGGCATGGGCCGTGCGACGGCAGTCTTTGGCGAGATCGTCCAGACCCGGGCGCTGTTTGTTGCCATGCTGCTGCACGATCTGATGAAGGGGCGCGACGAGCCGCACGANATCCTCGGCGCGGAGATGGCGCGCACCATGGCTCCGCGCATGGGCCTGAGCGAGAGCGAGACGGCCTTCGTGTCGTGGCTGATCCGGGAGCACCTGACCATGTCGTCGGTGGCGTTCCAGCGCGACCTTGACGACCCCGCCGAAGTGCGTGAATTCGCCGAACGTGTCGGCTCGCTGGAGCGGTTGCAGGCGCTGTTCGTGCTCACGGTCGCCGATATTCGTGCCGTCGGCCCGGATGTCTGGAACGGCTGGAAGGCGTCCCTGCTCGGCCAGCTGTTCGTCGGCGCGGCCGACGTTCTGACGCTGGGCAGCGACAGCGCCTCGGCGCGCGAACACGATCGGTCGCGAGAAAGCCGCGAGGCGGTCGGGCAGGCCGTCCCCGAAGCCCATCGCGTGGCCTTCGATCTGATGTTGGCGGTCGCGCCACGACCCTATTGGCTGGCCTACGAGCCAGACACCATCCTCTGCCATTTGGCGCTAATCGCAGCGACGGAGGCAGAAGGCAGTAAGATCGGCGTTTCCTTCCGTCAGCACACAGACGAAGGCTGGACCGAGGTCTTCGTCTACGTCCTCGACCACGCCGGCATGTTCGCCGGGATCGCCGGTTCTGTCGGCGTATGCGGGCACGATATCGACGGCGCCAAGGCGCACACNCTGGGCAATTCCATGGTGCTCGACACCTTTGCGGTGTCGACCTCCAACGGTGAGGCCCTCGACGACGGTCAGTGCAAGCGCCTACACGAGACGATCGAGCGCGTGGTGACCGGACAGATGCCGCTGGGCCCTGAGATCGAAAAGCGCCTCAAGCGTCGTTCGCAGCGCCTGCAGGTGCTNGACCCCGACCACGCCATCGTCATCAACAACAAGGCGTCGGAGAACTTCACCTTGCTCGAAGTCAGTGGCCCGAACCGCCCCGGCGAACTGTACCGCATCACCCGGGCGCTGGGCGCCGACGGGCTAGCGATCCACAGCGCCAAAATCAGCTCCTACGGGCAGCGTTATGTTGATGTGTTCTATCTGCTCGACGGGCTGGGCGGGAAGGTCGAGAGCGAAGACCGCGTCAAGCGCGTCAAGGACCGGGTGATGGAAAGCCTCAGCCGTGGCTAAGNCGGATCAGCGGGGCGATACCGGGAGTGATCCCGTGAGTAATCCCGGGAATGACGCCGGGAGCGATGCCGGCAACCTCGCCCGTTCCGTGGGAACCGTTGGCGGTCTGACCCTGATCAGCCGTTTGTTGGGTTACGTGCGCGATATCTTCATGGCGGTGTTCATCGGCGCCGGGCCGGTCGGGGATGCTTTTACCTTTGCGCTGACCCTGCCCAACTCCTTCCGCCAGATCTTCGCCGAAGGGGCCTTCAACGCCGCCTTCGTGCCGACCTACACCGAGCTGCAGACGCGCGAAGGCAAGGCCGCTGCGGCCCGGTTTGCGGGGCAGGTCATGACCCTGCTGCTGGTGATCCTGCTGCCGCTCAGTGGCTTGATCCTNTGGCAGATGCCGGCGGTGATCGGCTTCCTTTCTCAGGGCTATGACCCAGCGGGCCAGCGCTTCGCCCTCGCCGTTTTGTTCAGCCGGCTGATGTTCGGTTATCTGACCTTGATCAGCCTGATGGCACTGTGCACCGCGATTCTCAACGCCAACGGCCGCTTTGCGCCCGGGCCGGGGGTTCAGATCGGCTACAACGTCATCCTGATCGCAGCGCTGGTGCTGGCGGTGCCGGTGGTCGGTTACCCGGCGCACGTGCTCAGCGTCGGGGTTCTGGGCGCCGGGGTGTTCCAGTTTGGGCTGACCTGGCTGCTGGCGAGCCTGCTGGTCGGGATCACGGTGGTGCCGCGTCTGCCGCGACTGGACCGGCGGTTACGGGGGATGATGCTGCTCATGGGCCCTGGGGTCGCTTCGGCGGCGGGGCTGCAGATTTCCTCCCTGCTCAACCGGGCGCTGGCTTCGGACATCGTCGGGGCGCAGAGCCAGCTTTATTTCGCCGAGCGGCTCTATTTCCTGCCGCTGGCGCTGATCGGCATCGCCTTTGGGGTGGTGATTTTGCCGACCTTATCGCGCGCGCTGGCCCGTGGCGATGATGCCGGTGCGGGGCAGACGATCCACGACGGCCTGTCGCTCGCCGGATTCGTTGCAATCCCGGCATCGGTGGCCCTGCTGGTCATGCCGCGTGAGATTATCGCCACTTTGTTCCAGTACGGTCGGTTTGACGCGGAGGCCTCGACGCAGGCCGGTTGGATCCTGATGGCGCTGTCGATCGGGCTGCTGCCCGTCATCCTGCAGCGGGTGCTCTACCCCGTTTTCTTCGCCCGCAGGGATACGCTNACCCCGATGCTGGTGACCCTTGCCGGGGTCGGGGTGCAAGTGGCCTTGGCCGTCACCCTGTTCCCCGTGATCGGCGTGTTCGGGCTGGGCCTGTCGATCGCCGTCGCGGCGTGGCTGCAGGCCTTTGCGGCGGCCTGGCTTACCGGTGCGCGGGGGTTCTGGCGCCCCGATACAGCGCTGATGGCACGGCTGGCCCGGGTCTGCATCGCTGCGGCGGCGATGGGCGCGGGACTGTGGCTGCTGCGCGGGCTGAGCGCTGAAATCTTCGTCTCGGGTGCGGCGTGGCAGCGCGTGCCAATCTTGGCCGGCTTGGTCCTCGCTGGGCTCACTGTCTACATATTGATGAGCATTGTTATGGACGCAGTGCCGCCTTCTGCGATAGCTGCCTTGCGGCGGCTGGGCAGGCGCTCGGGTTGACCCGGCGAGTTGAAGAGCGCCATAGGGACACCAGATTTTCANGCCGCCTCAAATTCAGGGAGCAGCGCCATGACCGAGTCCGGTTCGACCAAAGCGCGGATTTTCTCTGGGGTTCAGCCCACCGGCGGGCTGCACCTTGGCAACTACCTCGGCGCTGTCCGTAACTTCGCCGACCTGCAGGACGACTACGAGTGCGTCTACTGCGTCGTTGATCTGCACGCGATCACCACGTGGCAGGATCCGACTAAGCTCGCCGACCAGACCCGGGAAATCACCGCGGCTTTTCTGGCCGCCGGGATCGACCCGAAAAACGCGATCATCTTCAACCAGTCGCAGGTCCGCGCTCACGCCGAGCTCGCGTGGGTCTTTAATTGTGTCGCCCGCGTCGGCTGGCTCAACCGTATGACCCAGTTCAAGGACAAGGCCGGCAAGAACCGCGAAGCCGCGTCCGTTGGCCTCTACGGCTATCCGGTGCTGCAGGCGGCCGACATTCTGGTCTACCTCGCCACCCACGTGCCTGTGGGCGAGGACCAGAAGCAGCATCTGGAGCTGACGCGCGATATCGCCGGTAAGTTCAACAACGACTTCGGCGTCGATTTCTTCCCGATGATCGAGCCGCTGATTCTGGGGGCCGAGGCGCGCATCATGTCGCTGCGCGACGGCGCCAAGAAGATGTCCAAGTCCGACCCCTCGGACATGAGCCGCATCAACATGACCGACGATGCCGACGCTATCGCCAACAAGATCCGCCGCGCCAAGACCGACCCGGCGGCCCTGCCCGGGGTCGAGGTTCTGGGCGAGGACGGCGCCATCACCGAGGCCTTCGTTAAGGAGCGCCCCGAAGCCACCAACCTGATCGCCATTTACGCGGCGCTGGGTGGGGAAGACCTGCGCAGCGTGCTCGCCGACGTGGCCGGTAAGTCGTTCAGCGACTTCAAGGCCATGCTGACCGAGCGTGCGGTCGACCAGCTTGCCCCTATCGGTGCTGAGATGCAGCGCCTGCTCGATGACCCCGCTTACGTCGATGGCGTACTGCGCGACGGCGCAGCCCGCGCCCGCGCAATCGCTGATCCGGTGGTCGAGCAGGTCTACGACATCGTCGGCATGCTCCGCGCCTGAGCCAAACAGAAACAGGATACTGAAGCCATGAAGCAAAGGGAGGACGCATCGAAGCAATGAGTATGTACCTTCCCATTGCGGAGATGGCGACAAACCCCTTTGTCATTGTGTTCTTCGGGGCGCTGGTCGGCGCCATGAGCGGTATGTTCGGGGTCGGCGGCGGTTTCCTGATGGCCCCGATCCTGTTCTTCCTTGGGATTCCACCGTCTGTGGCGGTCTCGACCGAGGCGACTCAGATCTGTGCGGCGTCGGTGTCCGGCTCGCTGGCGCATTTCCGGCGCGGCAACCTCGATATCAAGATGGGCGTTCTGCTGACTAGTGGCGGCCTGCTCGGCTCCACGGTCGGCGTGTTCGTGTTCCGCTGGCTGGTCTCCATGGGATCGGTCGACCTGGTCATTCAGATTTTCTACGTGCTGTTCCTCGGCGGTGTCGGCGGGATGATGCTGGTCGAAAGTCTACAGGCGATCCTGCGCCGTCGGGCGGGCAAGGCGGTCAGCCTGCGCCGGCGTCACGGCTTCATGCACGGCCTGCCGTTCCGCACNAAGTTCCCTCGCTCCAAGCTCTATATCTCCGCGCTGCTGCCGATTACAGTCGGCGTCGGTGTCGGTTTCCTGAGCGCGATCATGGGGGTCGGCGGCGGNTTCATCATGGTCCCGGCGATGATCTATCTGCTGGGCATGCCGACGCTGGTCGTGGTCGGTACCTCGCTGTTCACCATTATCTTTGTCACGGCGAACAACACGCTCCAGCACGCTTGGTTCAACGGCACCGTCGATCTGGTGCTGGCGGGGCTGCTGCTGCTGGGTGGCGTCATCGGCGCGCAGATCGGCGTGCGCCTGTCCGGGCGGTTCAACGCNGAGCAACTGCGGGTGCTGCTGGCGATAATCGTGCTCGCGGTCTGCATCAAGATCCTGATGGATCTGCTCGTCGGTGGCCCGGCGGTGCAGTTCTCCTTCGGGCAGGGGGGTGGTAGCCATGCCTGATCGCCCCCTGCGTCACTTCAGATGGTCGCGTCGCCTGCTGGCGCTCAGCCCGTTCCCGCTGGCGCTGCTGACCCTGTTGATGCTGCTGGCCTTCGCCGCCGCGCCGCGCGCGCAAGGCCCGGACGTGGCGGCGGTCGAAAGCCAGGTTTCGGTCGGCCTGTTCAGCGGCAAGATTATCGTCCGGACGTTCGGCTCAACAGCCTCCCCGGACGTCCCGGTGCGGCTTGAGCTGATCGGTCCGCCGCGCGAGGTGGTTTTCACCCAGAGCGTCCGGCGCTTCGGTGTGAAGATTAACGAGCCGATCGACGCGGCGCCGCAAACCATCCCGGCGATCCGTGCCGAGCTTTCTTCGACCGAGCGGCCCCCGCGGCCCGCCGAAGGCCCGCTCGAAGAGGCCATGATTCGTGAAGGCGCACTGCTGCTGCTGCCCGGCGCTATCAAGCTGGAGCCGACGGGGCTGTTTTTTGCCGAAATCCCGCTACCGGCCAGTGCACCGCCCGGCCGCTACAGCATCTTGATTTTCCATGATCAGACCGGCACGGACGGTGCGGCCGACGCCGAGCCCGTGGTCCTCGCCGCCGAGACCTTCGAAATCCGCCAGCGCGGCTTTGTCGCCCTCGTTTCACGCGGCGCGAAAGATTATGCTTTTCTATATGGTCTGCTATGCGTATTAGTAGCACTATCGGCCGGCTGGTTCACCGAGCGGGTATTCCGCAACCGGCGCTAAGTCCGCAGTTCCGTAGACGATCCTGGGAGAATTCATGACGGAGGCATCCGCCCCGACTGCTGCTGTGAACGAGTTGCCGCTGCTGCTCGTGGTTATCGATGACTCGGACGAGTCTTCGGTTGCGCTCGCCTATGCTTGCGCGCGGGCCCGCGCCACCAATGGTCGTGTGGCGCTGCTGCGCGTGATCGAGCCAGACAGTTTCATGCACTGGGCCAGCCTGCGGGAAATGGCAGAGCAGGAAGCGATCGAGGACGCCAATCACCTGCTCGCCCGCAATGCGGCCGACGTGGTGCGCCTGTCGGGTCGTGACCCGATCAATTTCGTGCGGCTGGGCAACCGGGCCGATGCGATTCTGGAGCTGATTCAGGAGCGTCAGGATATCGTGGTCTTTATTCTGGCGGCGGCGGTGGGCGACAATCCCGGCCCGCTGGTCAGCTCGCTGGCCCGCAACCTGATCAATCAGTCGCGGGTGCCGATTACCGTGGTGCCGGCGACCATGACCGAGGCGGACATCCAGCGCCAGTTCACCCCGATGGACGACGCCGACGCCTGACCGTCAAACAAAGCGGATCAGAACAGGTAGAGCGCTGCCAGCCCGAGGCAGGCGGCGACCCCGAGCGTCAGCACCGCCCGGAGCGGCGGATACCAGTGGGGAAAGTCGCCTCCGCGGCCGCGCATGACATCGAAGATCAGCAGGGCCACGAAGCCCAGCCCCAGCGCCACCAGCGCGAGGCCGAGGTTATCCGGGTTGACCAGCGACAGCCCCCAAATCATCCAGCCGTAGAGCGCCGGTAGCACCGATACGGCGAACAGCCAGCTGCGCGCCGGCGCCTGCTGCAGCGCGGTGCCCCAGTGGATCGCGCCCATGAACGACAGGATCACCGCGCCGTAGGACAGCAGCAGGCGCGGGCCGTCGATCGTCAGCCCCAGCACAACCATGGGCTCGCCCAGCCCGGCGACAGCGCCTGCACCGTTGATGGTGGCGCTGAGCCCTAGGACGAAGGGCAGCAGCCCGGAAAGGCCGAGGATCCACGCCAGCCGCATGCTCAGCCGCCCTGTCCGGCGGCAGGCCCGCCGCCGACGATGGTCAGGCCCAGGCGGTCGGCCAGCGCGTCGATTTTCGCGATCAGCCGCTGGTCGAGGTCCGACAGCCCGCCGGTGTCATGCGTGGTCAGGGTGATGTCCACGGTCTTGTAGACGTTGGACCATTCCGGGTGATGGTTGAGCTTTTCCGCTTCCAGCGCCACGGCGGACATGAAGCCCCAGGCGTGGATGAAGTTGGAGCCGGTGAACCGGCAGCTCAGCGCGTCCCGGCCTTCGACGGCGGTCCAGTGCGAATGGTCTTGGCCCAGTTGGGCCCTTTGTTCGTCTGTCAGAGGGGTGGCGTGCGGCATTGTGGGTTCTCATCAGGTGGGCGAGGGGGGTAGGAACCCCGCTCGACGTAGTTTTCTGGTTAAGCACAGAGTTATGGCGCGACGCAAACGCGGCCAGCCCGTTCATGGCTGGGTGATTATCGACAAGTCCACAGGGCTGCAGTCCACCGAGACCGCAAACCGGGTCCGGCGGCTGTTCGACGCCCAGAAGGCCGGGCACGGCGGCACGCTCGACCCGCTGGCGACCGGCGTGCTGGCCGTCGCGCTGGGGGAGGCCACCAAAACGGTGCCCTACGTCATGGACGGCCCCAAGACCTATCAGTTCACTGTCGCCTTCGGCGCTGCCACCGACTCCGATGACGTCGAGGGCGCCGTCATCGACACCAGCGACCATCGCCCGACCGAGGCCGACGTGCGCGCGGCCATGGACGGCTTTCTCGGCGATATCATGCAGGTGCCGCCGCGGGTATCGGCCATCAAAGTCGACGGCGAGCGCGCCTATGACCTCGCCCGTGATGGCGAGGACTTCGAACTCGCGGCTCGCCCTATGACCGTGTACCGACTCGAACTGCTCGAATGCAGCCCAGAAGCGGCCCGTTTCGAGGTGGAGGCCACCAAGGGCTTCTACGTCCGGGCGCTGGCGCGGGATATCGCGCTGGCCTGCGGCACGCTGGGCCACGTTACGAGCCTCCGACGGCTTGCAACCGGGCCATTCCGAGAATCACAGGCGGTTTCTCTGGAAAAACTCGAAGAAGTGGGGCAAGAGGTCGCCCTGATTGAGTTTCTGACGGATCCAATCCATGCGCTGGTCGGCATCCCGGCTGTGGAGCTGGAACCGGCGGAAGCGGTTCGCATACGAAACGGCAACCCGGTTTCACTGGTGCGCCGGTCTCAGATCGACAAGCTCGGAGATCTTGATCTCGACAGCGAGGTTGTTCTGACCGTACAGGGCCAATTGCTGGCGCTGGCACGGTTCGAGGCAGGACAGTTGCAGCCCTTCCGTGTCTTCAATCTTTAAACAAGATGCTGCCGATAAGGAAAATACTGAATGTCGATTACTGTAGAACGCAAGGCGGAACTCGTCGATGAATACGGCCTCAAGGCTGGTGACACCGGTTCCCCGGAAGTGCAGGTCGCGATCCTGACCGAGCGGATCAAGAACCTCACCGAGCACATGAAAGAGCACAAGCACGACTTCCACTCGCGCCGTGGCCTGCTGATCATGGTTGGCCAGCGCCGCCGTCTGCTGGACTACGTCAAGCGCAAGGAAGAAGGCCGCTACCAGTCTCTGATCGAGCGTCTGGGCCTGCGCCGCTAGCGCCGCCTCGGGCACGCCGAGATCCCATTCTGCCTTCAACCGGCAGAATCAGAACCCTGAGGTGCTTTGACATCTCAGGGTTTTTTGTTTCCGACAGCCGCATTATATGCGAGGTGACGGACTGCGTTGGAACAGCCGCAAGTGGGCGCCCTCAATCCTGTGGGCGTCGGACTTACGCACCAGGCGCCAGCCTTCAGCCCCTCACCGTGACCGCCGACCTTCGGGTTACGACAGTCAGGCGAGCCGTACCGAAGGCGTCTCAGGCATCTGCTGCGTGGGTCCGGTGTTTCAGCGCAGACGACTGAACACAAAGAGAAAAGCTGGCCCCGGGCCGGTTACCGCTGCGCATGGGGCGCGACGGTATTCCCGCGGCCGTAGGACAAGACATGTTTGATATTACACGGAAAACGATTGAGTGGGGCGGTCGCACGCTGTCTCTGGAATCCGGGCGCGTGGCGCGCCAGGCGGATGGGGCGGTGCTCGCCCGTTACGGCGACACGGTTGTGCTCGCCACGGCTGTCGGGGCCCGCAAGCCCAAGGAAGGCATCGATTTCTTCCCCCTGACCGTCAACTATCAGGAAAAGTACTCGGCCGCAGGCCGCATTCCCGGCGGCTTCTTCAAGCGTGAGGGCCGCCCGACTGAGAAAGAGACGCTGGTCAGCCGCCTGATTGACCGGCCGATTCGCCCGCTGTTCGTCGATGGCTACAAGAACGAGACCCAGGTCATCCTGACCTTGCTCAGCCACGACCTCGAGAACGACGGTGACGTGCTGGCCCTGGTTGCCGCTTCTGCGGCACTGACCATTTCCGGCCTGCCTTTCCTCGGCCCGATCGGCGCTGCCAAGGTCGGCTACAAGGACGGCGAATACATCCTCAACCCGACCATTTCCGAGATCAAGGAAACCGGCCTCGAGCTGGTCGTGGCCGGCACCGCCGAAGGCGTGATGATGGTGGAATCGGAAGCTCAGGAGCTGTCCGAAGAAGTCATGCTCGGCGCGGTCAAGTTTGGCCACGAGAGCTTCCAGCCGGTGATCGACATGATCATCGATTTCGCCGAAGACTGCGCCAAGGACCCGATCGATCTGCCCGAGCCAGCACCCGAGCTGGCCGACTGCGCCGCGGCGGTAAAGGCTCAGGCCGAAGCCGCCCTGACTGAAGCCTACAAGCACACAGTCAAGCAGGATCGCGTGGAAGCCATTGGCGCCGCCAAGACGGCTGCCAAGGAAGCCCTCGCCGAGCAGTTCGACGAAGGCATGATCGGCGGCGCGCTTAAGGAGCTGGAGAAGGACATCGTCCGCGGCGGCATCCTCGACACCGGCATGCGGATCGACGGTCGCGACACCAAGACCGTGCGCCCGATCGTCTCCGAGACCACCGTGCTGCCACGCACCCACGGCTCGTCGATCTTCACCCGCGGTGAGACCCAGGCGCTGGTAACCACCACGCTGGGTACCGCGCAGGATGAACAGATCATCGACAGCATCGAGGGTGAATACCGCTCGCACTTCATGCTGCACTACAACTTCCCACCCTACTCCGTGGGCGAGACCGGCCGGATGGGCGGCGCGGGCCGTCGCGAAATCGGCCACGGTAAGCTCGCGTGGCGGGCGCTGCGTCCGCTGCTGCCGACCAAGGACGACTTCCCCTACACCATCCGCGTACTCTCGGAAGTGACCGAGTCCAACGGTTCGTCGTCAATGGCGACGGTCTGTGGCTCATCGCTGTCCATGATGGATGCGGGTGTACCGCTGCGCCGGGCCTGTGCCGGGATCGCCATGGGTCTGATCAAGGAGGGCGAGCGCTTCGCCGTTCTGTCCGACATCCTCGGTGACGAGGACCACCTCGGCGATATGGACTTCAAGGTTGCCGGGACGTCCGAGGGCATCACCTCGCTGCAGATGGACATCAAGATTACCTCGATCACCCCGGAGATCATGGAAATCGCGCTCGAGCAGGCCAAGGGTGGCCGGATGCACATCCTTGGCGAAATGGCCAAGGCGCTGGATACGGCCCGTGAGGAGCTGTCCCCGCACGCGCCGCAGATGGAAACCATCAAAATCAACAAGGACAAGATCCGCGAAGTC
>PAGB01000037.1 GCA_002711265.1 Rhodospirillaceae bacterium
CAAGCGTCGCGCATTTTCATAGAAAATGCGGAAAAGACGTCAGGNCGCGCGTAGCGCGGCCTGTCCGTTTGACTGCGCGGGGGAGATTTGTAAGCCGCGAAGCGGCGTCAAATCGAGCCCGCAACCATCAGCTGTTCCGCAGCAGGGCCAAAACCCTCAAACCTGCTCCAGCTCGATCAGTGTTCCGCTGAAGTCCTTGGGGTGCAGGAACAGCACGGGCTTACCATGCGCGCCAATCTTCGGTTCACCATCACCGAGCACCCGGGCGCCGGCGGCCAGCAAGCGGTCCCGCGCAGCGCCGATATCCTGGACCTCGTAGCACAGGTGATGCATCCCGCCCGCCGGGTTTTTCTCGAGGAACCGGGCGATCGGACTGTCCTCACCCAGCGGCTCCAGCAACTCGATCTTGGTATTCGGCAGGGTGACGAAAACCACCGTCACGCCGTGCTCCGGCAGCGGCTGGGGCGCGGAGATCTCAGCGCCCAACGTCCCGGCGTAGACATCGGCCGCTTCCGCCAGATCAGGCACTGCAATGGCTACGTGGTTGAGCCGTCCCAGCATGCTTTCCTGCCTCCCTTGTCGGTTGATAGGCACGCAACCTGCGCCCGCAGCACNCCCTATCGGCAACCAGCAAGCGCCAACGAGGCCGCCTGCCAGCCTGCCAGCAAGCGCCGACCGTCGCCTCAGACCCGCAGCACCGATACCGTCACCAGCGGTCGCTTACCAATATTATCCTTACAGAATTTCCGCAGCGCTTTGAACACCACCGCTTCGATGGCGTCGTCCGACTGCCGGTCCGACCGGTTCATGCGGTCTACTGCGTCCCAGGCCCAGTCCGCCGCCTCATCCTCGATCTCGTCCTCTTCAGGGGCTTCGAACACACCCTGCGAAGACATGACCGGATCAGCCACCAGGTTACCGCGCGCGTTGACCGCCACAGCAACGTTGATCGTGCCGTTGTGCATCATCCGCTTGCGCAGGCGCATGACCTCGCTCTCCAGCGGGATCAACCGGCTGCCGTCCAGCCCAAAAACGTCAAGCTCCAGCCGCTGCACGATCTCGGCCTCCTGCCCCTCGCGCAAACGGATCACGTCGCCATCACCGGGGGCCAGCGCCTGCCCGACCTGACAGGTCAGGGCCAGCTTGGCGTTGGCCAGCTGGTGGCGTGCCTCGCCGTGAACCGCAAGCGCGACCTTCGGCTGGGTCCACTGGTACATCTGCATCAGCTCATCCCGCTGCGGGTGGCCGGTGACATGCACGTTCAGACCGTCCTCACCATCGGCGAGCACGTTCACGCCCAGCGCCGCCAGCTGATTGCGCACCCGGTTGATATCGACCTCGTTGCCCGGGATTTCCCGGCTCGAATAGATCACGGTGTCACCGGCATCGAGAAAGGCGTCGTGATGCTCATTGCGCGCCAGCTTTGACAGGGCCGCCCGCGGCTCGCCCTGCGTGCCGGTCACCAGCATCAGCACCTCTTCGCGTGGCAGCCGGCCGATGGCGTCCTCGCCAACCACGTCGGGGAAGGACTGCAGATAGCCGTTTTCCTTGGAAACCTCGTAGAGCCGGTGCAACGACCGCCCCACCAGCGCCAGCCGCCGCCCCGTGGCCTGCGCCACCCGAGCNACCGTGCTNACCCGCGCCACGTTGGTGGCGAAGCAGGTGACGGCAACCCGGCCGGTAGCCTTCTCCACCAGATTGAGCAGANCAGGATAGACCTCGGCCTCCGACCCGCTATGGCCCTCTTCGAGCGCATTGGTGGAGTCACAGACCAGCGCCAGCACGCCCTCCCGGCCCAGTTCAGCCAGCCGGTCGCTGTCGATCATCCGGCCCAGCTGCGGGTCGAGGTCGATCTTCCAGTCACCGGTGTGGATCACCCGACCCGCCGGGGTGGTGATGGACAGGGCGCAGGCCTCCGGGATCGAATGGGTCACCGGGATAAATTCGACATTGAAAACGCCGATATCCGCGCTCTCGCCCTGGGGCACGCGGTGCAGCGCCATCTCGCGGCCGCCGTAGCTGTCGACCTTGCGCTCGATCATCGAAGCAGCGAAGGGGGTGGCGTAGACCGGGCAGTCTAGCTCCTCGATCAGATGCGGTATCGCCCCGATATGGTCTTCGTGGGCGTGGGTGATGGCGAGGCCGACGATCTCACCGCCCCCGTCGAGCAGCGGGCCGATATCGGCGACAAGCACGTCCATGCCCGGGGTGCTGAGGTCGCCGAAGGCGACGCCGCAATCCACGATCAGCCACTGATTGTTGTGCCCGTAGGCGTAAAGGTTCATGCCAATTTCTCCGCAGCCACCCAGGGCTACGAACAGAATTTCATTCTTGGCAGGTTTGGTCAGGCGTCCAGCCATAAGTCTCCTTTGGCACCGCTGGTGTCCGCAGTGCCATGTTGAAAGCACCCGGTGGCCACGCATGGTGGGCGCGGTCCGGGCTCTCTTTATTGTGACGCGATCAATTTTCTAGGCCTGCGTCTTAGCCCAATCCGAGTACAGCGCCGCCAATCCCTTGACGGTGAAATCCGGGTCGATGTGGTCGAACACGTCGGTGCCGTCCGAAAACAGGACGGCCAAACCGCCCGTCGCCACCACGGGCGCGCTGGGCATGTTCAATTCTTTGCGTAAGCGCTCGATCAGCCCCTCGATCATGCCGACATAGCCCCAGAACAGCCCCGACTGCATGCAGGCGACCGTGTCCCGGCCGAGGACCTGACCCGGCCGCTGGATGTCGATCCGCGGGAGCCTCGCCGCTGCCTGATACAGGGCTTCGGCGGAAAGGTTAACCCCCGGTGCGATCACACCTCCAATGTAAGCACCGTCTGCACCAACCACATCCAGCGTGGTGGCGGTGCCGAAATCGACCACGATCGCCGGCCCCTGCCCCAGCACCGACTGCACCGCGCGGGTGTTGACCAGACGGTCAGCACCGACGTGGTCGGGCCGGTCGACGCGGACGTCGAAGTTCAGCGGCACCGCCGGTTCACCGACCACCAGCGGCAGGGTGCCGAAGTAGACCTCGGCCAGCTGGCGCAGGCCGAACAGGGCAGCCGGGCGCACCGAAGAGATGATCACCGCTTCAACATGCTCGGGCTTGTAACCACCCTGCTCCATCAGCGCGCGCAGCCAGACCCCGTCTTCGTCGGCGGTCCGGCGGTCGTCGGCCGTCCGCCGCCAGGAGCGTAGCGGCGTTTCACCGTCCANNAGCGTGAAGACGACGTTGGTGTTTCCGGAATCGATGGCAAGCAACATGGCCTTATCCAACTTCTGTGTGATCAACGCCCGACTGCTGGCGCGGGGCGCCCAAGCGGAGGCGGAGGCATAAGCATAAACGTAAACGTAGGCATGGGCGCAGGCTTGGTCATCGTGACAGTCTCAATCACGGGTTCAGTCTCAGTCACCGCTGCCGATGCCAAGCAGCCCGACGTCACCGGCAACAATCGGCTCGATCGTCCCATCCGAGTGCCGCAACCGCAGCGCCCCGGTCTGCTCATCGAGGCCGATGAACACNCCGGTCTTGTGCTGCCCGGGGCCGAGCCGGACGGTTATTTCCTGATTCAGATACATGGCCTTGGCCTGCCAGTCGCGGAACAGGGGCGTACGCGGCGCCTGCATACGGTCAAAACCGGCGNTTGTCGAATCCCAGGCTTCGATCAGCCCGCGGATAACCGGCTTCTCCGGTCCATGATAACCGAGACGGCGCAGGCTTTCAGCGCGATAGGCCGCGCCCTCGAGCTGCGGCGCGTGNGCCAGATTNACCCCCATGCCCAGCACCAGCGCGGGCACGCCCTGCGGCGTNGCTGCCGTCTCCAGCAGCAGGCCGCCGATCTTCGCACCCTGAACAAAGACATCGTTGGGCCACTTCAGCCCGACCTCGGCATCGTCAAAGCCGCAGACCCCGACCAGCACCCGCGCCAGCGAAAGCCCGGCGGCGTAGCTGAGCGCAAACCAGTCGGCCTGCGGGGCGGTGGGAAAGTGCACGAAGCTGACGGCAAGATTGCCGCGG
Source organism: Rhodospirillaceae bacterium (assembly GCA_002711265.1). Classification (GTDB taxonomy): domain Bacteria; phylum Pseudomonadota; class Alphaproteobacteria; order UBA7985; family UBA7985; genus UBA7985. Next base: position 4,009 of record PAGB01000037.1, read on the forward strand.
TTGGTGCTCCAGCTGCCGGCACCCCGCCCCCGGCCGCGCCCGGCGGTCTGCTCGCCCGCCATGATCAGCGTCGGGGTGGTGATTTCTCCGGCACGGAGCAGGGACAGAGCCTCGTCACTGGTCGATCCAAGACTGTCATAAAAGCGCCCCTGCCAGCGCGCTGGCAGGTCAGCCTGAGACAGGTCGAAGAGGCTGTCGACCGCGGTTCGGTCCTCGGTCAGGCGAAGACACCCGCCGCCGTGTTGGCCCAGCCAACGACGAACGACACCACCACGATGAACAGCAGCACCGACAGCGCCGACAGCCCGTAGACCGCGCGCAGGGTAAAGCCCGCGTCGTCGAAGGTGCCTTCCTCCGGCAGATCGTCGAAGAAGGCNACCTTGATGATGCGAATGTAGTANAAGGCTGAAATCACCGAGGTCAGCAGGCCGATCACCGCCAGCCACCAGAACCCAGCCTCGACCGCAGCCGTGAACACGAGGAACTTGCCGAAGAAGCCCGCCAGCGGCGGAATCCCGGCCATCGAGAAAAAGATCACCAGCAGCGCCAGCGCCATCGGCAGCCGCTCTCGCGACAGGCCGGCCAGATCGCTNATCGCCTCGACCGGCTCACCGCTACGCTTCATCGACAGGATCAGGGCAAAGGCGCCGAGGTTCATGATGACGTAGGTGGCCAGATACACCAGACAGCCGGCAACCCCGGCCTCGCTTCCGGCCGCGACACCGACCAGGGCAAAGCCCATGTGACCGATCGAGGAGTAGGCCATCAGCCGCTTGATGTTGGTCTGCCAGATCGCAGCCAACGAGCCCCAGACCATCGACACCACGGCGAGCAGGATCACGATCTGCCGCCAGCTGTCGGCGATATCGGCAAAAGGCTCCATCATCACCCGGATCACCAGCGCGAAGGCGCCCATTTTCGAGGCCGTCGCGAGGAAGGCCGTAACCGGGGTCGGTGCGCCCTGGTAGACATCGGGGGTCCACATATGGAAGGGCGCCGCGGAAATCTTGAACGCCAGCCCGGCCATGAGGAACACCAGCCCGATGATCAGCCCGAAGGACGGCTCGCCGGCGATACCCGCCGCCACAGCCTCGAAGCTGGTGCCGCCCGCGTAGCCGTAGACCAGCGACATGCCATAGAGCAGGATGCCCGAGGACAGAGCGCCGAGCACGAAGTACTTCAGCCCGGCCTCGGAGGCGCGCAGGTTATCCCGGCGCAGGGCCGCGAGCACGTAAGCCGACAGCGACGAAAGCTCGATCCCCAAATAGACGGTCATCAGATCCTGTGAAGACACCATGACCGAAAGGCCGGTGGCGGCGTAGACCATCAGCACCGGCATTTCGAAGCGGCGGAAGGTATCGGCGCTGAAGGTCAGCGCCATTAGCGTCGCCACGCCGGAGCCGGCGAAAATCACCACCTTGCTGAAACGGGCAAAAGCGTCGTTGACGAACAGGCTGTTAAAGCCATTGCCNGTTGGCGCGACAATGGCCAGCGCGGCGGCGGCAAACATCAGCAGCGCGGCCGCGACGGTGATCACGCCGAAATCGCGGTTGCCGCGGAAGGCGCCCCAGAGCAGCAGCACCATGCCCATGACGGCGAGCAGCAGCTCGGGCAGGATCACCGCAAGGTCAGCAGAAAACGCACTCATGGTTCAGACTCCGTTCCGAGGCTCACTGCGAAGCCGCGACAGCGGCCCCGGCCGCGTCGGCTTCAACAAAAGGCACCAGCAGCGCGTCAACCGACGACGCCATGATATCGAGGAAAGGCATGGGCCAGACGCCCATCCAGATGACGAGAATGACCAGCGGCGCGAAGATGATGATCTCGCGCGGGGTCATATCCAGCAGCGCGCGCAGGTCGTCCTTCTCCAGCTTGCCGAACACCACCCGGCGGTAGAGCAGCAGCATATAGGTGGCGCCGAGCACGATGCCCGAGGCCGCGAGGATCCCGATCCACATCCGGTCCTGGAAAGCGCCGAACAGGGTCATNAATTCGCCGACAAACCCAGCGGTTCCGGGCAGGCCGACCGANGCCATCATGAACACCATGAACACGATCGCGTAGCGCGGCATCGTCTCGACGATCCCGCCATAGCGCGAGATCATCCGCGTGTGCAGGCGGTCGTAGACGACCCCGACGATGAGGAACAGCGCAGCAGAAATCACGCCGTGGCTGAGCATCTGGAAAATCGCGCCGTTCACCCCCAGCCCGTTGAGCGAGAAGATCCCCAGCGTGACGTAACCCATGTGCGCGACCGAGGAATAGGCGATCAGCTTCTTCATGTCTTCCTGCGCCAGCGCCACGATCGAGGTGTAGACGATGGCGATGATCGACAGGATCTGCACGAACAGGCTCATGGCCTCGGAGGCTTCGGGCAGCATAGGCAAAGAGAAGCGCAGGAAGCCGTAGCCGCCCATCTTGAGCAGCACGCCGGCCAGGATCACCGAGCCCGCCGTCGGGGCCTCCACGTGGGCATCAGGCAGCCACGTGTGCACCGGCCACATGGGCATTTTCACCGCGAACGAAGCGAAGAAAGCCAGCCACAGCCAGACCTGCACGTTCAGCGCAAAGCCCAGATCACCCTCCATCAGCACGGTGATATCCGCCGTGCCCTGGGTGAACAGCAGGGTCATGATCGCGACCAGCATAAGCACCGAGCCGACCAGCGTATAGAGGAAGAACTTGAAAGCTGAGTAGACCCGGCGCGGACCGCCCCAGACGCCGATGATCAGGAACATTGGGATGAGCACGGCCTCGAAGAACACGTAGAACAGCACCAGATCCAGCGCGACGAAGGTGCCGATCATCAGCGCTTCGAGCACCAGAAAGGCGACCATGTATTCCTTGACCCGGTTCTTCACGGCGCTCCAGGCCGAGAGGATGCACAGCGGCGTGAGCAGGGTCGATAGCAGCACGAACAGCACCGAAATCCCGTCCACACCAACGCGATAAGCGATGTTGTACTGCGCCAGCCAGGTGTATTCCTCGGTGAACTGAAAGCCCGGATCCTGGCGGTCAAAACCGGTCCANAGCAGCAGCGAGAGCAAGAAGACGACGACCGAATTGGCCAGCGCAACCTGCTTGGCGTTGCGGGCGACGGTCTCGTNATCACCGCGCGCGAGCAGCAGGATCGCCAGCGCACCGATCAGCGGCAGGGCGATGAGAATGGAAAGAAACGGCAGGTTTTCCATCATGGTATCCTCAGTCCTTCCCGCTTAATTGCCGCCGCCGAGAAGCTGGCCGAAGAAGCCGCTTCCGAGCAGGAACAGGGTGATGATCGCCACCAGACCGGCAACCATGACGAAGCCGTAGTGGTAGATGTAGCCGGTCTGCATCGAGCTGAAGAACCTCGCTAGCAGCTGGCTGGCGTTGGCGACCCCGTTGGGGCCAAAGCGGTCGATGATGCCGCCGTCGCCGACCTTCCACAGGAAGCGGCCGAAGGACTGGATCGGACGAACGAAGATGAAATCGTAGAGCTCGTCGAAGAACCACTTGCGGCGGAAGAAGGTGTCGACCCAGCTGAATGTCGAGGCGATCCGCTTGGGCACATCCGGCATCACGAGGTAGAACAGCGCACTCAGCCCGAGGCCGGAGACCGCCATCACCAGCGGCAGGACTTTNACCCACGCCGCGGACTTGTGCATCTTGTCGATCAGGTCGTGGTCCTTGACCACCGAACCCGCCCAGAAGGTCGCGCCGTCGGTAGCTTCCTTGGCGTGCTTGCCAGCCTCGTAGGCGTGGTGCCCGCCCTCCATGAACCATGGGTAGGCGACACCGCCTGCGAGCACGGCACCGATGGCGAGAATTACCAGCGGGCCAATCATCACCAGCGGGCTTTCGTGGGCGTGGTCGAAGGTGTGCTGGTCTGCACGGGTCGGGCCGTGGAAGGTCAGGAACAGCAGCCGGCCGGAGTAGAAGGCGGTCAGGAACGCTGCCGTGATCCCCGCCCAGAAGGCGAAATTACCGACCAGCGAGTGGGCTGCGTGCGCGGCTTCGAGGACGGCATCCTTAGAATAGAAGCCNGCAAAGCCGAAGCCAGCGGGGCCAAACAGGAACGGGATGCCGATCCCAGCCAGTGCCAGCGAGCCGATCCACATGTAGGCGTAGGTCACAGGCACCTTGCGCCAGATCCCGCCCATTTTGCGCATATCCTGCTCATGGTGCATCGCGTGGATGACCGAACCGGCCCCGAGGAACAGCAGCGCCTTGAAGAAGGCGTGGGTCATCAGGTGGAAGATCGCGGCATCGTAGGCCCCGACACCGGCAGCAAAGAACATGTAGCCCAGCTGCGAACAGGTCGAGTACGCGATGACGCGCTTGATATCGAACTGGGTCAGGCCNACCGTGGCGGCGAAAATCGCCGTGGTCGCGCCGATCACGGTGACAAAGTCGAGCACCAACGGCGCCAGCTCGAACAGCGGCGACAGGCGCGCGACCATGAACACACCGGCCGTGACCATGGTGGCNGCATGGATCAGCGCGGAGACCGGTGTCGGGCCTTCCATCGCGTCGGGCAGCCAGGTGTGGAGCAGGAACTGCGCCGACTTACCCATGGCGCCCATGAACAGCAGGAAGCAGATCACGTTGACCGAAGTCTGGAACGAGAAACCGAACAGGCCCGGCAGCGGGTGGTCTGCATCGACGTGGCTGGCCACTTCGAGCACGCCGTCGGCGCCGGAGAAAGCCACCGATCCGGTCAGCATGAAGGCGCCGAAAATCCCCAGCGCGAAGCCGAAATCACCCACGCGGTTGACGATGAAGGCCTTCATCGCCGCGGCGTTGGCCGAAGGCTTGTGGTACCAGAACCCGATCAGCAGGTAGGAACTCAGCCCCACCCCTTCCCAGCCGAAGAACAGCTGGATCAGGTTATCAGCCGTGACCAGCATCAGCATGGCGAAGGTAAACAGACTCAGATAGGCCTGGAAGCGCGGGATCGACTTGTCCTCGGACATGTAACCGGCTGAGTAAATGTGTACGATCGAGGAAACGACCGTCACCACCACCAGCATCACGGCGGTCAGGGTGTCGATGCGCAGTGCCCACGCGGCGGCGAAGTCACCCGAGGCGAACCAGGTGAACAGCGNGACGACGTAGGCTTCCTTGTGGTTCAGCCCGACCTGGACGAAGACCCAGACCGACAGCAGCGCCGACAACACCATGACCCCGGAGGTCAGGATCTGTGCGCCGCGGTCGCCCAGACGCTTGTCCGCGAAACCAGTGAGGATCGCAGCCAGCAGGGGCAGAAAGACGATGGCTTTTTCGATAGCGAAATCAAACACGGCTGAGCCCTACCCCTTCATCGAGTTGATGTCTTCGATCTCGATGTTCCCCCGGTTTCGGAAGAACACCACGAGGATCGCGAGCCCGATGGCGGCCTCGGCCGCAGCGACAGTCAGGATCAGCAGCGCAAAAATCTGTCCGGTCAGGTCGCCCAGTTCGGTGGAAAAGGCGATCAGGTTGACGTTGACCGACAGCAGNATCAGTTCGACGGACATCAGGATGATGATGACGTTCCGCCGGTTGAGCAGAATGCCGAACAGGCCGATGGTCAGCAGCAGCGCTGCCACGACCAGATAGTGTTCGAGCGTGATAGCCATTGTTTTCGTCTCATCTCNGTGGCGCGGGCTGGCCCCGTTTTCCGGTTGGGGCAGACGCGCGGTGTTTGTCGTCAGTCTATCAGTCAGTCGTTTTGTGCCGTCNGGCGGGTGCCTCAGCCGATGCCCTTGCCCGATTCAACCTTGCGCAGGGCCACGGCTTCTTCGCGGCTGCGCTCGATCTGTTGCGGGATGGACTGGCGCTTGACCCCGTCGCGGCTGCGCAGGGTCAGGGTGATGGCGCCGATCATGGCGACCAGCAGCACCAGACCCGACATCTGGAACAGCAGGAAGTAATCGGTGTAGAGGATTTGCCCCAGCGCCTCGGTGACGTTCACGCCCTCGGGCTGCGGATTAGTCGCNGGGGCCGGGTTTTCCGGGCGGAAGGCGCGCGTGGTGACAACCAGCACCAGCTCGGCCAGNACCGCCAGCCCGACCAGCACCCCNACCACGCCAAAGCGTTTCACGCCCTGGAACAGCCGGTTTTCACCCACGTGCAGCATCATCACCACGAACAGGAAAAGCACCGCGACCGCGCCNACGTAGACGATGACCAGGATCATCGCCACGAACTCCGCCCCGCGCAGCACGAACAGCGCCGAGGCCGAGAAGAAGGCAAGGATGAGGAAGAGCACCGAGTGCACGGCGTTGCGGGAGGTGACAACCATCAGCGCGGAGGCGATGGTCGCCGCCGCGAAGAGGTAGAAGGCCAGGCCCGTGATGATCTCTGCCATAATTCTTTACATTCCTGCAGCCAGACNTTGGAGGGTCAGATCAGGTCGTTCGTCTTGGTCCGGTCGACTGCCGCCCGCTTAGCGGTAGGCGGCATCCTGCGCGATGTTGGCGGCGATGAGGTGCTCCCACCGGTCGCCGTTATCGAGCAGCTTGTCCTTGTTGTAATAGAGCTCCGCCCGGGTCTCGGTGGAGAATTCGTAGTTGGGCCCCTGCACGATGGCATCGACCGGGCAGGCTTCCTGGCAATAGCCACAGTAGATGCACTTGGTCATGTCGATGTCGTAGCGGGTGGTACGGCGGGAGCCGTCTTCGCGCGGCTCGGCCTCGATGGTGATGGCCTGCGCTGGGCAGATGGCTTCACACAGCTTGCAGGCGATGCAGCGCTCTTCACCGGTCGGATAGCGGCGCAGCGCGTGTTCCCCGCGGAAGCGCGGGCTCAGCACGCCCTTCTCGTAAGGATAGTTCACCGTGACCCGGCGTCCGGTGAACATGGTCCACANCGTCAGGGCCATGCCCCGGACAAGCTCGAGCAACAGCAGGCTACGGATGGAACGGAAGAGGACTGACATGAACCAGCGCCTTTTCGATTAGAGGCCGAAGCCGACGATGACGCCGGCGGTGAGAACGACCCAGAACAGCGACAGCGGCAGGAACACTTTCCAGCCCAGACGCATCAGTTGGTCGTAGCGGTAGCGTGGGACGGTCGCGCGAACCCAGAGGAAGACAAAGGCGATCAGCGAGGTCTTGAGCACGAACCAGATCGGCTGCATCCAGACATCGTCGAAGAACCAGAAGCCGAAGGGCGACAGGTAGCCACCGAGGAACAGCACCACGGTCATGGCCGACATCAGCAGGATGTTGGCGTATTCACCGAGGAAGAACAGCGCGAACTGCATCGACGAGTACTCGAGGAAGTAACCGGCGACCAGCTCGGACTCGCCTTCGGGCAGGTCAAAGGGCGCACGGTTGGTCTCGGCCAGCGCCGAGATGAAGAACACCACGAACATCGGGAAGTGCGGGATGGCGAACCAAAGCCCCTTCTGCGCCTCGACAATGTTGCCGAGGTTGAAGCCACCTGCGCCGACCGTGATCACCACGGTGATGATGATCAGGCCCATGGAAACCTCGTAGGAGACCATCTGCGCCGCCGAGCGCAGCGCGCCGAGNAAAGGGTACTTCGAGTTCGAGGCCCAGCCGGACATGATGATGCCGTAGACCCCCAGCGAGGAAATCGCGAACAGGTACAGCAGGCCGAGATTGATATCCGCGATGGCGAAATTCTCGGTAATCGGGATCACCGCCCAGGCCAGCATGGCCAGCGCGAAGGTCAGCATGGGCGCGAGGAAGAACACGACCTTGTTCGCCCCGGCGGGCAGGATCACTTCCTTGAACATCAGCTTGAGCGCGTCGGCCCAGGGCTGCAGCACCCCAAACGGCCCGACCACGTTCGGCCCGTGGCGGAACTGCGCGGCGGCGATGACCTTGCGCTCGGCGAGGGTCATGTAAGCCACGCCCAGGATCACCGGAACCACCACCACGAGGATGGTGAGCAGGATCTTGACCGCCGGCCAGACGGTGTTGAGCAGAAGGTCCATGATCATGCTGACTTACTCCGCCGCTTCACGCGCCTGATCGAGCGAACCGGCGAGGTAAACCTCGGTACACTCGGCCATGGTCTGGGATGTCCGTGAAATCGGACAGGTCATGTAGTAGTTGCCGANGACAGCCTCGAAGGGGGCGTCGGAAAGCTCTCCCGCCGTGCCCGGCAGCGCCCATTCCACGGGCGCGATCTGGTCGATCCCGCCCATGTGCGGCACCGCCTGGATCAGGCTCTGGCGCAGGCCCTCGAGGTCATCGAAGCCCAGCGGTTGGCCGAGCGCGCCAGACAGCGCGCGCAGGATGGTCCAGTCTTCGCGGGCATCACCGGGGGCNAAGGTCGCCAGCCGCGTGGTCTGTACGCGACCCTCGGTGTTGACGTAGAGGCCATTTTTCTCGGTGTAGGCCGAGCCGGGCAGGATCACGTCGGCGACCGAAGCCCCGGCATCGCCGTGGTGGCCCTGGTAGACCACAAAGGTTTCGCGCAGCGCCTCGGTATCAAACTCGTCTGCGCCGAGCAGGTAGACCATGTCGATCTCGCCCGCCTGCGCCCCGGCAAGGATGCCGGCCATATCGCGACCGCCTTCGCCGGGCAGGAAGCCCATGTCGAGGCCTGCGACCCGCGCCGCAGCGGTGTGGAGCACGTTGAAGCCGTTGAAGTCGTCCTGGATGGCACCAAATTTCTCGGCGATCTGACCGGCGAGGTTGAGCACGGCCGCGCCGTCTTCGCGGCTCAGTGCACCCTGCCCGACGATAATGACGGGCTTGCTGGCCGCCTTCAGTGCCTTNGCCGCCACACCCTTGCCNGCGAGGATCTCGCTCAGGGTTTGCGGACCGGCGCCGACCCAGTCGGTCTGGTAGCTCAGGTCGTGGGGCGCACCCACGCCGAAGACCTGCAGTTCACCGGTCAGGAACCGCTTGCGGATGCGCGCNTTGATCAGCGGCGCTTCCCAGCGGGGGTTAGAGCCGATCAGCAGAATCGCGTCTGCCTCTTCCAGCCCGGCGATGGTGGTGTTGAAGCGCCAGCCCGAGGCGTTGCCGCCGGTCGCCAGCGCTGCGCCGTCCTGGCGACAGTCGAGGTTCTTGACCCCCTTGGCGTCCATCAGCGACTTGAGCGCGAACATGCTTTCCGCGTCGCACTGGTCACCGGCGATGGCGGCGATCCGGTCTGCGGCGGTTTCCTTGAACTTCGCGGCGATGGCGGCGAAGGCGTCGTCCCAGCTGGCCGGGCGCAGTCGGCCGTTGCTGCGCACGTAGGGCTGGTCGAGGCGCTGCCGGCTCAGGCCGTCGATGGCGTGGCGGGACTTGTCCGCGATCCACTCTTCGTTGACGTCCTCGTGCAGGCGCGGCAGCACCCGCAGCACCGAGCGCCCGCGCGCATCGATGCGGATGCTGGCACCCACGGCGTCCATGGCGTCGATCGAAGAGGTCTTGCGCAGCTCCCAAGGACGCGCGGTAAAGGCATAGGGCTTGGAGGTCAGGGCACCAACGGGGCAGATATCGACGAGGTTGCCAGACATCTCCGACTGCACCGCCCGCTCGATGGTCGAGATTTCCGCATGCTCACCCCGGTTGAGCAGGCCAATGTCCTCGGTTCCCGCCACTTCGGTGGCGAACCGTACACAACGGGTGCACTGGATGCAGCGGGTCATGATCGTCTTGATCAGCGGTCCCATATACTTTTCTTCGACCGCGCGCTTGTTCTCGGCAAAGCGGGAACCGTCGCGGCCAAAGGCCTGCGCCTGATCCTGCAGGTCGCACTCGCCACCCTGATCGCAAATCGGGCAGTCCAGCGGGTGGTTGAGGAGTAGGAACTCCATGACACCTTCGCGCGCCTTCTTCACTTTGTCGGTGCGGGTGTGGACCATGAGGCCGTCGCTGCACGGCAGCGCACAGGAGGCGGCGGGCTTGGGTGCACGGCCGCGCTGGTCTTCGACTTCGACCAGACACATGCGGCAGTTGCCGGCTACCGACAGACGGTCGTGGTAGCAGAACCGGGGGATCTCAGCCCCGGCGAGTTCCGCGACCTGAAGAACGCTCATCCCGTGTTCGAATTCGACTTCAACACCGTCCACGATGGCTTTGGGCATGACGACACTCGACTGTGGTGAAGCGGGACCGACTCTCCCCCGCATACTTTGGCCGTAAAAAACACCCCGCAGGGTCAAATCTCAAGCCTTAGTTTGTCACAGCAGCGCCCCCTGCGTGCACGGCAGTTTTACGCCTGAGGCATTGCCTTTGCAGTCAGAATCTGAAAGCGAAGCCGATGTTTCCGTTGAGATCGGTGGACTCACCGCGTTCAACGACCCACGGAGAAGCCGCCGCGTCCTGCAGCAACTGGGTCACCCCGACCTTGCCCTGAAGCTCGAAATTGCGGCTCAGCGGCAGCACCAGTCCGGCGGCAACGCCCATGGATTTCAGCCCCGCCGACGCGGTGAAGGCGTCCAGACCCGAGGCCGCAGCCTCGCTCGCCGAAATCCCGAAATGTTGGTTCATGTAGGCGTCATCGGCCATGGTCACGTCTGCCCGCACGGCGAGATCCACGTTGCGCCCCCCGCCCAGACGACCCAGCGGGGTGTAAAACGTCATACCGAACTGCGCCTCGTAGCCCTCACGCGGGTTCTCGAACAGCTCGGGCGCCCAGACCTGCCCCAGCACCTTCACATCGACGGACAGGGTTTCGACCCCGGCGCTGCCCCAGGCACCGGCCGTGATGGACGGGAGCAGGCGGTCGAGGCCCTCGCGCGGCCCTTCAGACTTGATTTCAGGGAGCAGATTGCCGGCAATACCCATCTTCAGCATCGGCATATCCAGCAGCGGTATGTCGATCGAGCCCATGGTCTGCAGCGGCGAGCGCGCACTGAAGGCGTTGCTGTAGTCCGATGCCAGACCGTAAGTGGGAACCAAGTCCCCCGAGCCCTCGAAGCTCGGCTGGATACCGACTACAAGGCCCAGAGGCCGGTCCCGCAGGAACCCTGGCACCCAGGGCGCGCTGTTGTTGCCGGGAACCGGACTGAGGTCAAAGGCCGGATCCCGCAAGGTCACGGTCTGCGCACTGGCGGGAACGCTGAGCGCCATGGCGAGCGTTGCCAGACCTAGACAGGCACCGGCACCGGCACCGGCAGTGATACGGGCAAACTTCGCCGGGACCTTTGCCGCAATGGCAGAGTGCCGGAAGCGAAAAAAACCACAGTTCTGCAACGCGTTAAGAATATTCACACACGGCTCCTGCACCCGATAAACCCCANCATTGTCCCGTTCCCGGGGAACCATGCCAAGCCCCTTTNTTTCCCTAACTGGAAAACCGGGCTGAATTGGGGTCAGTCGGGTGCCTTTGGCAAAAATCAGGCGCGCAGGTGCTCGTTGTCAGGGTCAAACGGGCTGTGCGGAATGATCTTCGCCGGACGTAGCCCGTCGAGGACTCGAATGTGACACGACGCCCCCACTTCTGCCCGTTCGGCATCCATGTATCCCAGCAGCAGCGACTTGTTGACGTAATGGCCGAAGCCACCGGCCGTACCGCGTCCCACGACTTTATCGCCCATGATGATCGGCTCGTTGCCGAAGCAGTCCGCGTCATCAGCGTCGACTTCAATGGTGACGTAACTGAGCTTGGCGCCGTCGGCGCTTTCCTGCGCCAGTGCATCGCGACCGATGAACTCGCCCTTGTTCATGCGCACGAACGGGCTCANGCCCGCCTGCAGGATCGAGTTCTCGGCGTTCAGGTCGGTGCCCCACATGCGGTAGGATTTCTCCAGCCGCATCGAATCCATGGCGCGCAGACCGACCAATTGGATGTCATACTTCTTTCCCGCTTCCATGATCGCGTCGTAGAGGTGGAGTTGGTACTCGATCGGGTGNTGCAGCTCCCAGCCCAGCGAGCCGACGAAGTTGACCCGCAGCGCCCGGACCTTGGGCGCGAAGCCAACGGTCATTTCCTTGGCCGTCAGCCACTTGAAGCCATCGTTGGATACGTCGCCATCGGCGAGCTGCTCGAGCACGCGCCGGGCGTCAGGCCCGGCGAGCACGAACACGCCGTACTGGGTGGTGACATCGTTGATGTAGACCGAGCCGTCCTTGGGCGCGGACTTGAGCAGATAGTCGAGGTCATAGTCGTGCGCCGCGCCGCCCGAGATGGCGTAGAAGCGCTCACCCAGCTGCCCGTCGGTGAGCTTGGTGATGGTGAATTCCGAGCGCACCGAACCNCTGGGGTTCAGGGCGTGGGCGAGGCGGACCGAGCCCTGCTTCTGCGGGATCGCGTTGGCGACCAGCCCGTCGAGGAAGCCGCGTGCGCCGGGGCCTTCGATCTCGAACTTGGAGAAGCCGGAAAGCTCCAGCAGCCCGACCCGCTCGCGCATGCCCAAGACCTCGCGCTTGACCGGCTCCCACCAGTTCGAGCGGCGGTAGGAGTAGGTATCGCTTGGCTCTTCGCCGTTCCGGGCGAACCAGTTCGGGCGTTCCCAGCCGAAGCGCGCGCCCATGACCGCGCCGGCGTCCTTGAGACGCTGGTGACAGGGGACGGTCCGCGCTTCACGGCCCGCAGGGCGTTCTTCCATGGGGAAGTGGTTGACGAAGACGTGGCTGTAGGCCTCTTCGTTCTTGAGCTTGGTAAAGTGCTTAGTGACTACACCGAAACGGCGTGGATCGACGCCGATCATGTCCACTGTGGGTTCGCCATCAACGATCCAGTTGGCCAGCTGCCAACCTGCCCCGCCCGCGGCCGTGACACCGAAGGAGTGGGCTTCGGAAATCCACATGTTGGGGATGCCAAAGGCCGGTCCGACCATGGGGTTGCCGTCGGGGGCGTAGGAAATCGGGCCGTTNACGATCTGCTTGATACCGCCGTTTTCGAACGACGGCACCCGCTCCATGCAGGTTTCGACGTGGGGCACGAGGCGCTCGAGATCGCCCTCGAACAGGTCTTTCTCGAACCAGTCCGGCACACCATCGGCGAAGCGCGCCGGGGCGCCCTCCTCATAGGGGCCNAGNATCCAGCCGCCGCGTTCCTCGCGCAGGTACCAGGAGCTGTCGGACTGGCGCAGCACGGGCAGTTCCTTGTTGCCCTGCGCGCGGTAGTCGACCAGCACCGGGTCTTCACCGGTCACAATGTACTGGTGCTCAACCGGGATGGCCGGGATTTCCAGCCCGACCTTGAGCGCGGTTTCGCGCGCGTAGTTGCCGGTGGCACAGATGACGTGCTCACAGGTGATGGTGCCGGTCTCTTCGGGGTTGTCGTAGGACTGGTAGGTGATGANCCACTCGCCCGCGTCGGTGCGCTCCATATCGGTCATGNCCGTGCGCTGGAAGATCTGCCCGCCCATGGCGCGCGCGCCCTTGGCCAGCGACTGGGTGAGGTCCACCGGTGCGATGTGACCATCAGAGGGGTGCCAGAGTGCGCCAACCAGACCGTCGGTATTGATCAGCGGCCACAGGTTCTTGATTTCCTCGACCGTCAGCATGTGGCTTTCCACGCCGATGGTGTCCGCGGTGCAGCGGTACCAGTGGTACTCGTCCATCCGCTCCTTGTTCATGGCCAGGCGCAGGTTACCGGTGTTGTGGAAGCTCACCGCCTGCCCGGTTTCGTCTTCGAGGGTGCGGTACAGCTCGACNGAATACTGGTGCAGCTGGCCGACCGAATAGGACACGTTGAACAGCGGCAACAGCCCCGCAGCGTGCCAGGTTGACCCGGCCGTCAGCTCCGTGCGCTCGAGCAGGACGCAGTCATCCCAGCCTTTTTTGGCCAGATGGTAGAGGGCCGATACGCCGACGACGCCTCCGCCGATGACAACGACGCGGGCCGTGCTTGGGATACCAGAAGCCATGGCAATTTCACCTTTTTGAGTGACACGAGTGATTGGCTATGGTCCTTAACACCGGTTGGACCCCTTCGCCCAGAGGCTTTGCGTCGCTGTTCTTTCAGACTGCGCCGTCTGCTCTGACCCGGAAAATATCGATGGCTGTACCCGCCCAAAACTTTCTCGTCGGGATGGGATTCATGATCACGGCCACCATTTTCTGGTCGGGTCTGGATGCATCCGCGAAATACCTCGTCGACCTGCGCGGCATGCCGCCGCTGCTGGTGGTCTGGGTGCGCCTGAGCGCGGGTCTGGTCACGTCGTACTTTCTTGGCGCGCTGATGGAGCGCCGCTGGGATATCTGGCGGGTCAATCGGCCCTTGGGACAGTTCTGGCGCTCGTTCTGCATGGCGGGTACGACGGTCTGCAACTTTACCGCGCTGGGTCACCTGCCGGTCACCACCACCATCTCCATTTTCTTCGCCGCGCCNCTGATCATCGCGGCGCTGTCCCAATTCGTTCTCGGCGAGCGGGTCGGGCGCATGCGCTGGATGGCAATTCTGGTCGGCTTCTGCGGGATCGGGGTGATCATGCAGCCCTGGGGCGACGGCTTCTCGCCGTGGATGCTGTGCTCGGTCGGCGCGGCGACCTTCTTTGCGCTGATGCAGCTTTCCACCCGGCAGCTCGCCGGACACGACAGTGCGGGTTCGGCCGTGTTCTACACCACCGCCGTCGGGGCCATTGCGCTGACGCCGGTGATCTTCTTCGTCGACGGACAGCTTGTCGGCCCGGGTAACAACGCCGGCTGGGCGCTGCTGATCCTCGTCGGCGGGATATTCGGGACCGGCGGGCACGTCTTCAACGTGCTGGCCATGCACTACGCCGGGCCGGTGCGGGTGGCGCCGTTCTTCTTCTTCTCGATCATCTGGATGATCATCTTCCAGACCCTGTTTTTCGGCGGAAACATCGACCCGCTGACGCTGGTCGGGGCGAGCATCGTCATCGCCAGCGGCCTGTTCGTGTTCTGGCGGGAAGCGCGCGCGAGCAGGCTCGGGCGCAGCTGATCAGATCAGATCAGGCCCCAGCGACGCATCTCGGCGCGGCTCATCCAGTAGATATCCTCGGCTGGGGCCGCCTCGACCTGAAAGTCGTAGAAGCCCGGATCGACCCCCAGATCGCGATAGATGTCGCGGTAGACCCGCTCGAGCCGCGCGGGGATGTCGCTGGGGGAGGAATAGACCGCGCCCTGCCACGTCTGGGACCAGGCGTGAACCCCGACCTGCCCGCCCGGCTCTACGGTGCGCCCGACCCCGCCGAGAAACAGCATGACCCCGCCCGAGGCGATGCGGCCGTTGCCGGGAACCAGCGTGTTCCAGCCCTGAGCGCGCAGGAAGCGGGTCGCTGCCTGGGTGTCCACAAGATCGAATGTGCCGGGGATATCGGTCAGCACCAGCNTGCGCACGCCGGGATAGGCGCGCGCCAGTCGGCGCAGTTTGCAGTTCGCCTCCCCCATCATCGTGCCGCGGAGATACGCCACATCGCTGCCATCTGGCACAGCTATCAACAGACTACCCGGNGGNGCCTGACACTGGCTGCGCTGCTGCGTCCAGCTCACGAGCCCATAAACCGCCGCCAGCCCCAGGCCGGCGAGGATCAGAAACTCGAAGGGTCGGAATGCAAAGGGTCTTNGCGCCATGGCCTGCAGATGGGGCTTCCTTCCCCAGTCGGCAAGCGCCAGCGGTGCGCTGCACCCAGCAGCGGTTGAGCCCGCCACCGGGCGTTGCATGCGTCCGCAGAATGTGCGACGCAAGCGCCAAAGCCACAGGAATTGAAGCACCGCTACAGAGCACCGGAGACCCGAATGAGCTACCCATCCCCTGCACACGCCCTTGCCGCCATCGCCAAAGAGCTCGGTGCAGAAGGCCTGCAATTCGATGAAACCGGGCTTGCCCGCATCAATATCGGCAAGAACGTCGTCGTCGCCTTCGGGCAGAGCGTGCGCAGTGATTGCCTCGATTTCCTCGCTGAAATCCCGCTGACGATTGATGAGCTGAGCAAGGAAACCGCCTGTCAGCTGCTGCTGGAGAACTTCCGCACGGGGGGTCCGGGCCTGCCGAGCTTCAGCATCAACCCCTCCGACGGCTCGGTGCTGCTGACCAACAGCCTGCCGGTGCACCGCCTCAGCATTGAGGAAATCATGGACAGCTTCCGGCGCTTCACCGCCGTGGTGATCCACTTCAACGGCGAGGGCCTGCACCAGCTGCGCGAGGGGAGTACCCCCGACGATGCAACCATCAACTGACCGTCCGGCCAGGCCATGAGCGTCGACCTCGGCCACTTTGCCATCGGCGGCGGCCAGCCGCTGGTGCTGATCGCCGGACCCTGTCAGGCGGAATCGCCAGAGGCTATGGCAGCAATCGCCGACACACTGGACCAGATCGCCACTGGTCTCGACCTGCCACTGATCTTCAAAGCCTCCTTTGACAAGGCCAACCGCACCAGTGCTGATGCTCCGCGCGGCATGGGCCTGGACGCNACNCTGCGCGCCTTCGACGACATCCGCCGCAAGACCGGGCGCCCGGTCCTCACCGACGTGCACCTGCCCGAGCACTGCGCGCCCGTTGCCGAGGTCGTGGATGTCCTGCAGATCCCGGCCTTCCTGTGCCGCCAGACCGACCTGCTCGAAGCCGCCGCCCGCACCGGCCGCGCCCTGCATATCAAGAAGGGGCAGTTTCTCGCGCCCTGGGACATGGCGCACGTCGCGGCCAAGTGCGCGAACGCCGGCAACCAGCGCCTGATCCTGTGCGACCGCGGCACCAGCTTTGGCTACAACACGCTGGTCAGCGACTTTCGCGGCCTGCCGACCATGCGGGCNCTGGGCTACCCCGTGACCTTCGACGCCACCCATTCNGTGCAGCAGCCCGGTGGACAGGGCGGACGCTCCGGCGGGCAGCGGGAGTTCGTCCCCACCCTCGCCCGCGCGGCGGTGGCGGTCGGTGTCGACGGCCTGTTCATCGAGACCCACCCCGACCCCGATGCCGCGCTATCCGACGGCCCGAACATGGTGCCGCTGGCGCANATGNCNNCGNTNCTNGANGACCTGCTNGCCATCGACGCCGTCGCNCGGGCGCGGCCAGCGGATCGTCTGGACTTGAGCACGTGGTAAAGGCGGTGATCATCGTCCCGGCGCGGATGCAGGCCAGCCGCTTCCNGGGCAAGATGCTGGCGCCGCTCGCCGGTCGCCCGGTGGTCGCCTACACCGTGCAGGCCGCCTGCGCCGTCGCCGGGGTCGAGGCCGTCTACGTTGCCACCGACGACGCGCTGATCGCCGAAGCAGCCAGAACCGCCGGGGTCCGGTCGCTGATGACCGACCCCGCCTGCCGCAACGGCACCGAGCGCGTGGCTCAGGCTTACGCCGCCCTGACCGCCGAGGGCCTACAGGCTGACGTGGTCATCAACCTGCAGGGTGATGCGCCCCTGACCCCCGCCTGGGTGGTCGAGNACATCATCGCCGCCTTCGACGACCCGGCGGTCTCCGTCGCTACCCCGGTGGTGCGCTGCACGCCCGAGACCCTCGCCCACTTCCGCGCCGACCGCGCGCGTGGGCAGGTCGGCGGCACCACGGCCGTGATCAGCGCCAGCGGCCGCGCCCTGTATTTCTCCAAGGAAGTCCTGCCCTTCGACGGCCGGGCCGAGGGCATGGACGTCTGGCACCATGTCGGCCTCTACGCCTTCCGCCCCGCAGCGCTGGCCGACTACGCCCGCCTCCCCCAAGGGCCGCTGGAGACCACCGAAGGCCTCGAACAGCTGCGCTTCCTCGAAAACGACCTGCCCGTGTGCTGCGTCCCNGTGGAGAGCCGCGGCTTTCCGTTCTGGGAGGTCAACAACCCCGAAGACATCGCACGGATCGAGGCATTGCTGTCGGAAAAGGGTGACCCCAATGGCCTCTGAGCAGGCTGAAACCAGGTCCGCTGCCGCAGCGCTTGAGACCGGGCGTCGGGTCATCCGCGCCGAACGCGCCGGGCTGGACGNGCTGGCCGACAGCCTCGACCCCGCCTTTGCTGAAGCTGTGGCGCTGATCGGCGGNGCCGCGGGGCGGCTGATCATCTGCGGGGTCGGCAAATCCGGACACGTCGCGCGCAAGGTTTCCTCGACCTTCGCCAGCACNGGCACGCCGTCGTTCTTCCTNCACGCCGCNGAAGCCGGNCACGGCGATCTGGGNATCATCGGCNCNGNNGACGTGNTGCTGATCCTGTCCAACTCNGGCCNGTCGCGGGANCTGCTGCCGGTGCTGCANTTCNNCCAGCGCCGGGGCCTGCCNCTGATTGCNGTTACCAGCGACNCGGGCTCCGATCTGGCGCAGGCCGCTGGATGCCTNCTGCGGCTGCCGCCNGTCGCCGAAGCCGACCCGGCCATCCCNGCCCCCACNACATCCGCGCTNATGATGCTGGCNCTGGGCGATGCNCTCGCCGCNGCGNTNTGGCACGGGCGCGGGTTCAGCGCNGATGANTTCTCCCGCCTGCACCCNTCNGGTCGCCTTGGNGCAGCGCTGGCNCGGGTNGGCGACCTGCTCGANGGCCTGCCCCCGGCNCCGCAGGTGAGCCCTNGANGCNNGNCTGCGCGAGATTGCCGAAGCGATCACGNGGGGCGGNCTNGGCTGNGCGNTGGTGACNGATCCNGNCACCGNCNCCNACNCNGGNGCCNNNNCTGTCACNGGNCTGATCACNGACGGCGACCTGCGCCGCGCGCTGCTGCGCGATCCGCCGCGCGCAGGCGAGGCCGNNGTGTNGGCGCGNGACATCATGACCCGNGACCCGCTGACCCTNGATGCCGGGCAGAGCGCCGCCGCGGCACTNGCGCTGATGGANCAGCGGCAGATTTCCCAGCTGGTGATCACCGGTCNNGGNNAGNCGGAGTCCGGATCCGAGCGAGAGCATGGGCCGACCATCCTGCACCTGCAGCGCCTGCTGCGCGCGCAGGTCGCCTGAGGCGCACCTCACCCCACCAACCCTCGCCCTCTTTCAGCACAAAAAAAATGCGTGGAACCGGCATGGTCCCACGCACTTCAAACGCTTTGGTTTGTCCCGGGCACCCGATCCGGCCTGCCGTCAGGAGCAGGGCCGGCCGGGGCACGGACAAATCTTAGTCGCGCAGCTTCTCGACGAAGCTCCACTGACCGCCCTGAATCTGGCTCAGGTAAACGGCAGAGGAACCGGTACGACCGCCTTCACCGAAGCTCATGGTGTCACCGGTGAAGATGTTTGGCACTTCGATGCTCTCCATGGCAGCGGTCAGGCTCTCAGGGGTGAGATCCGGGCCAGCGGCCTGCAGCGCAGCAGCAGTGATCATCGCAGCGTTGTGACCCAGCAGCGCAGCACCGGTCACCAGCGGCGCGCCGGTCACCTGCAGGAAGGTTGCCTCGAACTTGGCAGCCTCTGCGTGCAGTGGGTTGAGGTCAGGGTTCTTGGCATCGTTCATGCCGATCCACGAACCAGCAGCGTACAGGCCTTCGAGTGCCTCAAGTACGCCAGCCTGTGCACCGAGCAGGATGACCGCTTCTTCGAAGATCGCGGTCGAACCGACGATCGGCATGGGCAGGCCCATGGCAGCTGAGGTCGCTTTGATGCTGATGGCTTCAGGGAAGTTCACGCCGAGAAAAACGGCGTTACAGCCTGCGCCAGCGAGCTTGGTCAGAGTACCGACGTAGTCGGAATCGCCAGGCTGGTGCGCTGCGGTTGCGGCAACTTCAACGCCGGCCATAGCGGCACCGGACTCAACGCCCTCAAGGATCTCGTAACCGAAGTCGGTGTCGAGGTAGAGGACACAAGGCATGTTCGCACCACCGGCAGCGAAGTGACCAACTGCCGCTTCAACCTGATCGTAGTAGCTGGAAAGGGCGCCGAAACGCTCTGGCATGCCGTCACCGGCGGTGCCGGACATGGAGCGTGCAGCGGTCATGGGCAGCAGGTTCGGAACGTTGAATTCGCCCTGAATCGGCAGCACCGCGTTGTTGTGCGGGGTACCCAGCGCGAGCAGCATCGCGAAGATACCGTCGTCAACGACCAGCTTACGACCGGCTTCCGTCGCCTTTGGCACGAGGTAGGAGCTGTCTTCAACCAGCAGCTCGATCTGACGGCCATGGATACCGCCCTGAGCATTCACGCCAGCGAAGTAGATCTTCGCCGCACCGGTCGAACCTGCGCCCCAAGGCTGCAGCGGACCGGACAGTGGGGTGTGTGAACCCAGCAGAATGGTGTCGTCGGTGACCCCCTGCTGAGCGTGAGCCGAGGCCGCAAAGGCCAGGCCGGCGAGTGCAGCCGTAGCTGCCGTCAAAATGCGCTTCATGATTATTCCTCCCAAATCCTGCAACGCGTGAGTGCCGCGGACCACATACGTCCCAGATCGCGGCCATAGGTTTCAATTACGACATTCCGCCGATTTAGTACATGTCTTCGATCAGCGCAGCGTACTTCTTTTCCACCGTCTGCCGCTTTAGCTTCAGCGTCGGCGTGAGTTCTTCATCTTCTGCCGTGAGCAGCTGATCGATGAGCCGGATCTTCTTGATCTGTTCAACCCGCGCGAACTTGCCGTTGACCTTCTCCACTTCGGCTTCGATCAGCGCCACCACTTCGGGGGCGGCGCAGAGGCTGGCAAAGTTGGAGAAGCTGACCTTTGCATCGGTCGCGTATTTCTCCACGTTTTCCTGATCGATCATGACCAGCGCGGTCAGGTACTTGCGCCGGTCGCCGATGACGATGGCGTCGGTGATGTAGGGTGAGAACTTCAGCTCGTTCTCGGTCTCGGCCGGGGCAACGTTCTTGCCGCCCTCGGTGATGATGATGTCCTTGATCCGGCCGGTGATGCGGACGTAGCCCTCATCGTCGATCTCGCCAACGTCACCGGTGCGGAAGTAGCCGTCGCCGGTGAACTCGGCAGCCGTCTTTTCGGGCAAGTTGATGTACCCGGCAAAGACCAGGTCGGACTGCACCTGGATTTCACCACTATCGGGATCGGTGCGCACGTTGGTGCCGGGGATGGCACGGCCGATTGTGCCGACCTTGGTGCCCGTGGGCGTGTTTACGATGCCGGCGGCGACGGTTTCGCTCATGCCCCAGCCTTCGTAGATGCGCACGCCCAGCGCCCAGTACCAGCGCAGCAGCTCCGGCGAAATCGGCGCAGCACCGGAGACACAGCGGGTGACGCTGTTCAGCCCGATCATGGTGCGCACGTT
>PAGB01000038.1 GCA_002711265.1 Rhodospirillaceae bacterium
TGGAAATACGAAAATGGCTGATCTTGATGCTCTCGTAGAAGAACTCGGCAAGCTGACCATTCTGGAAGCCGCTGAACTCGCAAAGAAACTCGAAGAAGAGTGGGGCGTTTCCGCTGCTGCTCCTGCCGCTGGCATGATGATGATGGCCGGCGCAGCTGGCGGTGACGCTGGCGGTGCTGCTGCAGAAGAGCAGACCGAATTCGACGTTATCCTGAAGTCCGCTGGCGACAAGAAGATCAACGTGATCAAGGAAGTCCGCGGCATCACCGGCCTGGGCCTGAAAGAAGCCAAGGACCTGGTCGAAGGCGCGCCAAAGCCTGTGAAGGAAGGCGCTCCGAAGGACGAAGCCGAAGAAATCAAGAAGAAGCTGGAAGAAGCTGGCGCAGAAGTCGAACTCAAGTAAGACGCGCCACTGTTTCAGTGGAATTGACGAAAAAAAGGGCGTGGTTCCGGTCGGAGCCACGCCCTTTTTCTATGCGGTCGGTGGTGGACGGCCGCGGGGGAGGGAGCTGGTGCCCGAAGGCTGTGGGGTGAGCCTCCGGGTTTGAGGGGTCAGAGGCGCAGCCTTAGCGGTCGCCGCGGTCACCCTTCATGCCCTTACCCTTGCCTTTGCCCTTACCCGGACGACGGGACGGCAGCTCGACGCCGGCCGCTTCGGCAGCAGCCTCGACCACTTCGCGCTCGGGACGCTCGTAGCCGGCTTCTTCAGCGAGGGCGCGGACACTTTCCTTCACGGTCCGGCGGTCTTCTTCTGGCCAGTTGGAAGCTGCACACTCGGTCGCCAGCGTTGACCAGAAACCCGCTGCGTCATCGAGGCCGATGGAGGAGAAGAAGTCGGCCCGGTTGCTGAAGCCGGCACAGTCGCGCGGCTGGGCCTGAGCGACAGAGGCCCCGAGGGTGATCACGACGGTCGCGGCGGCGAGGCTGGAGAGGATCATGGTTTTCATGGGTTGGTTCCTATTCGTTTCCTGTGGTTGAAGGCGTGTGCGTTGTGCTCACACAGCAACACATAAGTGAGCAAAAAGCGCACGTCAATAAAAAATGTGAGCTTTTTGCGCAGAAACTCGCTAACTCTGGGATGGGCAGGGGGGCAGACTCCAACCAGCGGCCCGATCACCGCCAGCGCGCGGACAAGAAAAAGAGACCAGGACCAATGACGGGAAGCGATCCGAAGCACGCTTATCTGCAGGCCACACGGCGCCTGATGCAGCAACTGGCAGCCGGTGGGCTGCGGTTGGGACTATCGCATGGCCAGCTTGAGGCGGGTCTACGCGATGCCATGCTCGAGGCAGCCTACCTGCAGTCCCAACGCAGCGGGGGGCGGGTGACCGTATCGTCGCTGCACGTGGCAACCGGGATTCATCGGCGCGAGATATCCCGCTGGCTGAGCGAGAGGAACGAGGCGGCCGCCGGCGAAACCGGGGCTGGCGAAACCGGGGCTGGCGAAACCAGGGCTGGCGAGTCCGCGTCGGCCAAAGGAGACAGCGCGTCGGCGCTGACGCTGGGCAACGACAGCCCCTCGGCCCGGGTGGTCGCGCGCTGGACCACCAACGCAGGCTATACGGATGCACAAGGGGAGCCACTGGCGCTGCCCATGCAGAAGCGGGCCGATGGCCCCAGCTTTGCGCAGCTGGTCGAGGATATCGGTCCTGAAGTCCGGGCGCGTTCGGTGCTCGACGGGCTGATCGCCGCCGGGCTGGTCGAGGCGCAGGCAGGCGGTTACTTCAGCCTGTCCGCCGCTGCCTATCTGCCGGAGGCCAATTCAACGGAGAGCATCGGCTTTCTCGCGGCCAACGTCGGCGATCACCTTGCCGCCGCGATCCACAACATTTCAGCGCCTGCCGACGCGCGTTTTTTCGAGCGGGCGTTCTTCGACGATGATGTCACCGCGGCAACGGTCCGCGCCTTGCAGGAAACCGTGCGCACCGAGGGCATGGACCTGCTCCGCGGTCTGGTCACCACCAGCGACAGCGTCGAGCGCGCGCAGCGCGAAGCCGGGGATGGTGGCGGGCAGCGGGTTCGTATCGGTCTCTATTGCTACACGGAGAGTGGGGATGCTGATGCGGGCACCTGAAACCGGCCTTGGATACCGGCCCTGAAGACGCCTCGAAGTCCGATTAGAAGATCCGCGCTGCACATTTCTCTCCGACCCGCTAAACCATGAGAACGCCCCGGCATGAGCAACACCCCTGACCGCCGCCGACTGCTGACCCTTCTCGGGGGGTCTACCCTGAGCCTGAGCCTCGGCGGCTCTGTCTGGGCGCAGAGTGGCGCAGGCATTGGTGGTACCGGCATCGACAGCGGCCTTGGCGGCACCGGAATCGATGCCGGCCTGGGGGGTACCGGGATCGACGGCGGGCTTGGTGGGACCGGGATCTTCGGCCTGATCGAAGGCTTTTCGTCGATCTGGGTCAACGACGCCCGTATTGAAATCCCTGAAACCGCCGTCATCACCCTCAACGGCCGACCAGCGCGCGAAGCAGATCTGACGCTGGGCCAGACCGTGGCGGTCGAGGCCGAGGACGATGGGCAGGGCGGATTTGTCGCCCGCCGGATCGACGCGGCCTTTGCCCTCGTCGGCCCCATCAGCGGCGCGGAAAGCGCGGGCGATCGCCTGCGGCTGCGCGTACTGGGGCAGGTGGTCGAGGTCTCGGCGTTGACCCTGACCGACAGCCTGCGTCTGGGCGACTGGGTGGTGGTGACCGGGCTGCGTGACCATCGCGGCACGATCCAGGCGGCGAACGTTGCGCGGACTGACAGTCGGGAAGCCGTGGTCACCGGGCCGGTGAGTCGCGACGGTCGTGTGGCGGGGGTACAGGTTGTGCGCCGCGCAGGCACGGCGGCAGACCCGAGCCTGAGCGTGGTGCCCGGCACGTGGGCGACGGTGCTGGGGCCGCTGACCGATGAACCGGAGCCGAGGCTGGTGGCGACGACGGTGGCGACCCGGCCGCTGGAGGTCTTTGATCGCCGCCGCTTCAGCACGCTGGTGCTCGGCGGACTGCCGGGCGACGAGGACGATACGCTGTACGTCGACGGCGTGCGGTTCAGCCTGCCCGGTGCGCGCGGGCGGGCCGACCCGGGGCAGCGGGGCCTGCGTGACCGCATCCATGGGCGCTTTGGCGCTTCGGAAGCCGGCTTGCGGCCCATCGGCCCGGTGGGCATCGCTCGGGAGCCGCTGGCGCCCTTCGCCGGTCCGGGGCGCAAAGGGCCGGGGAAGGATCGCCCCCATCGCGGTTCGGGCACAGGGCAGGGTGCCAGCCGCCGGGAAGAGCGACTGCGCGATATGCTCCGATCGGGGGCGCGGGCCAAGCCGCCGAAAAAGCCCTGAGCCTGGTTGCGCCGACTAGTCCCCGACCGCGCTTCGCGCGACGGGGCCAAGCGTCGCGCAATCTGCCGCGCAGCAGCCCTGCCATGCCCACGCCCTTCGAGGGCTTGAAGAAAGGAGTCGACCGGCGTACATCCTCGGATCGACAGTGATGGCTGTCAGCGCGCACTCTTTACAAAAATACGGAGCCACTNGTTCCGACCCAGGCATACCGGCCTTTTCAGCCCGGTCCTAAGCGGCTTTGGTACCCTTTAACGCAGGGACAGCCCCCGACCATCCCGACGTTGTGAGTGCTTATCCGCTGGCAGAAAACGACCCAACCAGGGAGCCCTAAGTCTATGGGTAAGAGTTTTACCGAGCGGAAACGCATCCGGAAGTCCTTTGGCCGTATCCGCGAAGCGGTGCAGATGCCGAACCTGATCGAGGTCCAGCGCGCCTCCTACGACGGGTTCCTGCAGAAGCCTGACGACTCTGCCTCCGGCCTCGAAGAAGTCTTCAAGTCCGTCTTCCCGATCAAGGATTTCTCCGATCGTTCCGAGTTGCAGTTCGTGCGTTACGAACTCGAAGCGCCGAAGTANGACGAAGAGGAGTGCATGTCGCGGGGCCTGACCTTCGCTGCGCCGCTGAAAGTGACCCTGCGCCTCGTGGTCTGGGATGTGGATGAAGACACGGGCTCCCGCTCCGTCCGCGACATTAAGGAGCAGGACGTCTATATGGGCGACATGCCGCTGATGACCGACCACGGTACCTTTATCGTGAACGGCACNGAGCGTGTGATCGTCTCNCAGATGCACCGCTCTCCGGGTGTGTTCTTCGACCACGACCGCGGCAAGTCGCACTCCTCGGGCAAGCTGCTGTTCTCTGCCCGGGTCATCCCGTACCGCGGTTCCTGGCTCGACTTCGAATTCGACGCCAAGGACCTGCTGTACGTTCGTATCGACCGCCGCCGGAAGCTGCCGGCAACCACGCTGCTGATGGCGCTGGACTCAGCCCACACGGAGCGCGAGCGCGCCGAAGCGGCCGCAGAAGGCAAGTCGCTGGCGCCGTTCCAGGCCACCGGCATGAGCCGCCAGGAAATCCTGGCCATGGTCTACGACCGCATCGCCTTTGAAGCCGCCGCCGACGGCCAGTTCCGTACAGCCTTCGACGTCAGCCAGTACTCGGGCAAGAAACTCGTCGACGATCTGGTGAACGCCAAGGACGGTGAGGTTGTCGCCAAGGCCGGGGACAAGATCACCCCGCGCAAGGCCAAGAAGCTGGCCGAAACGGTCAAGCAGCTGCTGGTTACGCAGGAAGACCTGATCGGCCGCTACCTCGCCTCCGATATCTTCGACAAGAAGACCGGTCTGGTCTGGGCCGAAGCTGGCGATGAGCTCAACGAAACGCTGATCGCTGAGCTGCTCGACAAGGGCGTGAAGGTGCTCGAGACCCTCGACATCGATCACCTCAACAAGGGCGCCTACCTGCGCAANACGCTCGCGGTCGACAAGAACGCGACCCGTGAAGAAGCCCTGATCGACATCTACCGGGTCATGCGCCCGGGTGAGCCGCCGACGCTGGAAACCGCTGAGGCGCTGTTCTCGGGCCTGTTCTTCGACGAGGAACGCTTCGACCTGTCCGCCGTCGGCCGGGTGAAGATGAACATGCGCCTCGCCGCCAGCGCCCGTGAGGGCGAGGTCGAGCGCTTCCAGACCGAAGACACCGTTCGCGTGCTGCGCAAGGAAGACGTGCTCGAAATCCTGCGCGTGCTCAGCGAGATGAAGGACGGTCGCGGCGATATCGACGACATCGACAACCTCGGCAACCGCCGGGTCCGTTCGGTCGGCGAGCTGATGGAAAACCAGTACCGCCTCGGCCTGCTGCGCATGGAGCGCGCGATTAAGGAGCGTATGTCGTCGGTCGATATAGACACCGTCATGCCGCAGGACGTGATCAACGCCAAGCCAGCCGCCGCTGCCGTGCGTGAATTCTTCGGGTCCTCGCAGCTTTCGCAGTTCATGGACCAGACCAACCCGCTCTCGGAAATCACCCACAAGCGTCGCCTGTCGGCGCTGGGGCCGGGCGGCCTGACCCGTGAGCGTGCGGGCTTCGAAGTCCGCGACGTGCACCCGACCCACTACGGCCGGATNTGCCCGATCGAGACACCGGAAGGCCCGAACATCGGCCTGATCAACTCGCTGGCCACTTACGCCCGCGTCAACCAGTACGGCTTCATTGAATCCCCGTACCGCAAGGTTGAGAAGGGTAAGGTCACCGACGAGGTCGTCTACCTCTCGGCCATGGAGGAGCAGCGCTTCACCGTCGCTCAGGCCAACGCCCCGATCGACGCCAAGAGCAAGCTGACCGAAGACCTCGTCACCGCGCGGTCCAACGGCGAATTCGTGGTGGCCCTGCCCACCGACGTCGACCTGATCGACGTATCGCCCAAGCAGCTGGTCTCCGTCGCCGCGTCTCTGGTGCCGTTCCTGCAGAACGACGACGCCAACCGCGCCCTGATGGGCTCGAACATGATGCGGCAGGCCGTTCCGCTGATCCGCGCCGAGGCGCCGTTCGTCGGCACCGGCATGGAAGCCACCGTTGCCCGCGATTCCGGCGCAACCGTGATTGCCAAGCGCTCGGGCGTGATCGACCAGGTCGACGCCGGCCGTATCGTGATCCGGGAAATGGACTTCGCCTCCGACACCGAAACCGGGGTCGAGATTTACCGCCTGTCCAAGTTCCAGCGCTCGAACCAGTCCACCTGCATCATCCAGCGCCCACTGGTGAAGGTCGGTGACCGGGTCGAGAANGGCGATATCATCGCCGACGGCCCGTCGACCCATCTGGGCGAACTGGCGCTGGGCCGGAACGTGCTGGTCGCGTTCATGCCGTGGCAGGGCTACAACTTCGAGGACTCCATCCTCATCAACGAGCGNATCGTGCGCGACGACGTNTTCACCTCGATCCACATCGACGAATACGAAGTCATGGCGCGCGACACCAAGCTCGGCCCCGAGGAAATCACCCGCGACATCCCGAACGTTGGCGAAGACGCGCTGCGCAACCTCGATGAGGCCGGCATTGTCTACGTCGGTGCCGAGGTNCAGCCGGGCGATATCCTGATCGGTAAGGTCACGCCAAAGGGCGAAAGCCCGATGACCCCGGAAGAGAAACTGCTGCGAGCGATCTTCGGTGAGAAAGCCTCCGACGTGCGCGACAGCTCGCTGCGGCTGCCCCCGGGTGCCGTGGGGACCATCGTCGACGTCCGCGTCTTCTCCCGNCGCGGGGTGGACAAGGACGAGCGTGCGCTGGCCATCGAGCGTCAGGAAATCGAAGCCCTCGCCAAGGACCGTGACGACGAACGCGCCATCATCGAGCGCTCGTTCTACTCGCGCCTGAAAGACGTGCTCATGGGGCAGGTCGTGCAGGACGGCCCGGAAGGCATCGACAAGGGCGCGACCATCGACGAAGGCGTGCTGGGGCAGTTCACCCCAGGTCAGTGGCGCCAGATCGCGGTCGAGAACGACGAAGCGATGAAGGTTCTGGAAAACCTGCGTCAGGAATTCGACGACAAGGTCGACGTCATACAGCGATGGTTCGAAGACAAGGTCGAGAAGATCCAGCGTGGCGACGAGCTGCCCCCGGGCGTGCTCAAGATGGTCAAGGTCTACGTTGCGGTGAAGCGCAAGCTGCAGCCCGGCGACAAGATGGCCGGCCGCCACGGCAACAAGGGCGTGATCTCCAAGATCAACCCGTCCGAAGACATGCCGTTCCTCGAGGACGGCACGCCGGTCGATATCGTGCTCAATCCGCTGGGCGTTCCATCGCGGATGAACATCGGTCAGATCCTCGAAACCCACCTGGGCTGGGCCGCGCGCGGCATCGGTCGCCAGATCGGGGACGCCGTCCGCGCCTACAAGCTGGGCCGCGAAGGTGCCATGGCTGAGATCAACCAGCGCCTTTCCGACATCTATGACCCCGAGGAACTCGACGGTCTGGAAGAGGGCGATCGCCTCGAAGTTGCGACCAACGTCAGCTCCGGTGTGCCCTTTGCCACGCCGGTGTTCGACGGCGCCAAGGAAACCGATATCGTCAAGATGCTGGAATACGCGGGTCTGGACGGCTCNGGTCAGGTGCAGCTCTACGACGGCCGCTCGGGTGATCCCTTCGATCGTCCGGTGACCGTGGGCTACAAGTACCTGCTCAAGCTGCACCACCTGGTGGACGACAAGATCCACGCCCGGTCCATCGGCCCGTACTCGCTCGTCACCCAGCAGCCGCTGGGCGGNAAGGCGCAGTTCGGCGGCCAGCGNTTCGGNGAGATGGANGTNTGGGCNCTGCANGCNTACGGCGCNGCNTACACNNTGCAGGAAATGCTGACGGTGAAGTCGGATGACGTCGCGGGCCGGACCAAGGTTTACGAGTCCATTGTTCGCGGTGATGACAACTTCGAAGCCGGTATCCCGGAATCCTTCAACGTCCTGATCAAGGAGCTGCGCGCGCTGTGTCTCAACGTCGACCTGCGACAGACCAACGTGATCGAAGGCGGTGGACCGGGCGAAGGCGAGGAGCCGACGCTGCAGTCTGTCTTTGGCGAGGGCGCCCGACCGCCTAGCCAGCAGGCGCACGACGACATCAACCCGTTCGAATAGCCGCGGCCTCTGAGCCGCCACCGGAGCCGGGGGCAGGGCCATCGCGCCATCGCCCCCGAACGCCCCGAAACAGCCCGCAGAATTCACCCCTTCATGGGAGCCTGACATGAACGAAATCAGCAAAATCTTTGGCCAGGAATCCGGTCTGGAGACCTTCGACAGCCTGAAGATCAGCATCGCCAGCCCGGAGCGNATCCGCTCCTGGTCCTTCGGCGAGGTCAAGAAGCCTGAGACCATCAACTACCGGACCTTCAAGCCCGAGCGCGACGGCCTGTTCTGCGCCAAGATCTTCGGCCCGGTGAAGGACTACGAATGCCTGTGCGGCAAGTACAAGCGCATGAAGTACAAGGGCATTATCTGTGAGAAGTGCGGTGTCGAAGTCACGCTCTCCAAGGTTCGCCGCGAGCGCATGGGTCACATCGACCTCGCCGCCCCGGTTGCCCACATCTGGTTCCTGAAGTCGCTGCCGTCTCGCATCGGCCTGATGCTCGACATGACGCTCAAGGATCTCGAGCGCGTGCTCTACTTCGAGAGCTTCGTGGTCGTCGATCCCGGCGTGACGTCCATGANCATGCACCAACTGCTGAGTGAAGAACAGTACTACCAGGCGCAGGACGACTTCGGCGAAGACAGCTTCACCGCCAAGATCGGCGCTGAGGCGCTCAAGCACCTGCTGATGGATCTTGACCTGCCCTTCGAGAAGGAAACGCTGCGCCACGAGCTTCGCGAGACCAACTCCGAGGCCAAGCGCAAGAAGCTGGTCAAGCGCCTAAAGCTNATCGAGAACCTGATCGAGTCCGGCTCCAAGCCCGAATGGATGGTGCTCGACGTGCTGCCGGTCATTCCCCCGGAGCTGCGCCCGCTGGTGCCGCTGGACGGTGGGCGGTTCGCGACCTCCGACCTCAACGACCTCTACCGCCGCGTGATCAACCGGAACAACCGCCTGAAGCGGCTGATCGAACTGCGCGCGCCGGACATCATCATCCGCAACGAGAAGCGGATGCTGCAGGAATCNGTCGACGCCCTGTTCGACAACGGNCGCCGCGGCCGCGTCATCACCGGCGCCAACAAGCGCCCGCTGAAGTCGCTCTCTGACATGCTCAAGGGCAAGCAGGGCCGGTTCCGTCAGAACCTGCTCGGCAAGCGTGTCGACTACTCCGGTCGTTCGGTGATCGTGGTCGGCCCGACCCTGAAGCTGCACCAATGCGGCATCCCGAAGAAGATGGCGCTGGAGCTGTTCAAGCCGTTCATCTACGCCAAGCTCGAACTCTACGGGCTCGCGGCGACGATCAAGGCNGCCAAGCGCATGGTGGAGAAGGAGCGCCCCGAAGTCTGGGATATCCTCGAGGAGGTGATCCGCGAGCACCCGGTCATGCTGAACCGGGCGCCGACCCTGCACCGCTTGGGCATTCAGGCCTTCGAACCGGTGCTGGTCGAGGGCAAGGCCATCAACCTGCACCCGCTGGTCTGTACCGCCTTCAACGCTGACTTCGACGGCGACCAGATGGCCGTGCACGTGCCGCTGTCGCTGGAAGCCCAGCTCGAAGCGCGCTGCCTGATGATGTCGACCAACAACATCCTCTCGCCGTCTAACGGCGAGCCGATCATCGTTCCGAGCCAGGATATCGTACTGGGGATCTACTACCTGTCGATCGAGGGCGAGGAAGACGAAATCGGGACGGGTTCTGTCTTCGGTTCGGCCGAGGAAGTCCGCCACGCGCTGGCTGCTGGCGCCGTTTCTATGCACGCCAAGGTGCGGGCGCGGGTTGCGGATCTCGACGAGAACGGCGAGCCGGTGCTGCGCGTGCGTGAAACCACGCCGGGCCGGGTGCTGCTGGCCGACGTGCTGCCCAGCCCGATGCCGGTCACTTTCGACACCGTCAACAAGGTGCTGACCAAGAAGGAAACCTCCAAGCTGATCAACGCCGTCTACCGGTCGACCGGGCAGAAGGATACGGTGCTGTTCGCCGATGCGCTGATGGCGCTGGGCTTCCAGCACGCGGCATCGGCCGGGATTTCCTTCGGCAAGGACGACCTGGTGATCCCTGACAACAAGTGGGACATCGTCGGTGAGGCTCAGGAGCAGATCAAGGACTTCGAGCAGCAGTACCAGGATGGCCTGATCACCTCGGGTGAGAAGTACAACAAGGTTGTCGACGTCTGGTCCCAGTGCACCGAGCGCGTGACCGAAGCCATGATGCAGGGCATTTCCCGCAAGAAGGGCCGGGACATGAACTCGGTCTACATGATGGCGCACTCCGGCGCGCGGGGATCGATTACCCAGATGCGTCAGTCCGCTGCCATGCGCGGGCTGCTGTCCAAGTCGGACGGGACGATTATCGAGACGCCGATTATTTCCAACTTCAAGGAAGGTCTGACCGCGCTCGAATACTTCAACTCGGCCAACGGTGCCCGCAAGGGCCTGACCGACACTGCGCTCAAGACCGCCAACTCGGGCTACCTGACCCGCCGTCTCGTGGACGTGGCGCAGGACGCCGTAATCATCGAAGACGACTGTGGCACGACCGAGGGTCTGGCCAAGCGCGCCTTCGTCGAGGGCGGTGACGTCAAGGTATCGCTGGGCGAGCAGATTCTCGGCCGTACGGCGATCGGCGACATCACCCACCCGCAGACCGGCGAGATCATCGTCGGCGACGGCGAGATGGTGGTCGAAGGTCACCTGGAGGCCATCGATGAGGCCAAGATCGACGAAGTCACGATCCGGTCGGTGCTCACCTGTGAGACCCGCAACGGCATCTGTGCCAAGTGCTACGGCCGCGACCTTGCACGCGGGGAAGCGGTGAACATGGGCGAGGCGGTCGGCGTGATCGCGGCTCAGTCGATCGGTGAACCGGGCACCCAGCTGACCATGCGGACCTTCCACATCGGCGGCGCGGCGCAGGGTGGCTCGGAGCAGTCCACCATCGAAGCGCCCGTAGATGCCAAGATCGTGATCCGTAACCCCAACGTGGTCATCGACCGCGATGGACGTCTGGTGGTCATGAGCCGAAACACCGAGCTCTCGCTGGTCGACGAGGACGGGCGCGAGCGGGCGAACTTCCGCCTGACCTACGGCGCGCGCGTGCTGGTCAAGGAAGGCAAGGCCGTTAAAGCNGGCGACAAGCTCGCTGAGTGGGATCCCTACACCGTGCCGATTATCACCGAGAAGCCNGGCAAGGCCAACTACATGGACCTGGTCGAAGGCGTATCAATGAAAGAGGTCACGGACGAGACCACGGGTATCGCGAGCCGGGTTGTGACCGACTGGAAGCAGCAGCCACGGGGTGAGAACCTGCGTCCGCGCATCACGCTCCGCGATGATGCCGGCGAGGTGATCGAGCTGACCAACGGCATGGAGGCGCGTTACTTCCTGTCGGTCGACGCGATCCTTTCGGTCGAGCCGGGGCAGGAGGTCAAGGCCGGGGACGTGCTCGCGCGTATCCCGAAGGAAGGCTCCAAAACCCGCGACATTACCGGTGGTCTGCCACGGGTGGCCGAGCTGTTCGAAGCCCGTCGCCCCAAGGATCACGCCGTCATCGCCGAGATGGATGGTCGCGTCGAATTCGGCCGCGACTACAAGGCCAAGCGCCGCGTTGTCATCCGTCCCGAGGAGGAAGGCGCCGATCCTGCCGAGTACATGATTCCCAAGGGCAAGCACCTCGCCGTTCAGGAAGGTGACTTCGTGCGCAAGGGCGATCTGCTGCTCGAGGGTAACCCCGTGCCGCACGATATTCTCGAAGTNCTCGGGATCGAAGCGCTNGCCAACTACCTGATCAACGAGATCCAGGACGTCTACCGGCTGCAGGGCGTGAAGATCAACGACAAGCACATCGAGGTCATGGTGCGCCAGATGCTGCAGAAGGTGGAGATCGTCGACCCCGGCGAGACCACGNTGCTGGCTGGCGAGCAGATCGACCGAGAGGAGTTCGAGGAAGAGAACGACAAGGCCATGCGGGAAGGGCTCAAGCTGGCTTCGGCCAAGCCGGTGTTGCTGGGCATCACCAAGGCTTCGCTGCAGACGCGTTCGTTCATCTCCGCGGCTTCGTTCCAAGAGACGACCCGCGTCCTGACCGAGGCGGCTGTCTCGGGCAAGATGGATGCTCTCTCGGGGCTGAAGGAGAACGTGATCGTCGGTCGCCTGATCCCGGCNGGGACCGGGGCCTACGTCAACCGCATGCGTCAGGTGGCCAAGGACAAGGACCGCGAGATGGAGGCGCTCGACGCTGCCAAGCGGGCCAAGGGCCGCGCGCCCGACCTGTCCTTCGGCGACGGCGAGCAGCCTGCGCTGCCCGACGACCTGAGCTTCGGCGATGNCGTGGCTGCGGGTGAAGACGGGGCGACGACCGAAGCCCCCCGGCGCCCGATGTCGATCACCGAAGAACTGCTGCCCGGGACCGGTGAACAGCCCGACTTCGGCAGCAAGTCCGACTAGGGCGAAAGGTCTGGTCCTGAGGCCTCGCCCATTGGTTTCAGGACTGTGGCGACGACACCGGGACTTCTGGCCTTGCGATGGTGAAGTCTGATAAATGAGCAGGGCGCGGTACCTATGGGGTGCCGCGNCCTTTGCTTTTTGATCTCAGTGTGGAGGAAAGCCCCGATTATGTCCGTTGAAGCCGATACAGCCACAGCCAAGGCCGCTGCACCGCGGGCCATGCCGCGTTTTCACCTGGCATTTCCGATCCTCGATAAGGAGGAGACGCGGCAGTTCTATCGCGACGTGCTGGGCTGTGGGGTCGGGCGGGAGGCTGAGGCCTGGATCGACTTTGATCTGTGGGGCCACCAGATTTCCGCCCACGTAAAGCCTGATGAATGCGCGGCGGCACGGACCAATGGCGTGGATGGTGATGCGGTCCCGGTCCGGCATTTCGGGGCGATCCTCGAATGGGATGACTGGGAAGCGCTGCGGGACCGCCTGCAGGCTGCGGGGGTGACCTGGATCATCGAGCCAAAGATACGGTTTCAGGGTGAGCCAGGCGAGCAGGGTACGATGTTCTGCCTCGATCCATCGGGCAATGCACTGGAGTTCAAGACTTTCAAATCGATGGAAAGTGTCTTCGCAACTTGAGCATGTCAGGGGTTGCGGGCTCGATTTGACGCCGCTTCGCGGCTTACAAATCTCCCCCGCGCAGTCAAACGGACAGGCCGCANTGCGCGCGGCCTGACGTCATTTCGCATTTTCTAAGAAAATGCGCGTGGGAGGGCCGAAGGCCGCGAAGCGGCCAAGGCCCGAGCGCGCCGCATCAGTCCTGAAGCAGGTACCCGCCTTTACGCTCTTCGAGAATCTCCTGACCGACGATCTTCATCACGCAGTCGCCGGGAAACACCAGCTTCTGCATCAACCGCGAGAGCACGAAGCCATCTGTCCCCGCAAGCACCGGCGTTCTCGCCTCAGTCGGGTCCAGCAAGGTCGGGTCCACGACGTCAGCAACGTGCTGCCCCCGTGTGACCTGCTCGCCGATCCTGACATGATAGGCGATGATCCCCGGCGAANTGATCCGCAGCATTTCGGTCGCCTCCAGCGGCAGGCCCTCGGCCTCCAACTCGGGGAGCGGCGTGGGCTCAGCATTCACAAAGCCCCGNGAACACAGGATGCTGAACAGGTGCTGCGCATCCTCCGCCGCGACGCTGTCTTCGACGTCGGCCCAACCTGCATATTCGAAGGTCGCCGACGGACAGGCCAGCGGGATCGGATGCTCAGGAAAGCGGGCCTGAAGCCTGGTCCACACCGTCGACAGACACTCGTCGAAGCTGCCCCCACCGCTGTCCGCNGCCGTGAGCGCCACCATCGAGCCGCTGGCGGCGGCAATGTCCTGCCAGTCNGGCCACTGCTCGGGGATGATGAACAGATGGCGGCCGCTGTCGTCATCGCAGTGCAGGTCCCAGACCATGTCGGCGTCGTAGCACAGCCCGAGGATGGCCTTGCGGTAGCGGTCGAGNACTGTCACCGGCTCGCGCGCCGCCAGCGCTTCGCCGACCACGCGGCGGATCAGCGCCACGTTGGCCAGAGCATCGGCCCCGAGCCCCGCGCCGATGGTCTCGATGACGTCCTCGGTCAGCAGCGCCCAGCCACGGTTGTGGTTCTCGCNGTTGGGCAGGTGGAACCGACCCACGTGCTTGTCGCGGAAGAGAACCTGCGCGCCGCCCAGCGGGTTGGCCTGCGGCAGAACCACCACTTCGCCCGGGATCTGTCCGGCTTCGGCGGCGGCCTGCAGCCTGGGCAGCAGGTGGTGAAGGATCAGCATGCCCGGGGTCTCATCGGCGTGCAGCGCGGCGTGCATGTAGATTTTCGGCGCGCCCGCACGNCGCTCTCCGAAGCGGAACACGCGCAGGTTAAAATCTGTCCCCTGAAAATCGCCCTNAAGTTTTATGTCTTGGATGCTGACGTGACCCATGCTTCG
The DNA here is from genome assembly GCA_002711265.1 of Rhodospirillaceae bacterium. GTDB lineage: Bacteria > Pseudomonadota > Alphaproteobacteria > UBA7985 > UBA7985 > UBA7985. The sequence continues at coordinate 14,355 of PAGB01000038.1, forward strand.
GTTTTCCCCAGATGTCGTGGACCCGCCCCGTCCCGCGGCGCGTAATCTCATTGGCGCAGGTGGCGGTAATGTTCTACATTCGTCCCATGTCCGAGGATTTGTCCAGCCCCCTGATGCAAGACGGCCTGTCTGCGCCGGCTGCGCCCGCTGCGCCGGCTGTACCCGCTGCGCCGGCCGGCCCCGCTTACCTGCAGGGGCTGAACCCGCCCCAGCGTGAGGCGGTGGAGACCCTCGCCGGACCGGTGCTGGTGCTCGCGGGCGCCGGCACGGGCAAGACCCGCGCCCTGACCACCCGGATCGGTCACCTGCTGATCACCGGCACGGCGCGGCCGCAGGAGCTGCTCGCCGTGACCTTTACCAACAAGGCTGCCGGTGAAATGCGCGACCGGGTCGAGGCGCTGATCGGCCAGCCGACCACGGGCTGGTGGCTGGGCACCTTCCACAGCATCGCGGCTCGCATCCTGCGCATCCACGCCAGCGCGCTCGGCGTGGACAGTTTCAACCAGAACTTCACCATCCTCGACGACGACGACCAGCTCCGGCTGCTCAAAGCGCTGATGGTCGATGCCAATATCGATCCAAAGGTGCACAGCCCGCGCGCCGTGCTGACCGCGATCAGCCGCTGGAAGGACCGTGGCTGGACCCCGGCAAAGGTGCCGCTGGACGACATTCCGCAGGGGCTGTGCGAGGGCCGTCTGGGCAAGATTTATCAGGCCTATCAGGACCGCCTGCTTGAGCTGAACGCTGCCGACTTCGGCGACCTGCTGCTCCACAATCTCAGCATCTTCCAGGCCAACGCAGCGATCCTCGAAACCTACCAGCACCGGTTCCGCTTCATCCTCGTCGACGAGTATCAGGACACCAACGTTGCCCAGTACCTGTGGCTGCGCCTGCTCGCCGCCAAGCACCAGAATATCGCTTGCGTCGGCGACGACGACCAGTCGATCTACGGCTGGCGCGGGGCTGAAGTCGGCAACATCCTGCGCTTCGAGACCGACTACCCCGCGGCCAAGACCATCCGGCTGGAGCAGAACTACCGCTCGACCGGCAATATCCTCGCCGCCGCGTCGGCGCTGATCGCCCACAACAGCGAACGGCTGGGCAAGACCCTATTCACCGCCGACCAGCCCGGCGCGCCGCTGCGGGTGCGGGGGCTGCCCGACGGCAACGAGGAAGCCCGCTACATCACCGACGAGATCGAGCGCCTCCACCGCGAAGGTCGGGATTATCGCGAGTTTGCCATCCTCGTGCGCTCGTCGTCGATGATGCGCGCCATCGAGGAACGCATGATCGACGTCGGCCTACCCTACCGCGTGTTCGGCGGCCCGCGCTTCTACGAACGCCGGGAGATCCGCGACGCCATCGCCTACCTGCGGCTGGTGCGCCAGCCTGACGACGACCTCGCCTTCGAGCGTATCATCAACGTGCCCAAGCGCGGCATCGGCCAGACCACCGTGCAGCGCGTGCTGTCCTTCGCCCGCATGAACCAGATCAGCGCCATGCGCGCAGTCGCCCTTTTGGTCGGCAGCGACGAGCTGCCCGCTGCAGCGCGCAAGAAGCTGGTCGCCTTTCAGGCGATGATCGAGCAGTGGCGCGAGCTGATGAACACCACCGAGCACACTGAGCTGGCCGAGCAGATCCTCGACGACAGCGGCTACCGCGACATGTGGCGCAATGAGAAGACCGCCGACGCCCGCGGCCGGTTGGAAAACCTCGACGAGCTGGTCGGCTCGATGGGCAGCTTCGAGTCCCTGGCTGGCTTCCTTGAGCACATCTCGCTGGTCCTCGACACCAACGCGGGCAGCGGCGGGGACGAGCTCTCGCTCATGACCCTGCACGCGGCCAAGGGCATGGAATTCCCGGTCGTGTTCCTGCCCGGCTGGGAAGACGGCGCCTTCCCCAACATGCGCGCCATGACCGAGAGCGGCGACAAGGGCCTCGAAGAAGAACGGCGGCTTGCCTATGTCGGCCTGACCCGCGCGCGCGAAGAGCTCTACATTCTCTACGTCGGCAGCCGTTTTCTGCACGGCCAATGGAACTACGCGCGGCCCTCCCGCTTCGTCGAGGAGCTACCCGACGACGTGCTCGACGTCGACGACATCTCCGGGGCGTCAATGTTCGCCGCTTTCACCGGAGGTGACGGCAGCGAGGATGGTGGATATGGCAGCGGCGCCGGCCTCGCCCGGCAGTATGGCGGCGGGGCAACCGGTGCCCGCGATCTGGGCGCGCTGCCCCCGCTGGAGTGGGCCGAGCGGCGCAGCTTCCGCGGCATCGACAGCCCCGGCATGAATCGCCTCAAGCAGAATCTGGAGCAGGTCAAGCAAGGCTCACCGCCGGTCATCGACGGCAGCTTTGACCCCATCGGCTTCGCCAGCCGCGGCGCTGACCATGGCTTCGCGCTGGGCCAGCGGGTGTTTCACCGCAAGTTCGGCTACGGACTGATCTCGGCGGTCGAGGGTGAGAAGCTGGTAATCGACTTTGACGCAGCCGGGGAGAAGCGGGTCATGGCTTCCTTCGTCGTCGACGCAGCCGAGGCAAGCTAGGTGGCCGAAACCTACCTCGTCCGTATCTCTGTACCGCGCGAGCATGCCGAGGTTTTCGAGGGGCTGCTGGCAAGTCTGCCCGAAGNCGTCGTGGGGCGACAGGCGCCGCTGATCGATACCGGTGTTGACCTGCGGGACAGCGACGAGCTGACGGTACTGGCTTATCTGAGCGAGCAGCCGGAGACCGAAACTGTGGCAGCGCTGGTCGCCATGGGGCAGCAGATGTCCGGGCTGAGCGGGATAGATTTTGACATCGAAACCCTGCCGGACATCGATTGGGTGGTGGAAAGCCAGTCGGCCCTGACGGCGATCCATGCCGGGCGTTTCTTCCTGCGCGGCAGTCACGACCCAAGCCCGGTGCCGGCGGGTGCCGTCGGCCTGCTCATCGATGCGCAGAACGCCTTCGGCACCGGCCATCACGACACCACCCATGGCTGTCTGGAACTCATCACCGGACTGCTGCGGGGCCGGGCGCAGGGCCGGATTCGCGGCCAGAGCCAGAGCCAGAGCCAGAGACCGGGACGGCGCGTGCCGCGGGTGCTGGACCTCGGTGCAGGTTCGGGGGTGCTGGCGCTGGCCTGGGCACGGGCCAGCCATCAACCGGTNCTGGGCTCGGACATCGACCCGGCGACCGTTGGTGTCGCAGCGGTCAACGCCCGGCGCAACGGCGTGGGGCATCTGACCCGCTTTGTTGCCGCGGTGGGCATCGGCCACAGGGCGATCCGTACAGGCGGGCGGAACGACATTGTGTTCGCCAATATCCTCTCCGGGCACCTGATCAACCTTGCGCCCTCGATCGCCTCGGTGACGGCATCGGGCGGACGGGTGNTGCTGGCGGGACTGCTGCGGCGGCAGGAGCAGCAGGTCGAGCGCAGCTTCCTCGCGCTGGGATTCCGCACCGAGCGCCGCCTGCGACGCGGTCCGTGGACCATGCTGCAGCTGTGCAATGGCCGCGCGCGCTTGCCACGGCAGATCAATCGGCGGTGTCAGGCCTGGCTGCGCCACATCGATTTTCATTAAGCCTCTGATCGCGCGCTGAATTCGTGCTGATCCGGNCCGCCAGCCCTGGGCAGGCCGGTATCCGGTCGGAAAAACCCCGCCCCTGTCCGGAATTGCAGCCAAAACCCGGTTAAATCGCCCCCATTTGACCCGCAAATGGCTCNGGAGGCGCCGCCGGACTTGACGAGACAGGCCATACGCGACTCTATGCGCGTATGCGCATTATCGGACTCGATCCCGGACTCCGGGTGACGGGCTGGGGCGTGATCGACCAGACGGGAAACCGCCTGTCGCCGGTCGCCCACGGCACCGTCAAAACCGACGCGGCTCTGCCCATGGCACAGCGGCTGGTCCAGCTTGAGAAAGCGCTGGTGAAGGTCATCGCCGAATACAGTCCCGACGAAGCGGCGGTCGAGGAAACCTTCGTCAACCAGAACCCGGCCTCAACGCTCAAGCTCGGTATGGCCCGCGGCGTGGTGCTGCTGGCCCCGGCGAGCCTCGGCCTGCCCGTTGGCGAGTACGCCCCAACCCGGGTCAAGAAAGCCGTGGTTGGCGCGGGTAAGGCCGCCAAGGAACAGGTGCAGATGATGGTCCGGCGCTTGCTGCCCGGTGTCGATGTCACCTCGGCCGACGCCGCTGACGCGCTCGCCGTCGCCATCTGCCACGCCCACTTCGCCGAGTCTGACCGACGGCTGGCTGCATCGAGGATGTCCGCATGATCGCCAAGCTCAAGGGACTGGTCGAAGGCCAGGAAGAGGGCGCCGCCCTGATCGACGTCGGNGGGGTGGTCTACCGCACCCTCAGCTCGGCCAAGACGCTGGCCGGCCTGCCTGCCAAGGGCCAGCCGGTGGCGCTTGAGACCGAGTATCTGGTGATCCAGGAGGTGCCCACGCTGGTCGGCTTCGGCACGCTGGCAGAGCTCGAGGCCTTCCGCCTGCTGGTCACGGTCAACGGCGTCGGGCCCAAGGCAGCGCTGGCCATCCTCAGCATCTTTGCCCCCGACGTGCTGTTCGGCGCCATTGCCAACGGCGACGCCAAGGCTATCCAGGCGGCCAAGGGCGTCGGCGGCAAGGCCGCCGCCCGCATCATCACCGATCTGCGCGACAAGGTTGGCGCCTTCGCTGGCGTGGTCAGCAGCGCCNGCGGGGTCGGCACCGCGCCGACACCGGAAGGCACCATCGCCGCCGATGCCGTCTCCGCCCTGACCAATCTGGGCTACCAGCAGCCCGAGGCCAGCAAGGCCGTCGCCGCCGTCATGGAAGAAGACCGNGATGCCGATGTCTCCACCCTGATCCNGCTGGCGCTCAAGCGCCTGTCGGGCAGCTGAACCGGGGGCGCGAGGCATGACCGACGATGATCCGCTCAACCCCGACGGCACCCACACCCGGCTGGTGGACGCGCTGAACAGCGGCGACACGCCGGTGGATCAGGGCCTGCGCCCGCAGATACTGCAGGATTTCGTCGGGCAGGAGCGCCTGCGCCGCAACCTCAAGGTCGGCATCGAAGCCGCCAAGCAGCGCAGCGAGGCGGTCGACCACGTGCTGTTCCACGGCCCACCGGGGCTGGGCAAGACCACGCTGGCACAGATCGTGGCCTCGGAGCTGGGGGTCGGTTTTCGGCAGACCTCCGGGCCGATGATTTCCCGCGCGGGCGACCTCGCGGCGATCCTGACCAATCTTCAGCCCCGTGACGTGCTGTTCATCGACGAGATCCACCGGCTCTCCACGACGGTCGAAGAGGTGCTGTATTCGGCCATGGAAGATTTCCAGCTNGATCTGATCATCGGCGAGGGCCCGGCTGCGCGGTCGGTGCGGGTCGATCTGGCGCCCTTTACGCTGGTGGGGGCAACCACGCGCGTCGGCCTGTTGTCCAAGCCGCTNCAGGACCGCTTCGGCATCGTCCAGCGCCTCGATTTTTATGACGAAGGCGACCTCGAACAGATCATCGTGCGCGGCGCGCGCGTCCTCGACGTCGCGCTCGAAGGCGACGCCTGTGTGGAGATTGCCCGGCGCGCGCGTGGGACCCCGCGCATCGCCGGACGGTTGCTGCGCCGGGTGCGCGACTTCGCCGTGGTCATGGGTGACGGGCGCATCACCCTGTCACTGGCACGATCCGCGCTGGATGAGCTGGAGGTCGATCCCCTCGGCCTCGATGATATGGACCAGCGCTATCTGCGGGCACTGGCCAAGACCTATCGCGGCGGGCCGGTGGGGGTGGAGACGCTTGCCGTCGCCCTGTCCGAGCAGCGCGATACGCTCGAACACGTGGTCGAGCCCTACCTGATCCAGCGCGCGCTGATCCAGCGGACCCCGCGCGGCAGGGTGCTGGAGCGCTTTGGCTGGGACCATTTGGGCCTGACGCCGCTGCCCAAGGGGGGAGAGGATGGCCCCGGAACCCTGTTCGACGGGTCGGAGCCCGGTGCCGATGAGCGATGATCTGAAGGTGGGCGCGGGCGCTGATGCCGCCGGGGCGCTGGGGCATTTCGAAGGCAAGACCTTCGTGCTCCACAACCGCGTCTACTTCCACGACACGGATGCGGCCGGGATTGTCTACCACGGCACCTATTTCAACTTTGCCGAGCGCGCCCGCACGGAAATGCTGCGTCATCTGGGTGTCNACCCGGACTGGCTGTGGCAGGAATACCGGCTGCGGTTCGTCATNGTCGGCGCGGAACTCGACTTCCGCCGGCCAGCGGTCCACGACGACGTGATCGAAATTCGGACAGATTATCGTGCCACAACTGCGGCGAGAATGATCCTGCATCAGACCATGCTGGTCGACGGCGAGGTCTGCACGGCGCTGCGTATTACCGTGTCACAGATCAAGGAAAACGGCCGCCCCGTGCGCCTGCCGCAACCGGCCCTGGAGGCCATGGCGCCCTACCTGCAACCCCTGAAGCCGAGCGAGTGATCCAAGCATGGAACTTTCAACCAGCGTCAGCACAGCTTCCATCTTCGAGATCGTTCTCGGGGCGCCTCTGGTGGTCAAATTCGTCATGGCCCTGCTGGTGTTCCTGTCGATCTGGACCTGGGCGATTATCGTTTCCAAGATCCTACTGATCTCACGCGCGACCCGCGAAGCGGCGGCTTTCGAAAGCAGCTTCTGGTCGGGTGGCAATCTCGATGAACTCTATGAAAAGGTCGGCCAGAACCCCAAGGATCCGATGCAGGCGGTTTTCGCCGCCGGCATGCGCGAGTGGCGCCGGACCCCAGCCGGCCTGCCCAGTGGCAGCGCGCTTTCGATCGCGCAGCGGATTGACCGTGCGATGATGCTGACCGTCGCGCGCGAGCTGGGGCGGATGGAGACCCAGATGATCGTACTCGCCAGCATCGGAACAGCCGCGCCGTTCATTGGCCTGTTCGGTACGGTCTGGGGGGTGATGAACTCCTTCCTCGGCATCGCAGCGGCGGGCAACACAACGCTNGCCGTGGTGGCGCCNGGCATCGCCGAAGCCCTGCTGGCCACCGCGCTCGGGCTGGTTGCCGCGATACCCGCCTCGATCGCCTACAACAGCTTCACCACCGATCTGGCCCGCTATGCCGGGCGGCTTGAAGACTTCTCCGGCGAATTCGGCACCATTCTGGCCCGGCAGCTGGAAGTGAAGGCCTGAGCCATGGCGCTGCGCAGCCTCAACCCCGGCGACCGGTCCAACCGCACCCGTTACCGCCCGATGGCGGAGATCAACGTCACGCCGTTTGTCGACGTCATGCTGATCTTGCTGGTGGTGTTCATGGTTTCCGCGCCACTGCTCACCGTCGGTGTGCCGCTGGACCTGCCCAAGGGCGAAGCGCCGGCGTTGAACGAGCCGGATGACCCGATCACGCTGTCGATCCAGCCCGACGGCAGCCTGTTCCTCAACGACCAGCCCACGACGGCGCAGAGCATCCTGATCGAGCTCGAAGCCCTGACCGAGGGCAACCGGCAGGCGCGGATCTTCCTGCGCGGTGACCGCACGCTGCTCTACGGCGATGTCATGGGCATCATGGCCGACCTCGCCGCCGATGGTTACACCAGCCTGCGACTGGTGACCGAGCAACCGGGCATCAGCGAGAGGTAGCGCCGGGCCATGATGCGGGCGCTCCTCATCTCCACGGTTAGCCACGCGGTGGTGTTCACGGCCTTTGCCGTCGAGCTGAACATCCCGCTGTTCACCCTGCCTGAGCCGGACCCGATCGAGGTCGAGATCGTCTTTGAGGAAGAAAAGATCGAGGTCAGTGACACGGCGGTGATCGAAGACTTTTCGGACCCTGAACCGCTGGATGATTCGGATCCTGAACCGGTTGCCGAGCCCGTCGCCGAAGACGCGCCACCCGACCCGCTGTTCCTGCCCGAGACCACCACGGGTCCGGACTTGCCCGAGGGGCTGGATGAATTCATCGAGCAGGACGCCGTGCCGGAGGCCGACACGCTGCCTGAGCCGGCCAACGACCAGTCACCCGATGAGGCTGATTTCGCCGCTGACGACGGCGACGCGCTGGCCGACCTGATCTCCGAAATTACCGATGCCGCTACGGATGAGGCAGCGGACGAAGACGATGTCTTTGTTCCGGCCTACCCCAAGCCACGGCCCCGCGCCTTGCCCGTGCACCGGGATCTGGCCGAGGAAGCACGGGAGGCTGAAGCCGCCGTGGCTGCCGAAGCCGCAGAAGCCACCGTGCAGTCCGAGGCCGACGAGCAGGCCGCCGCAGATCAGCGCGAGGCCGAAGCGCGTCAGCGTGCGGCCGAACTGCGGTCCTCGGACTACGTTCAGAGCTGCGTCAACGGTGAGTGGAACTATCCGCTGTTCATCCGCTATCAACGGGAATGGCAGGTGAGCTTTACCATCAGCCTGGACCAGAACGGCGACATTGCGGAGATCGAGCGCGGCAAGGTGGGTGCAGAGGATAACGCGACAGATGATCAGGTCAGCGCCTTCGTGCAGTCGGCGGAAAGCGCGCTCTACAGCTGCGAGCCTTTCCTCAACCCATCAGGCACCAGCGGCGAGGCCTTCGAGATCGAGGTGGTGATGCAGCCAAGGTCCGCATTTTGACCGCAAATACGGATCACTGTGACGTGAACGCAACAAGATCGGGAATCCCGCAGAGGGGTTTATTCCAGCCCCATTTCCGCCCTAGTGCACGCGTTTTTAGGCAGGGTTATGCGTAGTGTCTTTCTCATCGCAGTTATTGGCTTGTTCTTTGCTGGCGTGGCGTCGGCCCAATTCCGTGTGGGCGTCACCGGCGGCGAAAAGGGCTCGATCCCTGTTGCCGTACTCGAATTGTACGCGGAGCAGAGCGGATCTTCGCAGCATGCCCGCGATCTGACCAAGATCATGCGCCAGAACCTGAGCAAGTCCGGCGCCTTTGAAGTGGTCGATCCTACGGCCTATCCGCAGCAGGCAGCCGACTTTCTGGAGAACCCCGACTGGCGCGGTTGGCGTGAGTCTCCGGCACAGGCACTGGTGGTTGGCTCTGTGTCGGTCAACGAGAGCGATATCGAGGTCAAATATTTCCTCTACCAGCCGCGGAGCAAGCAGCGTCGCGAGGCGCAGCGCGCGCGGCTGCCGCTCAACCAGTGGCGCGGGCTGGCGCACTTTATCTCTGACCGCATCCACCTCAAGTTTGCCGGGATGAACGGCCACTTCGGCAGCCAGATCCTGTTCATCGCCGAGGACGGCTCGGCCACGCAGCGGGTCAAGCGGCTGGCGATGATGGATCAGGATGGCCACAACATCCGCTACCTCTCCGACGGCCGGAACATCGTTGTGACGCCACGCTTCTCCCCGGACGGGCGCGAAATCACCTACACTGAGATCAGCAATGGCCGGGTTCAGGTCATCCTCAAGCATCTCGTGACCGGTCAGCAGGAAGTGCTGGAGACTGCGCAGGGAACCTCGACCTTCTCGCCCCGGTTCTCCCCGGACGGCAGGGGAATCGTCTACTCGCTGGCGCTGAACGGCAACACAGACATCTACTACATGGACCTGCAGACCCGGGGGCGGGAGCGGGTGACCACGGCGCCGAGCGCCGAGACGTCACCCTCGATTTCACCCGACGGGCGGCTGGTCGCCTTCGAGAGTGACCGCAGCGGCTCGCAGCAGATCTACGTGCTCAACCGGCAGACGGGGCAGGTGCGCCGCATCTCGGTGCAGGACCGCGCCCGCTATGCCACCCCGGTCTGGTCCCCCAACGGTGACTGGATCGCCTTTACCCGGATCAAGGATGGCGAGTTTTCCATTGGGGTGATGCGGCCCGACGGCACCACCGAGCAGATCCTTGCCACCGGCTACGTGGTCGAGAGCCCGACCTGGTCGCCCAACGGCTCGGCGCTGGCCTTTGCCCGGCAGGAGCGGCAGACGGGCGATGGTTCGGTGAAGACACGCATCTACGCAGTTGATATCTTCAGCCGGCAGGAATGGATACTGCCAACGACCAGCGAGGCCTCTGATCCAGCGTGGTCGCCGCGGGTCGCGCGCAACTAGTCGGCTTCGTCGCCACCTAACTTTTCCACAGACGATCGAAAGCGTGGGATAATTCCGCCGCAACTGCGTTTTTGCTGCAAACTATCCGCACTATTAAGAATAGTGGGCTCGCACTTGTTTTCAGCTTTATCGCCCCGATTCGCCCTAATTCACCGCATAACGTGTGTATTTGTTCCCTCTTTGCTTGCAAAAGTGTGGCTTGGAATCATTTTTCTTTGCCTAGCAAAGTTGGGTGGTGTAAAACAGCAACAGTCTTAAAGCGGTGGAAACGCCTGTTTGATTTTTCGCTTTGAGGCTTGGCTTTCACGGGAGCGCCCGGAGTTTTTTGGAGTTTAGCCGACGATGTTTAAACGGACCTTCTTAGCGATTCTTGCGCCTTTGGTCCTTGTCGCCTGCGACCCTCAGGTTCGCGCGAACGAGCAGGAGCCAGCCGCCAACACGGCTGCCGCTGCTGCGCCGGATCAGTTTTTTCAGCAGTCGCCTGCGCCCTTGCTCGGGTCTCAGCCCGGTCAGGTGCTTCTGACCGGCAACAATCCTGGCCCGCAGCAGATCGCCGTTGCCACCGCTAATGTCTACAGCCCGCCCCAGTTTGCCAGCGGAGCAAGCCAGGTTGGCCTGCGCTCTGACGTGGGTGACCGCGTGTTCTTCACCACCGACAGCGCAGTTCTCGATCCGCGTGGTGCCGGTGTGGTCGACCAGCTGGCGGCTTGGATGCGGCAGTACCCCTCGACGACCCTTCGCATCGAAGGGCATGCCGACGAACGGGGAACCCGCGACTACAACATCGCGCTGGGTGACCAGCGTGCGACCGCTATCCGCAATCGCCTTCTCCAACTTGGTATCGCCTCTGAGCGGCTTTCCACGGTTTCTTACGGCAAGGAGCGCCCCGTTGCCTCTGGCTCGACCCCAACCGTGTGGGCACAGAACCGCCGCGCCGTGTTCGTGGTTCTGTAAACGCCTGACGATCAGATCAAAATGCTATTCCTTTGGGGGGCTCAAACGGCTCCCCATTTTTTTTGACACGAATCCTGCATGAGCAGGCCAGTAGTCCGGCGGTGAATGGTTCCATCAGCGGCGAAAACCCACTAATCTGACGCTGTATTTGGAGAGGGACAGGACAGGGATGCCTGTATCAGTTTCCGGCGTGCACCGCCTCGCGAAAGGCGGCGCGCTGGGTTTGGCTTTATTGGGGATGGCCGCAACGGTGCGGGCGCAGGACGAGGATTCCGGTGCCCAGCTGGCGCTCGAGTTGCGTCAATTGCGCAGTGAGGTGGACTTTCTCCGCGATCAGCTGGAAACCGGTGGCGGCGTTGCCGATGTCCGCTTCGAAAGCCTGCAGGCCCGCATCGACCAGTTGCTCGAATATGCCACCGCCGTGAGTGAGGAGGCTGACCGCGCGTCGCGATTGGCTGAGTCAGCGTTGCGCAGCGCCAGCGAGTTGACCTTCAAGATTGCTTCGCTCGAAGAAACCATCGCCGCGATGCAGGACCAGATCGACACCCTGAGCGCAGCAGCGCCTGCGGCGGCACCGCAAGAGGTGCTGGACACCGCCCCCGCTCCGGTCGCCGCATCCGATCCCGCAGCTGTTGACGCTGAGGCTGATCAGGCGGTCGTCGCCCCGGCCCTGCCCAAGGACCGACCCGAGGGCGGCATTCCCGCCCATGAAGCGCTCGCGGGAGACCCCGACTATGTAGAACCCGAGGGCGGGGCTGAGGCTGAGGCTGAGGCTGCGCCAGAGACCGAGACCGAGACCGAGACCGAGACCGAAACCGAGACCGAGCCGAAACCGAATCCGAGTCGCTGAGGCGTCTGGAGCGGAGGTGGCTCAGGCTGGCATGCCCGCAGCGGCCGATGACACGGCGGTGTCTGATACGGCCGCTCAGCCGGACGAGGGCAGCGAGACCGAAACCGACACCGACACCGAAACAGAAGACTTCAGCGACACCTTCGGCGCTGCCGCCCCGGCGGTCCCGGCCGTGCGGCCCGACGCGCCTGATCATTTTCAGCTCGATGACGACAGCGCGGACATTGCGTCGTCTGCGGAAATCGACGAGGCCACTCGAGAGGCGTTTGAAACCGCCAGCGACCTGTTCGAAGCCGGTGACTTCCGTGGTGCTTCGGAGGCGCTTCGGCAGGTAATTGATACCGGAATTCTGGGGAATGATGAGGCGGAAGCCCTGTTCATGCTCGGCACGGCCTATCTGCGCGCAGGAGATCATCCCCTTGCCATTCAGGTGCTGGCGCAGGGCCTGCGCTCTTTCCCGACCTCGGACTTTGCGGCGCGATCCATCCTCAACCTCGCAGATGCGCTGAATGCGAACGGGCAGCGGGCCGAGGGCTGCCGCCTGCTGTCCTTCGTCCCGGTCGAGTATCCCCTCGATACCGAAGCTATTTCCGATGCCTCCGCGCGATCCGAGCAGCTTGACTGCTGAGGCCTTCCGGGCCGCCGTTTCAGCATCACTGCCGCCGCTGGCGCCGGGGACGGCGCTGGGTCTTGCTGTCTCCGGGGGGCCGGACTCGCTTGCGCTGGCGCACCTGACCGCGGCGGCCTTTCCTGACCTTAGGCTGCGGGTAGCCATCGTTGACCATGGTCTGCGACCGGACAGTGCTGCGGAAGCCATTGCCGTGCGGGAGCGCTTAACGGCCTTCCTCCCCGACGTGGATATCCTGACCTGGAAGCCGCCCTTTGCCGTGACGGGAGGGCGACTGGAGAAGGCGCGGCTGGCGCGGTTTGGCCTGCTGGCAGACTGGGCGCGGGCGCAAGGGATACTGCGGGTCTGGCTGGGGCACCACGCCGATGATCAGGCCGAGACCATCGCCCTGAGGCAGGCNCGGGGGACGGGCGCGGTCGGCGCGCGCGGGATGGCGCGGCGCCGGGTTGACCCTGACGTAATTTTCGAACGCCCGCTGTTGGACTGGCCCAAACAGGCGTTGGTCGACTACTGCAGGGCGCAGGGGCTGTCTTTCGTGCTCGACCCGACCAACAGCGATCCGCGCACGGGGCGGGGTCGGCTGCGCNAACAGGCCCCGGCNCACGCGACCGCATCAAGGTCACCGAAGCCGTCCGTTGACCCATCGGTAAGGGGCTCCGCTCGGGGGGTCGTCACNGATCCCATGGGCTATGCCTGGTGCCGGAGCGATGCCCTCGATGAAGCAACACTGTCGATGGTCACAGCGTGGGTCCGGGGCGGGTTCTATGCTCCTTCGGCCGAGCGGGTTGCGGCAGCCTGCCAGCGCCTTCAGGCCGAGCCAAGGGTGTCACTGCACGGCTGCGTGGTCGAGCGGAGGCGGGAGGGCTGGAGCTTGATCAGCCGCGAAGCGCGGGCAGGGCGCAGCCTGCGCCCGCAGCAGGACGTCGATGGCCGCTGGCGGCTGGATGACCGCTGGACCCTTGCCGGACTGGGAGGCGACTGGACGCTTGCCGGACANGCCGGATTGGCGATCGACCCCACCCGACCCGGGCGGGCGCTGGCCGCCGTCCCGCTGCTGCAGGGGCAGCTGCCGGCGTGGGATGGCGAGGGCTTCGNGTGGGCCGATAACCACGCGGTTTTCGCCCCGCGACGACCCTTGCTGGCGTGGATCGAAGACTGATTCCCCGCGATGAAACGCCACAAGCGTTGCATCCTTGTCCTGGGGTCTTACATTGANGGTCAGGNTATTNGCTTAAGGGCTAAGGAACAGGCATGAATATCGGACGTAATGTCTTGATTTGGTTGGTAATTCTGGTCGTCGGACTGGTGGTGCTGCAGGGGATGTTCGGCAACAGCCTGACCAGCAGTTCGTCGAAGGTTGCCATTTCGCAGTTCGAAGAACTGGTCGATCAGGGCCAGGTGCGCGAGGTTGTGATCGAGGGCTCGACCGCGACAGGNGCCACCGCCGCCGGTCGCCGGTTCGCGGCCGAAATCCCGCCTGGCGGGATGGAACTGTTCCTCTCCAAGCTCGATGACGCTGGCACGACGTACGAGTATTCGCCGCCCAGCGGCTTTGCCTTNGGCCAGCTGTTTGCCTANCTGCTGCCGATCCTGCTGCTGGTGGGTTTCTGGTTCTTCATGATGCGGCAGATGCAGGGCCGTGGCGGCGGCGGGATGGGCTTCGGCCGGTCCAAGGCCAAGCTGCTGACGCAGGACATGCACCGGGCCACCTTCGCCGACGTGGCGGGGGTTGAAGAAGCCAAGGCCGACGTCGAGGAAATCGTCGATTTCCTGCGCGACCCGCAGAAGTTCCAGCGTCTGGGCGGCAAGATCCCCAAGGGCGTGCTCATGGTGGGTCCGCCGGGTACGGGTAAGACTTTGCTCGCCAAGGCCATCGCGGGCGAGGCGAACGTGCCGTTCTTCACCATCTCCGGTTCTGACTTCGTCGAGATGTTCGTCGGTGTCGGTGCCAGCCGTGTGCGCGACATGTTCGAGCAGGCGCGCAAGAATGCCCCCTGTATCATCTTCATCGACGAGATCGATGCTGTCGGCCGCTCCCGCTCCATGGGCATGTCCGGCGGGCACGAAGAGCGCGAGCAGACGCTGAACCAGCTGCTGGTCGAGATGGATGGCTTCGAGGCCAACGAGGGCATCATCCTGATCGCTGCGACCAACCGTGCTGATATCCTCGACAAGGCACTGCTGCGTCCTGGTCGTTTTGACCGTCAGGTGCAGGTCAATCTGCCGGACTCGATCGGTCGCGAGAAGATCCTCGGCATCCACTCCAAGAACGTGCCGCTGGGCCCCGACGTGGACCTCGCCCGTATCGCCAAAGGCACCCCGACCTTCTCCGGTGCTGACCTCGCCAACCTGGTGAACGAAGCAGCCCTGCTCGCCGCCCGCTCCAACAAGCGCGTGGTGACGCAGGAGGACTTCGAGAACGCCAAAGACAAGGTCACCATGGGCCCCGAGCGACGCTCGGCCGTGCGGACCGAGGAAGAGATCGAGCTGGTCGCCTACCACGAAGGCGGCCACGCGCTGGTCGGCGTCAACGTGCCGCTGCGCGACAAGCTCAACAAGGTGACGATCATTCCGCGCGGTGGGGCGGGCGGCTATGCCCAGTTCCTGCCCGAGAACGACGCCGCCATGCTCAAGCGCAAGGAGCAGTGGAAGGCCGAACTGGCCATGGCCTACGGTGGCAGGATCGCTGAGGAGCTGATCTACGGCGTTGACCACGTGACCGCGGGTGCGATTTCAGACATCCAGATGGCGACCCAGCAGGCGCGGGTCATGGTGGAGCGGCTGGGCTTCTCCGAGCGGCTGGGGCTGCGGGCCTTCGGCCCGGACCAGTCCGAAGGCATGTTCGGGTCTATGACCAAGAACTACTCGGACGACTACGCCAAGATCATCGACGAAGAGGTCGAGCAGATCCTGAAGACGGCGGAGACCACCGCGCGCGAGATCATCAGCGAAAACCTCGAAGGCCTCAAGCGCCTCAAGGAAGCGCTGATNGAGTACGAAACCCTGAGCCGGGAAGAGGTTGAGGCCGTGCTGCGCGGTGAGACGCTCGAGCGAGAAAGCCGCCGGGTCGAGCCNACCCGTCACGCCGACCGCAGCGAGGCTGAGCCGCCAGCGCCCAAGCCGACGCCCAAGCCAGCGTCGGGGACCTCTGCGCTGCCGGGTATTGGCGGACCAGCCGCGGACAGCTAAGCAGGCTTCCACAGACTTTCGTCCCGATGGGACAAGGCGAAATACTGCGCCCGGCGACGAAGGTTGTCGGGCGTATTTTTTTGGTGATGCGGTTTAGGCGATGAGGGCAGGGCCAAGGATGAGCGNCGATATCTTTCACGTGACACACTGGGCCGGGCTCGACCTTGCCCGCCCACAGGTCATGGGCATCCTCAACGTGACCCCCGACAGCTTCAGCGACGGCGGACGCTTCCACCACGTTGATGCGGCGCTGGAGCAGGCAGCGGCGCTGCGGGCACAGGGCGCCGCCATCATCGACGTCGGTGGCGAGAGCACCCGCCCGGGAGCAGCACCGGTCTCCGAGGCCGAGGAGATCGACCGCGTGCGACCGGTGATCGAGGCCCTGAGCGCAGAAGGGGCGCTGGTTTCCATCGACACCCGCAAGCCGGCGGTCATGGAAGCCGCCGCCGCCGCCGGGGCCGGGATCATCAACGANGTCACCGGGCTGACCGGCGACCCGCGCTCCTTCGATACGGCCGTCGCGCTGGGGCTGCCGCTGTGCCTGATGCACATGCAGGGTGAGCCTCAGACCATGCAGGCCGATCCCCAGTACGATGATGCCCCGGCGGAGGTCTTCACCTTCCTCGCCGGGCAGGCGATGGCNCTGATGGACGCGGGGCTGAGCGCCGAGAAGATCTGCCTCGACCCCGGGATCGGCTTTGGCAAGACGCTCGAGCATAACCTGCAGATCATGGCGCGGCTGGATGAGCTGGTCGACGCCGGCTGGCCAGTGTTGCTTGGTGCCTCGCGTAAGTCGTTCATCGCCAAGATCACCCCGGCGGGGCNGGAAGAGCGGCTGGGTGGGTCACTGGCGGCTGTTCTGGCAGGATTCGGGGCCGGGGTCAGCCTGTTCCGCGTTCACGACGTGAAGGAGACCGTGCAGGCGCTCGCGGTCGCTGAAGCGATTTCCGAAGTTGGGCTGCTGCTGTAGCTCGCCGGTGTTAAGTGCCCGCCAGAGGAGGGGTCAGGAGACCTTTTCGACCCACGAGGGCGGCTGGCCGAGCCGGTAGTAGGTGTAGGAAATGCCACTGGCGACCAGTGCTGTCGTGAAGGCGGTGATGATGAANGTGGGCACCATCGCCACCCACGTCTTGAGGTTCAGCTGCGTCGCGTCGAGCGTGCTCACGTCGGCCACGCCCTGAAACAGAATCCGGTTGATCCCATTATCGAACAGAAAACCCAGCACGCTGAAGGGGATCAGTAGGCCGGCGTAGATCAGCATCAGCCGCCCGGCGTGTCCCCGGGTCGCGCGCCACGCGGTCCGAATACCAAACTCGTAGATGCCCAGTGCAGCCGCGGGCAGGCACAGGATCAGCCGCGCCCAAAGATAGAGCCATAGCAGAATCATCACCCCTGCTGTCAGGATCGAAAAAGTGGCGGCGAGGCCGGGTATGAAGGCCGACAGCACGCCAGTTAGGATGCCAATGATCACCCCGGCAGCCACCAGCCCCAGCGTCGTCAGCAGCACCATGACCACCGCACGGTAGAAATAGCTGAGTTCGGCCCGGCCGAAATGCAGGCCAAGGCCCGTTCGCTCGGCATCCAGGCCGATCAGCGTGGTCCGGTGCCAGGCGGCGGCCATGGCCGCGCCAGCGAGCCCGCCGAGAACCAACAGCGGTACAAGCCACTGCATCATGCTGATCCCCGCTTGCACCATCTGGAGCATGGCGGCGCCGAATTCAGCCTCGGCAGCATTGGGNTCGAGGACCGCCAGCTCGTTCGAGGCCGCCATCACNTCGGCAGCGGCCTCGTTGAGGAACTGCACCTGAATCCAGGACGCCGCGAGCGCGTAGAGCCCCAGAGGAAGCAACGCGGTCAGGATCACCCGCAGCGGCACGGAGAACACGAAGCCGTAGGCCTCGCGCCAAATCTGCATCACGGGGAGCTGGTTCTGTTCGGTATCTTGGGCGGTCATGAACTATTCCTCTGGCAAGAGCTGTCGGAGAGTTTCGGCCAGTTCAGCGGGGCTGTCCAGCACGGCGAGGGCGCCAANGGCGGCAAAGGCCTCGCGGCGTTGCGGCTTCATCTCATCCGGGACGGCGTAGAGCACGCCGATGACATCGATCCCGGCCGCCCGGGCGCCGCTGGCNCCGGCGGGCGAGTCCTCGATCACCAGCGCCNGCGCGGGCGCGAGGTTAAAGTGCGCCAGCACCGCCCGGTGCAGGTCCGGCGCTGGCTTGGGTCTGGGGACATCGAGGCCGGAGAAACACGCAGACGCCGGGATCAGGTCGTCATATCCGGTGGTGATCAGATTGCGCAGCACGTTGGCGCGCGGTGCGTTGGACGCGACGGCAATGGCCGCGCGCGACTGCGCCAGCTCGACCACGGACCGCACCCCTGCGATCGGCTCCAGCTCGGTGAGAAAGGCATGCTCGGAGATGGCATACATCTGCTCGATGAAATCATCGGGCAGGACGGCGCCTTCAGCGCGCAGCTCGGCGACCATGTCCCGGTCTGACAGCCCGGCAAAGCGGCGCTCGCAGTCCTCGGCGGTCATGGGGTAGCCCAGCCCGGTCAGCAGTTCGGCGTTGCCACGCGCGGCCAGTTTCTCTGAGTCGATCAACACGCCGTCGTTGTCGAAAATCACCAGGTCAAAGGTCGGGTCGGGCATGGAGATCCTGTTTCGGGCAAAGGGTAGCGGGCTGCGGGCTGGTCTCAACGCGGTTCTACCAGTTTGAGCAGAATTTGCACATTCGGGATCAATATTTGGAAAGTCTGTGCAGTGGCTTTTCAAGCCCCTGCTCGGGGCTTAAGCTGTTGTCATTCCGGTGTTTCTGAGAGCCAAGATGAACCGCATTCTCGTCGTCGACGACGACCCCCATATCCGCGAAGTTGTGCAGTTTGCCCTCGATAAGGAAGGNTTCGACACCCTCGAAGCCGGTGACGGCGCGCAGGCGCTCGAGCGCTTCGCGACAGAGCGGCCGGACCTGATCGTGCTCGATATCACCATGCCGGAGCTGGACGGCACCGAAGTCTGCCGCCGCATCCGCCAGACCAGCCGCACCCCGATCATCTTCCTGTCTTCCCGNGANGATGAGATCGANCGCGTGCTGGGCCTTGAGCTGGGCGGGGACGACTACATGACCAAGCCCTTCTCCCCGCGGGAGCTGGTGGCGCGGGTCAAGGCGGTGCTGCGCCGGCTTGAAGACGCCAAGGCCCCCCGCGACGAGGGCACTGCNATCATGCAGCACGGCCGGCTTTCGCTGAACCTCGACGACTTCACCGGCAGCTGGGATGATACCCAGATCGTGCTGACCCTGACCGAATTCGGCATCATTCGCACGCTGATGCAGCGCCCGGGCAAGGTCTATTCGCGCGATGACCTGATGAGCAGCGCCTACGAGCTCTCGCGCATCGTCTCCGACCGCACCATCGATAGCCACGTCCGCCGGGTGCGGAAGAAGTTTGCCGACATCGGCGCCGACCCGGTCGAGACCGTCCACGGCATCGGCTACAAGCTCGGCGATTGCTGAGGCCCCGCTGACCCATGGTCGCACCCGATCCCGCATCTGCGCCTGCTTCACCGCCGCCGGGTAAGCCGCCCTCNGNGCGGTTTGGGCGCCTGCTCGGGCGCCCGCGGCTGTCGACCCTGCTTCTTGCCGTCAATCTGATCCTGCTGATCGCACCTCTGAGCGGGGTGTTTGCCATGCGGCTCTATGAGTCGGCCCTGCTGCGGCAGACTGAGTCCGCGCTGCTCTCGCAGACGGCCTTCATTGCCGCTTCGTACCGGGCCGCGCTGGAGCGCAACCGAACCTCTTCGCTCGACGGTGGTGGGCTGTCGCATCCCGTCGACCCCGCCTTCGCCGTTGATACCTCCAAGGGGGAGCCCTGGCGCCCGCGGCCACCCGCGCTCGATCTCGCACGCGACAAGCCGCTGCCGCCGGCGCCTGTGCCGCGCCGGACCCCCTCACCCACGCATTGGCTGCCCGAGGCCGTGGGAAAGGACATCAGCCCGGTAATCGTCGAAGCCCACCGCTTCACCCTGTCTTCGATCCGCGTGCTCGATCACCGCGGTACGATCGTCGCCAGCACGGCCGAGAATGTCGGCCGGAGCGTCGCGCACCTGCCNGAGGTCGAGCGCGCGCTNCGGGGTGAGATCGTCTCGCTGCTGCGGGAGAAGGAGGAATTTGCCGAGGGCCAGCGCGGTTTCAACGCCTTCGAGCGGTCTTCGGGCATCCGCGTTCATGTCGCCGCGCCGATCATCCTCGACAACCGAGTGGTTGGCGGGGTGCTGCTGGGACGCACGCCTTCGACCCTGCGCAANGCGCTGCGCAGCAAAGTGCGGATCTTTATCGTCGGCGGGGTGCTGCTGGCGGTGATGGCGATGGCGCTGTCGCTGTTTCTCGTGGCGACCATCGTCGGCCCGGTGTCGCGACTGATCCACCAGGCCAAGCTGGTCGCCGACGGGCGCCGCAGCGGGATCAGGCCGCTGCGCTACCCCGTCACCGCCGATATTGCCGAACTGTCCGAGGCGGTGGTCGCCATGTCCAACACCCTTGAAACCCGGTCGGCCTATATCCGCGAGTTTGCCGCAAACGTCAGCCACGAATTCAAGACCCCGCTGACCAGCATTCAGGGCGCGGTCGAGCTGCTGCGCGATCACGCGGCGAGCATGGACGAAGACCGACGCGCCCGCTTTCTCGATAACATCGCCAAGGACAGCGACCGGCTGGCCCGGCTGGTAACCNGCTTGCTGGAACTGGCCCGCGCCGACGTCATGCAGCCCGGCGGGGCAGGGGAGAGCCGTTTGGGGGCGCTGCTGCTGGATCTGCAGCGCCACTACGCCGATCTGGGCCAGTCCTTCGGGATCGAGCGCGCCGACACCGACACCGGCATCGGTGCAAGAGGTGAGGACGACATTCGCGTGGCCATGGACGGTGACAACCTCGCTTCTGTGGTGCGCAACCTGATCGACAACGCCCTGCACCACGGCAAGGGCGAGCCTCGGCTGGTCATCGAGCCGGCGACGGCTCAGGTCAGACTGCGGGTGATTGATGATGGCCCGGGGGTATCTCCGGCCAACGCCGATCGCATCTTCAGCGCCTTTTTCACCACCGACCGCGAAGGGGGTGGCACCGGCCTCGGTCTGGCGTTGGTCAAGACCTTGGTGGAGGTCCACGGCGGGCAGATCCGGCTTGCGGACCGGGCAGAGGGCTGTGAGTTTGTGGTAACCCTGCCGCGCTTGAGCGGATCTGTGGCGGGTGACGCGGCGTCTTGATCCCGAATGGCTTTATCGGTTATTTAACCGCTGCTCAGGGCGCGAACCAAGGCNTTCTGAAGATGAAGTGCGGTGCTGGTATAGCTCAGTTGGTAGAGCAACGCATTCGTAATGCGTGGGTCGGGTGTTCGAGTCACCTTACCAGCACCACTTCGACCCCCTCTCTCAATCCGANAGTGCCGGTCATGCCATTGGCGGGTCATGGCCTCGCTGCAATGCGTGCACGCTGTGGTGCTCTCCTCGCAGCCGCTGGNTTGGCTCCATCACGATCGAAGGGCGTCGGCGGCCCTTGAATTCAGTCTCGCACAGGGCGAAGGGTTGCTTAATTCGGTTGACATGATCGCCGGATTTGGGCCGGTCAGAGAAGCNGCCAGGCTGGACGACGCCGAACAAGGCATCGGACAGGGGGCAGGGACCGCCCGGTTGGTGGGTCGCAGGAGGAGGACAGGGCATGTTTTTAGGGTCAATGAATTTTGATCTGGGCGAAGACGTTAACGCCTTGCGCGATGTCGTTCACCGCTGGGCGCAGGATCGCGTCAAACCCATGGCCGCTGAGATCGATGCCAACAACGAATTCCCCGCCGGGTTGTGGCAGGAGATGGGCGAGCTCGGCCTGCTGGGCATTACCGTCCCTGAGCGCTTCGGCGGTGCCGGCATGGGCTACCTCGCGCACACCGTGGTGGTCGAGGAAATTGCCCGGGCCAGCGCCTCGGTCAGCCTGAGTTACGGTGCGCACTCGAACCTGTGCGTGAACCAGCTGCAGCTCAACGCCACCGACGCGCAGAGAAACAAGTACCTGCCCGACCTGATCTCGGGCCGGCGGGTCGGAGCGCTGGCCATGTCCGAAGCCGGGGCGGGTTCCGATGTCGTCGGCATGAAGCTCCACGCGGAGAAGCGCAACGACCGCTTCATTCTCAACGGCAGCAAGTACTGGATCACCAACGGGGGTGAGGCCGGCACGCTGGTGGTCTACGCCAAAACCGACCCCGCGGCGGGCTCCAAGGGGATCACGGCGTTCATCATCGAAAAGGACATGCCCGGTTTCAGCCAGTCCGATCACTTCGACAAGCTGGGCATGCGGGGTTCGAACACGGTCGAGCTGGTGTTTCAGGACTGCGAGGTGCCCTTCGACAATATTCTGGGCGAAGAGGGGCAAGGTGTTAAGGTCCTGATGTCCGGGCTGGACTACGAGCGCGTTGTGCTTTCGGGGATCGGCACCGGCATCATGGCGGCCTGCCTCGATGAAATCATGCCCTATCTCGTCGAACGCAAGCAGTTCGGCCAACCGATTGGAAATTTCCAGCTCATGCAGGGAAAGATCGCGGACATGTACACCAAGCTGAACTCGGCCCGCGCCTACGTCTATGAAGTCGCCCGTGCCTGCGACCGGGGCGAAGTCACGCGACAGGATGCAGCCGCCTGTGTCCTCTATTCCTCCGAGGAAGCCATGGTCGTCGCGCACCAGGCCGTGCAAGCCATGGGTGGGGCAGGCTTCATGAACGACACGCCCGTCAGCCGGCTTTTCCGCGATGCGAAACTCATGGAGATCGGCGCCGGCACCTCTGAGATCCGACGGATGCTGATCGGGCGGGAACTGATGGGGGCGATGGGCTGATGGGGGTTTTCCGTTCTGCAGTATCGACCAAGGCCGAGGCCTTCCAGAGCAATCAGGCCGCGCACGAAGCCGCGCTGTCGCTGACCGAGGCCGCCGCCGAACAGGCCCGTGCCGGGGGTGGGGACAAGGCGCGCGAACGGCACCTGAGCCGGGGAAAGCTGCTACCGCGCGAGCGTGTTGCCCGGCTGCTCGATCCCGGTTCACCCTTTCTCGAAGTCGGCCTGTTCGCCGGATACGGGCTCTACGACGGGGCCAGCCCCTCGGCGGGGATTATCACCGGCATCGGCCGGGTTTCCGGCCGCGAATGCATGATCGTCTGCAACGATGCGACGGTGAAGGGCGGCACCTACTTTCCGATGACGGTGAAAAAGCACCTGCGCGCTCAGGAGATCGCAGAGCAGAACAACCTGCCCTGCCTCTATCTGGTCGACAGCGGTGGTGCCAACCTGCCCAATCAGGATGAAGTCTTCCCCGACCGGGACCACTTCGGGCGCATCTTCTTCAATCAGGCCAACATGTCGGCCAAGGGCATCCCCCAGATTGCCGTGGTCATGGGCTCGTGCACGGCGGGTGGGGCTTACGTCCCCGCCATGTCCGACGTCACCATCATCGTCCGGGAACAGGGGACGATCTTCCTCGCCGGGCCGCCGCTGGTGAAATCAGCCACGGGTGAAGTGGTGACGGCCGAAGAGCTCGGCGGCGGCGACGTGCATACGCGCCTCTCCGGCGTCGCGGACTATCTGGCCGAAGACGATGCCCAAGCGCTGGCGCTGGCGCGGGAGGCGGTTTCCAGCCTCAACCGGGTCAAGCCCTCGAACCTCGAAATGCAGCCGGTCGAACCCCCGCTCTACGACCCCGCGGAAATTCTCGGCCTTGTTCCCGCCGATCTCCGCACCCCCTATGACATCCGTGAAGTCATCGCCCGGCTGGTGGATGGCTCCCGGTTCGATGAATTCAAGGCGCGCTACGGTGAAACCCTTGTCTGTGGCTTCGCCCACGTCATGGGCATGCCCGTGGGCATCATCGCCAACAATGGCGTCCTATTCTCCGACGCGGCGGTCAAAGGCGCGCACTTCGTCGAACTGTGCTCGCAGCGGCGCATCCCGCTGGTATTCCTGCAGAACATCACCGGTTTCATGGTCGGCCGTACCTACGAAAACGGCGGCATTGCCAAGGACGGCGCCAAGCTGGTGACGGCGGTTGCGACCACCAAAGTGCCGAAAATCACCATGCTGGTCGGCGGATCCTTCGGCGCCGGGAACTATGGCATGGCTGGGCGGGCCTACAGCCCCCAGTTCCTGTGGACCTGGCCCAGCAGCCGAATTGCCGTCATGGGTGGCGAGCAGGCCGCCGGCGTGCTGGCAACGGTCAGGCGTGACGCGATCGAGCGCGCGGGTGAGCGCTGGAGCGAGGCGGATGAAGCCGCGTTCAAGCAGCCGACGATCGACATGTTCGAGGAACAGTCGCACCCGCTCTATGCCTCTGCCCGGCTCTGGGATGATGGCATCATCGACCCGCGCAAGTCGCGGGATGTGCTCGCTCTGTCGCTTTCGGCTGCGCTCAATGCCCCCATCGAAGACACCCGCTTCGGTGTGTTCCGGATGTAGGGGCCGGGCTGGTGTTCAGCAAAATCCTGATTGCCAACCGCGGCGAGATTGCCTGCCGGGTTATCGCCACGGCCCGCAAATTCGGCATCCAGACGGTCGCGGTCTACGCCGATGCTGATGCGGAGGCAAAGCACGTTGCCATGGCCGATGAAGCCGTTGCCATCGGCCCGTCAGCGGCGGCTGAAAGCTACCTCCAGCCCGCAAAGATCATAGATGCCTGCAAGCGTACGGGCGCGGAAGCCATCCACCCCGGCTATGGCTTTCTCAGCGAGAACCCGGCCTTTGTGGAGGCGGTGGAAGCCGAAGGCCTCGTCTTCATCGGCCCCTCTGCCGCGGCGATCCGGGCCATGGGCCGCAAAGATGCCGCCAAAGCGCTGATGATCGAGGCGGGTGTGCCGGTCGTCCCGGGCTATCACGGGGAAAGTCAGGATCCCGAGGTGCTGGCCGCCGAGGCCGACAAAATCGGCTATCCGGTGATGATCAAGGCCCGCGCGGGCGGCGGTGGCAAGGGCATGCGGCTGGTCCGGGAACCTGCGGCTTTCAGGGCCGCGCTCGACGGCGCACAGCGAGAAGGACAGGCCAGCTTCGGTGATCCGGTGTGCCTCGTTGAAAGGTACATTGCCCAGCCGCGCCACATCGAGATTCAGGTGTTCGGCGACGGGCACGGCAACGTCATCCATCTGTTTGAGCGCGACTGCTCCCTGCAGCGGCGACACCAGAAGGTCATCGAGGAGGCCCCGGCCCCCGATATGCCGGCAAGCGTGCGCGCGGCAATGGGCAAGGCCGCCACCGATGCGGCAAGGGCCATCGGCTATGCCGGGGCGGGAACGGTCGAGTTCATCGTCGACGGCACCGGACCACTGCGCGAAGACGGCTTCTGGTTCATGGAAATGAACACCCGCCTGCAGGTCGAGCACCCCGTATCCGAAGCCATCACCGGACTGGATTTTGTGGAGCTGCAGCTGCGGGTGGCCAGCGGTGAGCCACTGCCCATGACGCAGCAGGATCTGTCGATTAACGGCTGGTCTTTCGAAGCCCGCGTCTACGCCGAAGACGTGAGCAAGGGCTTCCTGCCGGCGACCGGCCGGCTTGATCACCTGTCCTTTCCTGCCGCGACGGCCTTCGCGCCGGGCGCGGTCCGGATCGACAGCGGGGTGCGGGCCGGCGATGAGATCAGCCCCTGGTACGACCCGATGATCGCCAAGGTCATCGCCCACGGTGCGACCCGCGAGGAAGCACTCAATCGGCTCGTGGAGGCCTTGTCGCACAGCCAGATCGCCGGTGCGGTGACCAATCTCGATTTTCTCGTTGCCCTGTCCCGGCACGAAGGCTTTGCCGCCGGTCGGGTCGATACCGGCCTGATCGATCGAGAATTGATCTCGCTTTTGGAGCAGGCACCAGCCCCGCCGTACGTGTTTGCGCTGGCGGCCGTCGGTGGGCTTGGCTTGCTGGATGACCGACCCTCGCCAGACCCGTGGGCGCAGCTGATCGGCTGGCGCCATTGGGCAGAGGGTACCCAGCACGTCGAACTGGGGGAACAGGGCGAAGGCCTGTCGTTCGCGGTAAGTATTGTGGGAGCCCGGCACTTTCGGGTGCAGGGTGAAAGTTTCGATCTGTCCCTGTCTGTGACCCCGACGTCTTCCAAAACCCGCTTCGAGCTGACCTGCGAAGGAAACAGCTTCGCCGTGGGTCTGATCAGAACCGGCAATTCGATCGCCGTCTTCGCGGACGGGCGCAGCTTTGGCTTCGAGGTGCCCGACCCGCTGGTGCAGGCTGACGCGGCAGGCGTTGCCGCCAACGCCATTCAAGCGCCGATGCCGGGGCTGGTGCAGCAGGTCTTTGCCCAAGCTGGCCAGGCTGTCACGCAGGGTGAACCCCTTCTGGTGCTGGAGGCCATGAAGATGGAGCACAGGCTTTGCGCCCCCCGGGACGGCGTCGTCCTCGACGTGCTCGCGGCGGTAGGGGATCAGATTGCCGACGGGACCGTCCTTGTTGCGCTGGAGCCTATCGATGACTGAGCGCGTCACCCTATTCGAAATGGCGCCCCGCGACGGGCTGCAGAACGAAGCGACCATGATCGCCACCGCTGACAAGATCGAGCTTGTCGAACGGCTGTCGCGCTGCGGCTTTTCCAAGATCGAGGTGACCAGTTTCGTCTCGCCTCGGTGGGTGCCACAGCTGGCCGACGCGGCCGAAGTCATGCAGGGCATCACCCGTTCGGCGGCTGTCACCTACGCGGCTCTGACCCCGAACATGCAGGGTTTCAAGCGCGCCATGGCGGCCCGCGCCGACGAAATCGCGGTCTTTGGCGCGGCCTCGGAGGGCTTCAGTCAGAACAACATCAACTGTTCGATCGCTGAGAGCCTGCAGCGTTTCCAGCCCGTGGTCGATGCCGCCCGCGCCGCCGGTGTGCCGGTGCGCGGCTACGTCTCCTGCGTGACCCATTGCCCCTATGACGGCCCGACGCCGCCGGAGAGTGTGGCCCGGGTCGCTGCAGCGCTGATCGACATGGGGTGCTACCAGGTCTCGCTGGGCGATACCCTTGGCGCTGCAACCCCTGAGGCCATTTCGGCCATGCTTGATGCGGTGCTGGCGGTGGTGCCGGTGCGCTGTCTGGCTGGTCATTTCCACGACACCGGTGGCCGTGCGCTGGACAATATCGCGGTGAGCCTCGAGCGCGGTCTGCGGGTTTTCGACAGTGCCATCGCGGGTCTGGGGGGGTGTCCCTACGCCCCCGGTGCTAAGGGCAATGTTGCAACCGAAGCGGTGGTGACTCTGCTCCATGAACACGGCTTTGAAACCGGGCTGGACCGGGACCGGCTTGCCCATGCCAGCGCCTTTGGCCAATCTCTGCGGAAGGGAGGTGGATCTTGAGTTACGACACGCTGGAAGTGCGGATCGACGAACGCGGTGTCGCCTCCGTGGCCCTGAACCTACCCGAGCGGCGCAACGCCCTGTCAGCCGCGTTGATCGAGGATCTGACCGCTGCCGCCCACGCGCTGGGTGGGTCGAAGGCGGTTCGCGCCGTGGTGCTTTCTGGCGCGGGTAAGGTCTTTTGCGCCGGCGGCGACCTCAACTGGATGACCGCGCAGATCAAGGCGGATCGGGCGACGCGGATCGCCGAAGCCCGGAAGCTGGCCCTGATGCTGAATGCCCTGAACGAGATGCCGAAGCCGTTGATCGGGCGCATCCATGGCGCGGCCATCGGCGGTGGTATCGGGCTGGCCTGTGTCTGTGACAGCGTGATCGCCGACGAGGCGACGCGGTTCGGGCTGACCGAAACCCGTCTGGGTCTGATCCCGGCGACCATCGGTCCCTACGTCATTGCGCGCATGGGCGAGGGCAAGGCGCGACGCGTTTTCATGTCGGCGCGGCTGTTCGATGCAGCCGAAGCGATGGACCTCGGCATTATCGCCCAGCGTGTGTCCGGCGCTGAGCTGGATGAGGCTGTCGAGGCTGAGGTCGTGCCTTATCTGTCCGTGGCGCCGGGCGCAGTGGCTGCGGCCAAGGCCCACGCCCGCTCGCTGGGGGCTGGGATAGACGAGGCAGTGATTGAGGACTCCATCCAGCGCCTTGCCGACACGTGGGAGGGCGAGGAAGCTGCCCACGGCGTCGCTGCCTTCCTGAACAAAGAGGATCCCGACTGGGCCAAATAGGTGGCGAAACGGCCTGCTCACCCCCGCGGTCTGAGGCATCAGGCCTCGGGCTTGGCGTCCTTGCGGGCGCGCATCCGCCACCGCTGCCACAGCACCAGCCCGCCGCCCAGCACCAGCACAAGACCGTAGTCGATGATCGGAATACGCAGGATCTCGTTGAGGTTCACCCAGCCGCGCCCGGCGACCGCATAGACCCACAGCACCCCGCCGATGAAGGCGGCGTAGACCAGCCAGTGCACCCAGCGGGGCAGGCCCAGTCCGTGCATCTGCGTGACCACGAACAGGGCGGCAAAACCGAAGAAGAACATCGGCCAGAATTCCTGTCCCGCGACCACGGCCACGGTGACCCCATGGGCCAGCACCGAGACTTCGAGGATCGCCGTCCACCAGCGGTTGGTGTGGACGCGGGTGAAGACGAAAGCCCCCTGAATCAGCAGCAGGAAGGTGTAGAAAAAGCCAGTCAGATGCCCCGGCGTGGTCTCCATTGGGTGGAACCAGTAGGTGTAGACTACAGCCCAAGCGAAGTAATAACCGTGGTAACGGATCAGCCACTGCCGCGCCGGCGCCAGCCAGCGGCCGCCATGGCCGAAGGCGATGCCCCGCCGGGGTGCCTCCATGATCAGCACGATGACCAGCAGGAAGATCACCAACAGCTGCGAGGAACAGACCGAGGTGTCCTGGGCCAACCCATCGTACCAAACCGCCGTCTGCAGATAGTGCAGGCCGACAAAGGCCGCCGTGCCGAGCAGGCCGACAATGTTCACCGGATGCAGCGCGCCGCGGTCACGCAACCGGTCTCGGTTGACCACCGCCCAGCGGATCAGGCCCCAGAAGAACAGCTGATGGGCGACATAGAAGCCCCACGCCGTAGCCCGGCTCCAAAAATCAGGCTCTGGCAGCTTCCAGTAGTACCAGGCCGCGCCCTGATCGGGCAGCAGGTCGATCTGGCGGAGGATGGGGTTGAGCAGCAGAATGGCGAAGGTGGCAAGGACGGCGAGGGCCACAGCCACGCCGAAAGTGACCCTTAAGACCGTGGATTTTTCCATGCCGACGCCTTCACTTCAGTCCCGAACAAACACTGGGCAATCATCTAGTTTTCGGGCTGCACCTGTCCACTAAGACGCATATTATTCAATCAGGGGTATTGTTTGCACCCTCAGGCTTGCGCAGCGCCGCTGCCGGTTTCTTCCTTGGCAGTGGTGGCGGCTCTGGCTTCCTCGGCTTCAGCCTTCTTCACCTTCTTCCGGGCCTTCTCTTCCTTACCGGCTTCCTTGGACGCCGCCAGCCCGGCACTGGCAATCAGTGCCAGAGACTTGCCTGGACGCTTGAATTCATTGTCTTCAAAGTCGGTCACGCCGTTGCTGAGCGAGGCCATGGCAAGGCGGATGTAGAGCGGGATATCGTGAGTGCCGCTCTCGTAGTTCTGGACCATGCGCGACTTCAGCCCGAGCAGATAAGCGGCCTGCTTCTGCGTCAGTTTCAGCCCTTTCCGCCAGGCCCTAAACCACTTTGGTGCCTTCTTTTTCACGGGATTAAGCGCAAAATTTGCGTCCTTCGAGTCTTTGTGCTAGTGTCTACGCAATCATTGCGTATGAGGTGCTCTATGACAAGCCATATGATTTTGTTCCGAGCGAACCTTGCAAAGCCCGCTGCGACCCCGCAGCAGCCTGTGTGGAACGCTCGTTCGTCCGTCAATGCCCGTGATCCCCGGGCCGTTAACAGGCCTGTGCCTGTGCCTGTGGCAAAAGCGTCCAAGTAATCTGTTGTATCTCCGGCGACCATACGGCATGAGGGTTCATGCCGTATGGACGACCCGGAGAGACGAACCCATGGACTTGAGCGCGCTGATCCGTGACGTTCCGGACTACCCCAAGCCAGGCATCCTTTTCAAAGATATCACACCGCTGCTCGCCGATGGCGCCGCCATGCGCGAAGTCACCGCCCAGTTTGCTGCGCGTGCTGCAGAGCTGAAGGCTGACGCCATTGCCGGGATCGAAGCACGCGGCTTCATCTTTGCCCCCGCCGTGGCAGCACAGATGGGCTTGCCCTTCATCCCGGTGCGCAAGGAAGGCAAGCTGCCCTACGACTGCGTGACCCACTCCTACGATCTCGAATACGGTTCGGACACACTGCAGATCCACGTCGACGCGCTGAGCCAGGGGCAGCGGGTGGTCATTGTTGATGACCTGATCGCGACCGGCGGCACGGCGGGGGCTACGGTCGAGCTGGTCCGCAAGCTCGGGGCCGTGCCAGCCTGCGCCCTGTTCCTGATCGAACTCGACGGACTGGGCGGGCGCGATGAAATCGAGGGCCGGGGCGTCCGGGTTGAATCGCTGATCAGCTACGAAGTCTGACCGCCGCCGCCGGTCGGGATCGACCGCGCCAACTCTCAGAGATCATCCAGATTGAAGGGCGTGTTCTGGTACACCCAGTTCACCCAGTTGCCGTAGAGCATGTGCGCGTGGCTGCGCCACTTGTTGGGTGGGGTCTGTGCCGGGTCGTCGTTCGGGAAGTAGTTGTGGGGCAGAACGATGGTCTGCCCGGCCTTGACGTCGCGGTGGTATTCCTCGCGCAGCGTCTGGCTGTCGTACTCCAGATGATTGAACATGTAGAAACGGCGGTTGGCGTCGTCGGCGAGCAGGCCGAGCCCAGCGGTCTCGTTCTCGGCCAGCACGGTCAGCCCGTCGATGGGCTCGACGTCGGCGCGGTGGTTCTCCGTGTGGCGGGACACCGGAATTTCGAACAGGTCTGCGATCCCCTGCATCAGCGGGTGGGAGGGCGCGAGGTTCTGGTGCTCGAAGATGCCGAAGCGCTTGGGCACTTCGGTGATCAGGTGCTTGGGCACGCCGTTGAAGTGATTCAGAGCGGCCTGTGCCCCCCAGCAGATGGCGAACATCGAAAAGACGTTGGTGGTGGTCCAGTCGAAGATTTCCTGCAACTCGGGCCAGTACTTCACATCCTGAAATTCAAGGGTCTCGATCGGTGCGCCGGTGACCATGAAACCGTCGAAGCGCTCGGAGCGCACCTCGTCCCAGGCGCGGTAGAAGGCGTCCATGTGCTCGGAGGCGGTGTTGGTGCCCCGGTAGGTCGAGGTCTCGACCAGCGTCAGGTCGACTTGCAACGGGGTGGTGCCGAGCAGCCGCGCCAGCTGGGTTTCAGTGGCGATCTTCAGCGGCATCAGGTTGAGAATGGCGATCCGCAGCGGGCGGATATCCTGCTTCTCCGCCCGGCTTTCGCGCATGACCTTAACACCCTCGCTGCGGAGCGTTTCGGTGGCGGGAAGTCCGTCGGGTACTCGGATCGGCATGGTCGGTCGGTCTCTGGTTCTGACTGGGGCACTCGAACGCGCAGCGCGCCCTATTCGCTTTGCCCTACAAGATCGAGGAATTCGGCTTCGGTTTCCACCCGCGCAATGTCGTCGGCAGCCACGCGCCGGGCGAGACCCGCCTCCACCAGCCGCTCGTATCGTTCGCGGCGGGCGTGGATCAGGCGCGGGAACACCCACTTGACGAATTCTAGCGGTGCGAAGTCGTTGGCCGAGGCGATGCCGGTCTCCGCGCTGTAGTCGGCAATTGCCGCGTCGAGGAAGGCTGTACGGTAGAACATCGGCTTGGGGTAGGCGATGGTGCGCTCGATCAGGCGCTCGACGTGCGCGTCCGGGGCTTCGATGTAGACCAGCTGCGTGCGCCGGGTCAGGTGCTGCAGCACCGGATCCTGCGCCGGGTTATCGAGATCCACGACTTCGATCAGGCTGCCCCCGGCATCGACCAGGAAGTGATCATAGCCGTAGACGGTCGAGGCGCGGTCCATGAAGTACCCGACATCGAGCAGGGCAGCGATTTCGGCCTGCTCGTGCAGGCTCTGCCGGCGGGCAAACTCAGCCCGCCCGTGGCCGCCCTGATCGCTGCGGCCCAGCGTGCCGATCCACTGGCTCAGCGGCGCAAGGTTATCCATGCTGATGTTCGAGCGGATAAAGATGCTGTCCGACTTGAGCAGGGTCGCCAGTTCAGGCTGCCGCATGGCGGCCAGATAGAGGTCGTCCTGAATGGCCTCGCCCAGATAACGGGTGCCGATCCGGTAGTCGCCGGAGTAATGGAACCAGCGCTCTCGCGGAAGCTTCAGCGCCAGCGTGGTCTTGCCCACGCCGGACATGCCCAGCAGCGTAAAGGCCTGAGATTGGGGTATAAGCGTTTGCATGTCCCTTCGGTGCCTGATCACTGTGCACGGGTCAAGCATGCCGATTTTGCGGGGAGATGTGCCGCGCATGGGATTGTCGTTTCACCACGGTCATGCTGTCTTGCGGCCGCAGTAGGGTGTCTGGCCCGGTCGCGTGCGACTTCGCACCCCTTGACCGAGCCCGCCGACCCGCATAGTGAAATGACGATTTTACCTTGGAAGTGTGAGAGGCTCAGCCGATGAAGGCGCTCGTATGTGTAAAGCGCGTGGTGGACTACAACGTGAAGATCCGGGTGAAGCCGGACAACAGCGCTGTCGATCTGGCCAACGTGAAGATGTCTATGAACCCCTTTGACGAGATTGCGGTTGAAGAAGCAATCCGGATGAAGGAAGCGGGCATCGTTGAAGAAATTATTGCCGTGTCCATGGGTGAGGCCAAGAGCCAGGAAACCATCCGCACCGCCCTCGCCATGGGCGCTGACCGCGGCATCCTAGTCGAGAGCGACGAAGACCTGCAGCCCTTGGCGCTGGCCAAGATGCTCAAGGCGATCGTCGAGAAGGAAGAGCCCGGCATCGTGGTTCTGGGCAAGCAGGCCATCGACGGCGACAACAACCAGACTGGCCAGATGCTGGCGGCCCTGCTGGGCTGGCCGCAGGGTACCTTCGCCTCCAAGGTCGAGAAGAACGGCGACACGCTCAAAGTCACCCGCGAAGTCGACGCCGGCCTGCAGGTTGTAACCATGCCGCTGCCTGCGATCATCACCGCCGATCTGCGCCTGAACGAGCCGCGCTATGCTTCGCTACCGAACATCATGAAGGCAAAAAAGAAGCCGATCGACACCATGACGCCCGCTGATCTGGGCGTCGACGCGGCACCGCGTCTAGCCACGGTCAAAGTGACCGAGCCACCAGCACGCGCAGCCGGTGTTATCGTCGGCAACGTGGGCGAGCTGGTTGATAAACTGAAAAACGACGCCAAAGTCGTCTGAGAAAAGAGGGAACACGAACCATGAGCATTCTGATTTTTCTCGAACACGATGCTGACGGCATCAAGGACGGATCGCTGGCAGCCGTGACCGCGGCCAAGTCCATCGGTGGCGACATCACCGCGATTGTCGTCGGCGAAGGTGCGGATGCCGCCGCTGACGCTGCGGCGAAGATCGACGGTATTTCGGCCGTGGTGAAGGCGGGCGACGATGCCTACTCCAACGCCATCGCGGAAAACATTGCCCCGCTGCTGGTCGAGGCCGCTGCGGGCAAGAGCCACCTGATCGCCGCTGCGACCACCGTGGGTAAGAACATCCTGCCCCGCGCTGCGGCGCTGATGGACGTGCAGCCGATCTCCGACATCTCGGCCGTGATCGATGCAGAAACCTTCGAGCGCCCGATCTACGCGGGCAACGCGATTGCAACCGTGAAGTCCTCGGACAGCATCAAGGTGCTGACCGTGCGGACCGCCAACTTCGACGCTGCAGCGGCTGAAGGCGGCTCGGCATCGGTCTCCGACATGGCGGGCGCAGGCACGGCGGGCATGACCGCCTGGGTCGCTGACGAGCTGTCGGCGAGCGACCGTCCGGAACTGACCTCGGCCTCGGTCGTCGTCTCCGGGGGCCGTGGCATGGGTTCGGCAGACAACTTCGTTATCCTCGACGCGCTGGCAGACAAGCTGGGCGCCGCCGTGGGCGCATCGCGCGCGGCCGTGGATGCCGGTTTCGCCCCGAACGACTACCAGGTCGGCCAGACCGGTAAGGTCGTCTCCCCGGATCTGTACATCGCCGTCGGTATCTCCGGCGCGATCCAGCACCTCGCGGGCATGAAGGACTCCAAGGTGATCGTGGCGATCAACAAGGACGAGGAAGCCCCGATTTTTCAGGTGGCGGACTACGGACTCGTGGCTGACCTGTTCGACGCGGTACCCGAACTGACCACCGGCATCTAAGGGCCAGGCTCAGAACGAATTCGCCAGCTCTGACGGGTTCGGGCGACGAAGGAAGGGCTTCGGGATGACCGAGGCCCTTTTTTGTTGCCAAATCCTCCACTTTGTTCGACTTTTAGTCAAGATATCAGAGCTTTGAGCGCGCAACGGAAGGGATTCCGAGACCATGGGCTACAATCCGCTTTCCCTGCTCCTGCACTGGTTTACCGTCCTCTGGGTCGTGGTCATGTGGGTCGCCGGCGTGCTGATCAGCCGCTGGGACGACGCACCGGATGCTGTCTATGACCTGCACGTCACCGTCGGCGTTCTGGGGCTGGCTTTCATCGTCTACCGGATTGTGCGCCGCATCCTGCGCGGCTTTGCCGAAGCCAACCCGGGGCATGCGGGGTGGGAGCGGTGGCTGGCCCGGGCCGTGCAGTGGGTGTTTCTGGCCGCACTGTCGGTGTCGATCATCACCGGGGTGATCAAGACCTTTCTGGGCACCAGTACGCAGTATTTCCTGTGGGGCGCGGAAGTGCCAAAGATCGGGCGGGTGCGTCTGGGGGAGGCCGGGGAGTGGATCGAGACCCTACACGAAATCGCAGCCTACACCCTGTTCTTCGCGTTGATTCTGCACGTCGGCGGCGCGCTCAAGCACGTGGTTTTCGACCGCGACGGTACGCTGATGCGGATCCTCAAGCCCTCCAGCCCGGGCAAGTAATCGGCCCGGCCCGGCCCGGCTCGGTCAGAGGGCGAATTCAGGCGCGGTCGGCGGCCGGTCCTGCGCCGAGCGGAAGCTGGCGATGTAGGACACGCCGGTATCGTCGGTGAGCAGCCATTTGTCGAGCAGCGGGTTGAACATGAAGCCCTTGATCCGCTGCGGGTGCAGGCCCTCCGCCTCGACCATCTCGAACATCTCCGCCGGGGGCACGAACCGCCGCCAGTCGTGGGTGCCCGTCGGCAGCCAGCGCAGCACGTATTCTGCAGCTACGATCCCGAGGGCAAAGCTGCGCAGGGTGCGGTTAAAGGTGGAGAACAGCACCTGCCCGCCCTCGGTCCGGGCACCGATGACATCGGCGACAAAGGCCGGCGGGTCGTTTACGTGCTCGATGATCTCCAGCGCCAGCACCACGTCGAAGCGCTCTCCGGCCTCGACCAGCTCGGCGACCGTGGCGACGCGGTAGTCGATCTCCAGCCCCATCTGCTCGGCATGGATCTCCGCGACCGGGATGTTTGCCGGCGTCGCGTCGACCCCGGTGACCTGCGCGCCCAGCCGCGCGAGCGGCTCGCACACCAGCCCGCCGCCGCAGCCGACGTCGAGGATGCGCAGCCCAGCTAGCGGGTTCGGCGCGTCGAGGTCGCGGTCGAAGTGTGCCGCAATCTCTTCGGTGATGAAGCGCAGCCGGGTCGGGTTGATCTTGTGCAGCGGGCGAAAGTCGCCGTCCGGATCCCACCAGCTCGCCGCCATGGCGGTGAACTTCTCGACCTCGCCCGGGTCGACCGTGTGGCCCGTGCTGGTGCTCGTTTGCTTTGTATCCCGCATGCGTGTCCTGCCGTTGCAGCTTCGGAGGCGTTTCTGTACCCCTTATGTCAGGTCTGACAGACTATTACGCAAGCAGGTTGGGTCAATGGCGCGCATCGTCATGAAATTCGGAGGCACCTCAGTGGGTGACCTCGACCGCATTCGCAACGTCGCCCGTCGGGTCAAGGCGGCGCACGACGACGGCCACGAGGTCGCGGTGGTGGTCTCGGCCATGTCGGGGGAGACCAACCGTCTGGTCGGGCTGGTCTCTGACGCGGCCCCACTCTACGACACCCGCGAATACGACGTGGTCGTCTCTACTGGTGAACAGGTGACGGTGGGCGTTCTGTCGGTGATCCTGCAGTCCATGGGGGTTGACGCCCGCTCGTGGCTGGGGTGGCAGCTGCCGTTCCAGACCGAAGACGTGCACGGCAACGCCCGCATCCTCGACATCGACACCAGCGAGATCGAGCGCCGCTTCGCCGAAACCCGCGAAGTCGCCGTAGTGCCGGGGTTTCAGGGACTGAGCCCGCGCAATCGCATCACCACTCTGGGCCGGGGTGGATCGGACACCTCCGCCGTCGCGCTGGCGGCCGCGCTGCGCGCCGACCGCTGTGATATCTACACCGACGTGGACGGGGTCTACACCACCGACCCGCGCGTCACCGACAAGGCCCGCAAACTGGATCGGGTCAGCCACGAAGAAATGCTGGAGATGGCCTCGCTCGGCGCCAAGGTGCTGCAGACCCGCAGCGTGTCCATCGCCATGAGCCAGGGCGTCCAGCTCCAGGTTCTCTCCAGTTTTGAAGACAAGCCCGGCACCCTGGTGACCGCTGAGGATGAAAGCATGGAAAAAGACGTCGTATCCGGGATCGCCTTCTCCCGCGATGAAGCCCGCGTGACCCTGATCGGGATCCCCGACCGCCCCGGCGTGGCCGCTGCGATTTTCGGCGCGCTCGGCGATGCCGCCATTAACGTTGACATGATCGTGCAGTCGCGCACGGTGATCGACGGCGATGCCAAGACCGACATGACCTTTACCTGTGGGCAGTCCGACCTGCCGCGGGCGCTGGCGCTGATGGAAGAACGCCACGACGATATTCAGTATACCGAGCTGGAGAGCGATGAGGACGTCGCCAAAGTCTCGATCGTCGGCGTGGGCATGCGCACCAACTCTGGTGTCGCCAAGACCATGTTCGGCGCGCTGGCTGAGAAGAATATCAACATCAAGGTGATCACCACCTCCGAGATCAAGACCTCGGTGCTGGTCGGCGCGGACTATATGGAGCTGGCCGTGCGGACCCTGCACGATGCTTTTGGTCTGGAGGGGCCGTCACCCGCTGACAGCTAGGTCTGATCGACCTGCCTAACCAAGGATTGCTGACAAGAAAAAGGGGCGCCGGAGCGCCCCTTTTTGCATTGATCGTGGAAGGAAGTCAGAGGAGGAGAAAGGTAAGAGGCTGTTTGTCAGCTTTCGAGGTACAGATCGTCGGCCTGGCTGACCCGATCCATCATGAAAGTCTTGAGCTTGGTCATGGCGCGGTGCTCCAGCTGGCGCACACGCTCCTTGGAAACGCCGAAGTACTTGCCCAGCTCTTCGAGCGTCACACCGTCATCGGTCAGGCGGCGCATGCGGATGATCTGCGCCTCGCGGTCGCCGAGGCTTTCCAGCGCTTCGTCGAGCCAGTTGCGGCGAATGTCGCTGTCGTGTTCGAGGATGGTGTTCTCTTCCGGCGTCGGGCGGTCGTCGGAGAGCATGTTCTGCCACTCCTGATCACCGTCTTCACCGATCACTGCGTTCAGGGAGCCATCGGCGGCGGACAGGCGCCCTTCCATGGCTTCCACGTCGCGCAGCGGCACACCGAGGGTCTCGGCGATCTTGACGCGGCCGTCTTGGTTCAGCTGCTCGCCCGTGGACTCTTCGATTTTCGAGCGCAAGCGGCGCAGGTTGAAGAACAGCGACTTCTGCGAAGCCGTCGTCCCGGTACGGACGATCGACCAGTTTCGCAGGATGAAGTCCTGCATGGCGGAGCGGATCCACCATGACGCATAGGTGGAGAAGCGCACATCGCGGTCGGGCTCAAACCGGTTGGCAGCGTGGAGCAGACCGACGACGCCTTCCTGAATGAGGTCACCGACCGGCAGACCGTAGTTCTTGAAGCGCCCAGCGGTGGAGACCACCAGACGGTTATAGGCGTTGATCAGTTCATGGAGCGCCGCATCGTTGCTTTCGTCGCGCCATGCACGGGCGAGGGCGTACTCATGCTCGCGGCTCAGGAGAGGCGTCTCCATCGACCGCTTGATAAAGGCGATATTCGCGCGGCGGGTTTCGCTGTCTTCGTAAGCCGTCATGATCCCGTTCCCTGTATCTTGGCCTGCGCTGAATGCGCAATTGGTATGACCGAAACTTATGGTACTACCAAATGCGACAATTGAAAGGGCAAAAGGTCCTACCAGAGCCAGGTGCGACAACTTGACTAAATGTAGCCGCAGGAATCTTTGGATACGGATAAATTCTTCAACAATTGCAGTAGGTTAAACTAAGGATGATGAAGCTCAGTCTCTACCATTCATCCGCCTCGGGCCGGTCACAACAGCGTGCCAAGGCGAAAATCAG
>PAGB01000039.1 GCA_002711265.1 Rhodospirillaceae bacterium
TGATGCGTCGCGGCTGGGTTCGTTTATCTTCGCTCAGGGCGGCGAAGTCTTCGACATCGCGGAAGACGCCTTCATGTACGACAGTGAAGAATCCATGGCAGCTGGCGCGGTAATCTCTGAAATGGCGGAAAAAGGCTGCCTGCGTATGCCCGCAGAGCGTTACGGTGAAACCAGCGACTTTGGTAACGGCGTTGCCATGATGATTCTCGGCTCATCCTCCGGTATGGACTATTGGGCTGCCGCGACCGCTGAAGGCTCCGGCCACAACTGGACTGTGGTGCCACTGCCGCACGTCACCGCAGAGCCGGTCGTGAACCAGTTTGGTCCNGACTGGAACGTGTTTGAGTCCACNNNAGAAGAAGANGTTGCTTCNTTCNTGTGGATGCAGCANTGGGCNGGNGCGCTNGCNCAGGCGTATTTCATCACTCAGTCCGACTATTACCCTGCGAACCTTGCTTCACTGGACATGNTGGAAGCACACCGTGAAGCTAAGCCGCAGTGGGCTGCTGGTGCGCAGTACCTGCCGTACGGCAAGATCGAAGCNTCAGTTGCTGCTTACCAGAACGTTCGCCGTCTGGCTGGCCCGGCTCTGGCTGAAATCATCGAAGGCGGTGACTACATGACGATCCTGGAAGACCTCGCTATCGAAGCCAACGAGGCGCTGGAAGAGTCGCGTCAGTAGTCCCAGCNATTGCTGGGTGCCCGGCGCAGCTTTTGTTGCGACGGGCACCNTGTCAATCTGATTAATCTGGGCTGCTGCACTTANGGCGGCCCGGATCTNTTTTTGCCATGCCGCTTTCCGCTGCCAATAAGCAAAAGCGAAGCATTTCCGGCCAGTGGCCGTGGCATCGATGCGCAAGTGCCGTTCGTGCATGACCTGTGCCAAGTCTGGCGTTTCCATAATCAGCGGGAGGATAGGCCCAAGATCCTTCACACGAACCGCCGATTCGCCCGTTGATGTTGGACCGGAGNGACACACTACCAATCAAAAAAATTGGAATAATCCACAATATTAGTCTTTGGGTTGCGGTTTCCGTCGATAAGTCAGGGCGTAATCGCCCCCTGATCAAAGTTCCTCGCCAGCCTCCGCTCAGCCTTCCGTGTAGCGGGCTGCGGCAAACGTTGCCTGCCGCGCCTGGCCGGTCAGATCCTGCGCCGCCATGCCGATGAAAGTACCGGTAAAGTTGGCGTGCTCGCCCCGTCCGCCCTCGTCAGAGATTTCGAAGCTGCTCAGAATCGGGCCTACCGGCGTCCATTCGCGCCCCTCGAGGCGAAATCGGAACTGCAGCGCATCATCGTTGATATCGACCCCAAGCAGCAGCGGCTCGCCGCGCGGAACCTCCNCGCCCTCGCCCACCGGGAAATCGAGAGGACAGTCGGGCCAGCCCTTGATCGTCGATTGGATCATCAGGCGTTTGACGCCTTCGTCGTCCTGACTGACGCAGAGGTAGTGGAACATCTGACGGTTGTAGTAGACGNCCAGCCCGGCCATCTGCTGGAANTCCNCAGGTTCGAATTCCATGCTGGTCTCGAAGCTACAGCGGAACTCCGTCCTGCGCCGTGCGACCAGCGCCTGCTCGAACCAGTTGCCAATGGACTCCCGCCCGAACAGGGTCAGGCGACCGGGGTTNTCAGTCAGGGAAAACAGCCGCTCAGGCTGGGGTGACCGCAGCCATTGGAAATCCATGGGCAGGCCGTCAGTGGTTGCGAAGTCATAGTCGACAACCTGCGGCGCGACNGGTTCGGCGCGGTCCTGCAGCGGCAGGTCTTCGGCGGCCNCCGGCTCGACCCAGCCATCCTCGCGAAAGCGCAGGCGAACCAGCCCGGCTTCGCGACCCATAGGAGAGCGTCGGGTCTCCCCCGAAGCGCCGGTGACCCCGGTTTCGACCGGGCGGGAACACAGGAAACTGTGCACAGCCGTACCGTCGCCCAGATCGGCAAGCTGGCCGTGGCCGACGCGCTGGATACCGTGGTCGCTGCCTGCTGTAGTCAGCACCGGGTTCTGCGGATGGATCTCATAGGGACCATTGATGTCCCGCGACCGGGCGTGGGTGACGGCGTGGTCGTAGCCGGTGCCGCCCTCCGCGGTGATCAGGTAGTAGAAACCGTCTCGCTTGAAGATATGCGGGGCCTCGGTCATGCCGATCGGGCTGCGGTGGAAGATCTTGCGGGCCTTCCCGATCAAGCGCTGCTGTGCGTGATCGTACTCCTGCATCAGAATGCCGCCGAACAGGTCCGCTGGCGGCTGTCGCCCAGGAAGGGTCGCGCGGTGATCCCAGACCATGTTGAGCAGGTATTTGCGGCCATCATCATCGTGGAACAGGGACGGGTCAAAGCCGGAATTGTTCAGGTAGATGCCGGGGGACCACGGACCGTCGATCGCGGGCGCGGTGGTCAGGTAGTTGGGCGTATCCTTGTANTTGCCGTCAAAGCGGCGGACGTTTGTGTAGATCAGCCAGAANAGGCCGTCGGCGTAACTCAGCGCCGGCGCCCAGACCCCGCAGCCGTCGGGATTGCCGCGCATGTCCAGCTGGTCGGCGCGGCCGAGTGGTCGGCTGACAAGCGCCCAGTTTTCGAGGTCGCGCGAATGGTGAATCTGCACGCCCGGGTACCATTCGAAGGTCGAGGTCGCGAGGTAGAAATCCTCGCCGACCTTGCACAGGCTGGNATCGGCGTTGAAGCCGCNCAGAACCGGGTTCTTAAAGGTCACGGGTGGTCTCCTGATGCAGACTCGANAGGTTCACAGGTGCCAAAGCCAGCCAGACGCATCGCCAGACCGGTCATCCTCGACCCGTCTGATGTACTGCATTCGGGGCATTTCTTCGACGGCTTCTGCGGCCTTTGGCGCAGAAAACCTGTCGCAGGACCATTCTTCCTTCGCGCTGAACGCCCTGCCCTCAATTCTCATGGTGTCTGGCGTGGGTCGGCGTAGTATGGCTCCGGCCATCAGGACCGTACAGCAGTAACGGAGAAGGATCCCAGCGCCATGATCGATTTCTACTCGGACACCAAAACCCGGCCGACCCGCGCCATGCGGGAGGCCATNCTCGACGCGCCGGTTGGCGATGAGCAGAAAGGCGAGGATCCGACGACCCGGGCGCTCGAGGAACGCGTCGCCGACCTGCTGGGCAAGGAAGCCGCGGTCTTTCTGCCCTCGGGCACCATGTGCAACGAGATCGCGCTCAAAATCTGGCTNCAGCCCGGGGACGCGCTGATCGCTGATCGCCTGGGCCACGTGATTACATCAGAGGGCGGCGGACCAGCCGCGCTGGCCG
The DNA here is from genome assembly GCA_002711265.1 of Rhodospirillaceae bacterium. GTDB lineage: Bacteria > Pseudomonadota > Alphaproteobacteria > UBA7985 > UBA7985 > UBA7985. Next base: position 3,276 of record PAGB01000039.1, read on the forward strand.
GAGCCATGATCCACCCGGTGGATACGACCGACGGTATTTTCAGCCCCGAGGACNTGAACGACGGGGTCAATTTCCCCAGCCGCTACGCGCCGCGGACCCGGCTCGTGTGTGTGGAGCAGACCTTCAATCTCAAGGGCGGCACGGTCTGGCCGTTGGCGCAGCTCGACGCCGTATCCGCGGCTGCGAAGGCGGCCGGTCTTGCCACACATATGGACGGCGCCCGGCTCATGAACGCTGTGGTTGCTTCGGGCGTGGAAGCCTCGGTTCATGCGGCGGGATACGACAGCGTGTGGATNGATTTCACCAAGGGTCTGGGCGCGCCCGTGGGTGCCGTCCTCGCCGGCTCGCGNGACTTCATCGAAGAGGCATGGCGCTTCAAGCAGATGATGGGCGGCGCCATGCGCCAATCCGGCGTGCTGGCGGCCATGTGCCTGTACGCGCTCGACCACCACGTCGAACGGCTGGCCGAGGATNACGCGCTGGCCAGCACCATCGCGGCGCGCATCGCCGACCTGCCCCATATCGCGTCGATCACCGCACCGCAGACCAACCTGCTGTTCTTTACCATCGATGAGGAAGGGCCGACAGGCGATGCGTTGACGGCGGTCTGCGCCGAACACGGGGTGCAGATCGGTTCATTCGGGCCGCAGCAGGTCCGGCTCGTGACCCACCTCGATGTCGGCCCCGGTGACGTTGATCCGCTGATCGATGCCCTCTCCNCTGGCCTCAAGGCTGGCTGANGCATTAAGGCTGTGAGGCTGGGCGCCTAGCGCTCCCGAGGCGGCCCTTCGGGTGGGCGGTCGAGAACCGCTTCGATCTCCGCCATCACGGCGGGGCTTAGGGGGCCGAAATCCAGCGCTTTGGCGTTGGCCGTGNCCTGAGCCTCGGTCCGGGCNCCGGGGATCGGTACGGTGCGGGGTGACAGCGCCCAGATCCACGCCAGCGCCCCCTGCGCCAGCGTTCGGCCATCGCTGGACAGCAGCTCACGCACGGCGTCCCGGCGCTGCGTGAAGGAGTCCGAAATTTTGCCGTCTTTGAAGTAGTCCAACCACTCGAAGGAGTTGGCGCGCACGTCCTTGGAGAAGTCCTGCGANCCGTAGTCCTTGCCGGACAGGATACCCANGGCCAGCGGCGAGCGATTGACCGACCACAGGCCCTGCCCTTCGATCGTCGAAATCAGGCTGGGCGCATCGAAGAAGACGTTCAGGGAGTGCTGGACGGCGAGGTACCCCTCTTCCCCTGCCCAAGCAGACGCACGGTCCGGGAAGTCGGTGGACCAGCCGAAGGTTTCGATCCACCCCCGCGCACGGGCTACGTGNAAGGCTTCGAGCACCGACTTCGCATCCTCGATGGGGAGCGAATTCAAGTGCAGGAACACCAGATCGAGGCGGTCGCGCTGCAGTCGGGTGCGGGATGCATCGATCCCTGCGAGGATGCCCTCGACATCGTGGACCGACCCCGTCGCCTGCCGCCGCTCTTCGTCGAAGGTAAAGCCACATTTGGTGCTGATAACCACGTCACTGCGATCGCCGAAGACCTGCCCCACCAGCCGCTCGGAATGCCCCGAGCCATAGCCCGCAGCGGTGTCAAAGAACCGTACGCCAGCTTCATAGCTGGCCTCAAGCGCACGGATAGATTCGGCANCGTCGACCTCGCCCCAGCCCAGCGGCGTATCGCCGTCAAAGAACGGCCCACCGATGGCCCAACACCCCATGCCCAAGCGTGGAATTGACTCAAACATCTCTCTCCTCGTTCCAATCCTGCAGGCCTACCGGCGGTGTCTCAACAAAACCGCGCAGCCACGCCTTTACCTGACAGTCAGAATACTACAGGCCAGATCGAAGCCGGTTTCCATCAAAAACAACGGCTCTTGNATTGTTAATTTCTTTGGCTGGATCGGGATGCGACCCGGCGGATCGCTATCGGTATCGGGAACCGTGACACCACCTCATCCGGCGATCAGCTCGGCNTTACCCAACCCGCGCACGCCCTGCGCGCTCAGGTCGGCGACCAGCGCGCCGGTGTCCAACTGCTGCACCGCACAACCGGCGTCAATGGCAAGCTTCGCCGCCGTCCCGGCCGCCTGCCCCATCGCCATGCACTGCGGCATGCCCCGAACCGAGGCGAAGGCCACCGCATCCGCCGACACGATCCGGCCNCAGAACATCAGGTTTTCGATCTCCGCCGGTATGAGCGCGCGGAACGGAATGGTGTAGTAGCTGCCCGCGGCCACCGCTNCGTCATGGGTCATGGCCGCGCTGGCACGCATGACATTGTCGACCGGGTTGTCGCAGCAGACGATGCCGTCGGCGAAGCGGGTGCCCCGCGCGAGGTCTTCGCCGGTGATGCGGTAGGCGCCTTCGAGCTTCCGGGTCTCACGGACGCCGACCGTAGGCGAAAGCTGTGCCATATAGGCTTGCTCGAAGCCCGGCACGTCGGCGCGCAGGAACTGCGCCAGCTGGTGGCAGCGACGGCGGCCTTCCTGGGTCGCCCGGGCCACGGCCACCGGGTCGATGCCGTTGACCCCGCGCACGTGCACCGAATTGCAGAACACGTCACCTCGGTGAAAGCCCTTCATCAGGTAGAGCTTGGCCAGATCCGGGTGCAGGCGGCCTTCGGCGACGCCGCGCTCGGCGAACCGCGTGAAATAGGGATCCGGCTCGGCAAAGGCCCGGTCCCAGTCCACCCCGAGCATGTGGAAGGAAATCGTCACCCCCATCATGTTCCCCTGCGCGTCACCAAGGACGTAGGGCACCCCGGCCTTGGCCGAGATATCGCCATCGCCCGAACAGTCGATGACCATCTTCGGTTGGAGGGTAAAGCCGCCGTTGCGGTTGAAGCACTCGACCCGCTCAATCCGCCGGCCTGCGGCGTCCATAACCGGTTGCAGCGCGGTCGCGTTGAGCCGCAGCGACACCCCGGCCTCTTCGAGCATCTCGAACATGGTCAGGGTGGCAATGTCGTGNTCGTAGATGATTTCCGGGCCGAAGTTCTCGAGCGTGCAGGGACGCTTTTCAGCCGCTGGCGGGTCCAGGGCGGNGAGCCGCTCGGTCAGCTCCTCCAGCACGCCACCGATGATGGTATCGACCGGATAGCCCCCGCCCCACGGCATGCCGGGGCAGAATGCCATGACGCCGCCNACCTTGGTCGTGGCCTCGAGCAGCACGGATCGCAGNCCCTTGCGACCAGCGGCTATCGCAGCGCCGAAACCGGCGGTGCCNCCACCGACAACCAGAACGTCTGCTTCTTCGATCGCATGACCGGTATTGCCTGCCGCCATTGCCATTGCCCTAACCCTCAACCGTCTGGCATCTCCGCCTGACTATCAGCAATTGTGCGGCGGAATGAAAGCCCATTCAAAGTCTCAGTCTGCGGGGCTATCCTAGGGTTTCAATCGCGCGGGGGAACGGTCAATGGCAAGCAACGACAACGCGGCACAGGATGGCTCACGGTTCCAGCTATACGGCTGTTGGCGGTCGACCTGCACGCACCGGGCTATCCTTGCGCTGCGCTTCCACCGCGTCGACTTCGATTATCATTCCATCGACCTGACGGCACGGGAGCAGGAAAGCCCCGCATTCCTCGCCGTTTCACCGGATGCGCAAGTGCCTGTGCTGGTCTTCGGCGACAGTGTGCTGACGCAGTCGCTCGCGATCGTATCGCTGATTGAAAGCCTCGCAGAACAAGGGGGCGNCGACCTCGGCNACCGGCGGCTCTTCCCNGCGAACCCGGAAGCCAAGGCCCGNGCCATCGCCATCTGTGAACGCGTCTCGTCCTATATCCAGCCTCTGACCCTGCCCGGTGCGATCCGGCGATCAATTCGGACACACTTTTCCGATCAGGACGACGGCACCTTTGACCGGCAGGCGAAAGACTTTATCGAGGCTATGCTGATCAGCAATCTGGGCCTACTGGACGCCGTATTTGCCCGCAGCGATGGTCCCTTCGCACTGGGTCGCTCNGTGTCCGCGGCCGATATTTTCGTCTATCCGCAGTTGCTGGGGGCGCAACGGCTCGGTCTCGATCTGGCGCCGTTCCCGCATTTGTCGGCGCAGGCCGAAGCCATGGCCGAGCTGGATTTCGTCAGGGCCGCAGACCCGCTGGCCCTGCCCGACGCACCCTGAGGGCCCGGTTCAGCGACGGCTGTCGCCCGTCAGGTCTCCGAGCACCGTCACGCCCTGATCGAGTGCAGGGCCATCGGTGCGCCCGTCCCACTTCGCCNNGCTCTTCTCATCGATGGCTGCAATGGCAGCGTCCGACAGCTTCTGCTCCCAGTCGTTGGTCGTGCCAGAGCGGAAATAGACCTTGGGGTTGAGGTGGAAGCTCTGCGGATTGCTGGTGACCTCGTCCTTCATCTTCTTGAACTCGGTTGCCTCTGTAATCCGCGCCAGCGCATCCTCAGAGAACGAAGTATCAGGGAGCAGAAAACGCGCCAGCGCCCGCGCGACTTCGGGCTTGCGGTTGACCATGTCCTCATAGCTCAGCGCCAGAATATTCTGGGTCGCAATGCGCTGGTCCCGTCGCCGGATCCANCCGCTGACGTGGTCGTGGTAGTCGCCGAAGTAGAGATTGCCCCCGACGAACAGCTCGACGAATTCGTCCATANTCAGGTCTTCGGGCACGGCCAGCAGCGGATGACGCTTCCAGAAGAAATACTGGGAAACCGCCACCGCCTTGGGGTCGCGGTAAACCATGATGAATTTGGTCTGCGGGTGCAGACTGCGGACGGGCATGTCGTCGTAGCCGCAGTGGACGTACCAGGCACGCGGCGTATCGTGGGTGCGGGCGATGTGCTCATCGATCCACGCGCGGCCGTGCTGGGAAACGGAGACCTCGGGCCAGGGCACGGTACCGTGGCCGATATCGCGGGTGTCGTAGACGTTCGGACGGTGCTTCAGGCCTTCGTGCAGCAACTCAACCACGAACTTCTTTGCCAGGTGGGTGCCGACTTTCTGGTGCGTGGCGATAAAGATGTCGTGCGCGTCCGTATCCCAGCTGCGCGCCAGGTCGGCATTCGCCGCGACGTCGATGAAGGGCGGAAACACCGTCTGGCCGTAGAGACCGTGCAGAAAGCCCTCGCCGTGCAAGGCGGTGGCAGGCTCGAAGGTGCGCAGCATGTGCCCGCCCCGGATCGCGGATTCCTGCTGGTCGAGCGCCTTGATTTCCTGATCCAGACGNTCGAGCTCGGCGACGATGTCCTGATGCTGGTGCAGGAGCTGCACCNTCTGCGAGATGCTGTGGCACAGCTCCTCCAGCAGACCCCGGTCGCGCTCGCTCCACGCCACCGGTCGTTCGCCGTTCATGACCTGAAGGGCACCGATGGCGTTGCCTGTCGATGGACAGAACACAGGCGCTGTCATCGCACTCTGCGGCCGGTAACCCAGCTTGTCACCGACGCTCACAAAGGCACCCTTGCCGTTGGAGAGGTCGGTGTCGATNCGGGTTTGACGGTTGCGGATGGCCTCCCCCACCAACGAGCCCTCGGCCTCGACAACAATCGATCGCTGGGTGACCCCGGTCCCGGCCTCCAGCCAGACGCTCTGGCTGTCCCGGCTCAGCACGAACAGCCCGAAGCGATCGATATCGAACAGCGCAGGCAGGGTGGTGGAGAGCAGGTTGGAGACGTCGTTGTTGCGCGTCCTCGCCCACTGCTCTGCGACGGTTTGGCGCTTTCGTGTTGCGGCGCTGAGGCGCTCGGCGGCGGTTGGTGAGGGCATGACGGCACTTTCGTTCGGCCTGCCCGTCTGTCCACGGGGTGCGGAGTCAGGGCAGGTTAATCTGCCAAGATAGTCCGAACCGGTCCCTGCACCAGCCAAAGCGCCGGCTGAAGCCATAGTTGTCGAGCGGCATCATCACTTCGCCGCCTTCTGACAGGGTGGTGAACACCCGGGTCAGCTCGTCCTCGCTGTCACAATCCACGAACAGAGACATGGACGGGGTCAAATCAAAAGCGTGCGGGATCGGGCTGTCGATCACCTGCAGGATGGCACCGTTGAACCCGATGGTGGCAAGTTTGATGGTGCCGGCCGGGCCGATGTCGTCGGGGCCATAGTCTTCGCGAGCGAGGGTCTCGAAGCCGGGAAAGATCGAGGCGTAGAGCTCCAGCGCCTCGGCCCCCTGCCCCTGAAACATNANGTGGGTCGAAACGCTGGTCATGATCTTTTCATACCTTCCTCTGGCTGGTTCATCGGTCAGAACGGCCCTGTTTCGGGACGGGACTTCCACGGTCGCTAGGTGGGTTGATCCTGGCACAAACCCCGATACCCTGTCCGGATCCGAAAGTGAAACGGCGAAGGCCGCTCCTATGACCATCATGTTCATGTACATCACCGGGCTGGTGTTCGCGCTGGCACTGATCCTCTGGACCCGTCGGCAGGCGATCGGCGGCTGGCTGCGACGGGTTTTCGGCGGCCAGAACAAGCCCTGAGCGCCCAGAAAGGCGGAAGGTCCGGTCCGGCTGGGGGATTCCGCCGAAGAAAGGGTCAGCCGCAGAAGGCTGCGATCCGGTCGCAGGCGCGCTGCAGCATCTCATCGGGCACGGTCAGGCTCAGCCGGATCCAGTCCCGGGTTACCGCGCCGAAGGACGTGCCCGGCATGACCGCGACCCCGGCCTGTTCGAGCAGGCGCGAGGCAAAGGCNTGGCCATCCAGCCCGACCCCNGTATCGCCGACCCCGACGAGGGCAAACATCCCGGCCTGTGGCTCTGCCACCCGCAGCCCAGCAACCCCGTCNAGTGCCGCGGTCACAAGCTGCGCCCGCCGCCGGAGCGATTCCCGCATGCGCGCGGCCGTCTCGCCCGTGTCGCCCAAGGCAGCGGCAGTTGCGTCAGCGATAAAGGGTTGATTGCCGAACAGCATGGTCTCGGCCAGTGGCACCAGTTGGCCGACCACCTCTTCAGCGCCCACGACCCAGCCCGAGCGCAGCCCAGGCGCAGCGTGGGACTTCGAGATCGAAGCACAGCCCAGCGCGTGCCCGTNGAAGGCTGCGTGATTGAGCGGCGAGACCAGCGGGCGGTTGTCGTAGATCAGGTCCTCGTAGACCTCATCGCAGATCAGCCACAGGCCCCGCTGCACCGCGAGGCCGCCCAGACGCTCACAGGTGTCCTCATTGAGCAGCGATCCAGCGGGGTTGTGGGGGTTATTGAGCAGGATTGCGCGGGTTCGGGGGGTCAGCACCGCCTCGAGCGCGGCGAAATCGATGCTGAAGCCGGCGTCGGGGTTCAGCGGCNCGGAGACCATGGTTGCGCCTGCNCCGGCGACGACGCCTTCGTAGGTGGCGTAGCAAGGGTCGAAGACCACGACTTCGTCGCCGGGGTTCACCAGCCCGCGCATCAGCGCGTAGAGCGCCGTCTGCGTGCCGGGAAAGGCGAGGAAATTATCGGGTGAGAACACCCGACCGCGCCGGGCGGTGTAGCGCGCTGCCAGCGCGTCGAGCAGCGCCGCTTCGCCCCGCCCGTTGGAGTAGCCGACCCGGCCGGCCTGCAGCGCCTGCGCCATGGCGGGCACCAGCGCCGGGGCCATGGGCTCATCCGGTTCGCCGATGGTCAGCTCGATGATCGGATGCCCGGCGGCAGCCAGCGCCCGCGCCCGCACGTGCATGTCCCACTTGGCGCCGCCGAGCGAACTCAGGTTCCGCGTGACTTCGGATACGTCCACCGGNGATCCTCCGTGGTTGCTGGTCAGATTGTTACTGGCGGATGGCCGGAACTAACGGCAGGCCCGCACCCGGGCGGGACTGTCGGGTCTGTTGCCAGGGCGTGATGCCACGGCCCTAGCTGGTCATGGCCCGCATGATGATTTCACGGTCGATTTCGCCGACGATTTCCTCGGCTTCGTCGAGGACGGCAACCGGGCTGTCGGTATCGGCAACCTGATTGATGGCTGATTCGATCTTGGCGCCGGACCGGACCCCGCCTTTGGCGCTGAGGCCTTTGCTGGCCGGGCGCATGACCTTGCCCACGGAAAGGACCTTGTAGCGCGGGACATCCTCGGTGAAATCGCGGACGTAGTCGTCAACGGGCGCGGCGACGATTTCCTCGGGCGTGCCGATCTGGACGATTTCGCCGTCCTTCATGATCGCGATGTGGTCGCCCATTTTGATGGCTTCGAGGAAGTCGTGGGTGATAAACACCATGGTTTTCTGCAGCTTGGCCTGCAGGTCGAGCAACTCGTCCTGCATCTCCCGCCGGATCAGCGGATCGAGCGCCGAAAAGGGCTCATCGAAGAACAGGATCTCGGGATCCATGGCCATGGCGCGGGCGAGGCCCACACGCTGCTGCATGCCCCCGGACAGCTCGCGCGGGAAACGCTCACCCCAGCCGCTCAGGCCGACCAGATCGAGGATTTCCTCGGCCTTCTCGGTGCGCTTGATCTTGCCCATGCCGCGCACTTCGAGCCCGTAGGCGATGTTGTCGATGACGCTGCGGTGGGGAAACAGGCCGAAGTGCTGGAATACCATGGCGACCTTCGAGCGACGCAGGTCCCTCAGCTCACGCTGGCTGAGGTCGCGCACGTCATGGCCGTCGATGGTGATGCTGCCGCCCGTGGGTTCGATCAGGCGGGTCAGGGTGCGCAACAGGGTCGATTTACCCGAGCCGGACAGCCCCATGACCACGAAACACTCGCCGCGCCGGACCTCGAAGTCGACATCCTTGACCGCGACCACGTGGCCAGTTTCTTCCTGAATTTCATCGCGGGATTTGCTGCGGTCGTGGGTGTCGAGCACCTGCTCGGCATTAGCCCCGAAGATTTTCCAGACGCCCGAAGCGGCGATCATCGTATCCAAAGCAAATCCTCCTTTGTCGCGGGTCGGTGCGACGCCTCTTCCTTACCACAGCGCCGCTGATGACGCTGGGGTTTATCGCCCTTTTTCGCNACTTCACGTCACTTCCCTCTAGGCATTTGGCATGAAAGGCGCTTTAGTATCAATGCATAGGTTTCCCCGGCTGCCTTAGGTAGTCGGGCTTATGGAGGAGAGAGACTATGACAATGCTGAAAATTGCTGCCCTCGGCGCGACGCTGTTGGCTTCTACGCTTTCGTTTAACACTGTCGCCCATGCGCAGGGCCGCCTGAACGCAGCTGTGGCTGACTGGACCGGCGCGGTTGTGACGGGACGCCTGCTCATGACCATTCTGGAGCGGGAGTACGACTACAAGATCAACTACATCGAACTGCCTTCGGGTAACGCGACGCTGGAAGCGATTGCCGGTGGCGATATCGACATGGGCTTCGAGTACTGGCCGTCCTACAACCCGGCCAAAGGCACCTGGTTCGAAGAGTGGGGTGGCCCGGGCACCGTCAAGATCGTCGGNGAGACCGGCGTCATCGGTAAGTCCAGCTACTACGTGCCGCGCTACCTGGTCGAGGGCGACGATGCCGCGGCCAAAGACCTGGTGCGCTTCTCTGATCTGGCGAACTATGTCGACCTGTTTGCGACCGTGGAAACCGGTGGCAAGGGTCGTCTGATCGGCTGTCCGGCGCTAAACTGGGAGTGTGACGACCAGGCGCGTGCTGATGCCTACGGCGTTGGCTTCGAAGCTGTGGTTCTGGGTTCCGAGACCGCGCTCTGGGCAGAGATGCAGGGTGCTTACAAGCGTCAGGAGCCATTCGTGGCCTACGCGTGGGAGCCGCACTGGATCCACGCTGAGCTCGATCTGGTTGCGCTGGAGCTGGATCCTTACGGTGACGGCAGCGCATGGCCAAAGTCCGGCTGGGCTGAGGACGTGACCATCAACTACGCCTCCGAGCGTCTGTTCGGCAAGCACGACGCCGCGCTGGCGATGATTGCGAACTCGCGGATCACCAACGCCCAGCAGGCTCAGATGATCTACGCGGTCGACGTTCAGGGCGAAGAAGTCCAGGACGTGGTCGATGAGTGGCTCGCCAACAACGAAGACATCTGGAGAGCGTGGCTGCAGTAAGGTTGCGCCACTGCGCCCTCTCTTGAGGTGACACGGAACGGGCTGTTGCGGTTGCAATGGCCCGTTCTTTTTTGCGCCGGCCTCGGGCTTGCGCTGTTGGGAATAGAGGGCGTTTCAACGGCTGTTGGTGGGGCTCGAACAAAGGGGGTTGCGGGCTCGATTTGACGCCGCTTCGCGGCTTACAAATCTCCCCCGCGCAGTGACTTTAAGCCGGCGCGAAAAACGGGTTCACCTATGAGCGTGTAAGACGTCACGTCGGGCGCAGCCCGGCGTGTCCGTATCGTTGCGCGTGGGAGGACCGAAGGCCGCGAAGCGGCCAAGGTCCGAGCGCGCAACCAAAAAGGCTCGGAGCACCGCGCCCCAAACAGCCCTTATCGGCGGACAGTCTTGGTCCTCAGAGCCCCAGCGCCTTGCGCTGCCGGGCCGTCGCCGCGCTGGTCAGCCGGTCGAGCATGACCGCCACCAGCACGATCCCGATGCCGCCCACCAAGCCTGCACCGGTATCAGCCATCGTCATGGCCTGGAACACCACCAGACCCAGCCCCTCGCCCGCCACCATCGGCGTGATCACCTGCATGGCCAGCGCCATGGCGATCGCCTGATTGACGCCAAGCATGATCGACGGACTTGCCATCGGCAGCTTGACCTTGAACAGCGACTGTGACTGGGTCGAACCATAGGCATCGCAGACTTCATTCACCTGCGCCGGCACCTGCTTCAGCCCCAGCATGGTCATCCGCACCATCGGAGGCAGCGCATAGATCACCGTGGCGATGATCGCCGTCACCTTGTTGCCGCCGAACAGCATCAACACCGGGATCAGATAAACAAAGGTCGGCATGGTCTGCATGGTGTCGAGGATCGGGGTCAGGATCCGCTCCAGCGTGCGGTTGTAGGCCGCGAATATCCCGAGCGGCAGCCCCACNACCACACACACCAGCACCGAGGCAAGGGTTGCGGCAATCGTCTCCATNGTCGGCACCCAGATGTTCCCGACCCCGGTCAGGAACATCAGGAAGCTCACCACGGCCGCGAAACGCCAGCCCCCTGCAGCCCAAGCCATGAGGAACAGCCCGCCCAGCGCGTAGAACCACGGCAGGCCCACGAGGAATTTCTCCAGCGGGTCNAGCAGGTAGAGNAAGGTGAAGGCCCGCAGCCCCTTGGAGAAGGCTGCAAAAATCTTGTTCGACGCCAGCCAGTCCACGCTGTCATCGACCGGCCCGCGCATGCGGAACATCAGCGAATCAGGATAGTACCCGATGTCATAGATCCAGCGGTCGACAGCGAAAATCGCCAGGATGATAAGCACCGCGATGAACAGGAACTGCCGCGCCTTCAGCCCGCGCGCGAACGANGCCCCGAAGTCCCGGTTNACCAGCCCCAGCAGCCCGCCCAGCGCCAGCGCCACGCCGTGGGTCAGCGCGCTCGACGCCGANCCGATCCCGCGCCAGAGGGCATCCAGCCCCTGCTCGAACCAGCGCGCTGGTGCGACCCGGTACCAGGTCTGGGGCAGCAGCCGGAAGCGCAGCTGGGTGCGGTCCGCGAGGGCCTCGCTGTCCTTGGGCGCGCCAATTGCCAGCGTCAGCCGGTCGAAGATGATCGCCATAAAGACGATGCACATGCCCGCCTCGAAGGCCCAGCCGACCTTGAGCTTGAACAGCGCCTTGTAGACCTCGCGCCCCAGACCGCCGGTACCGATAAAGGCGGCCAGCACCGCCAGCCCCAGTGCCATCATGATGGTCTGATTGATGCCAAGCACGATCGAGGGCATGGCCTGCGGGATCTGTACCTTGGCCATGGTCTGCAACCGGGTCGAGCCGAAGCTCTGCGCCACCTCAACCGAGGTCTGGGGCACCTGCCGGATGCCCAAGTTGGTCAGACGCACCACCGGCGGCATCGCGTAGATGATGATCGCCATCGCCGCCCCAGTGTTGCCGATACCGAACAGAAAGATTGCCGGCAGCAGATAGACGAAGGCCGGCATGGTTTGCATGGCGTCGAGCACAGGCCGGATGGCGGACTCAACCCGGTCGTTCTGCGAACACCAGACCCCAAGCGGGATGCCCAGCACCACCGAAATCACCACTGACACACCCATGAGCGACAGGGTCGACATCGCCGGATCCCACATGTCGACAGCGCCCCAGAACATGACCCCGACCACGGTCAGCAGCGCTAGCCGCAGGCCGCCGAACCGCAGCCCGAGCAACCCGAGCGCGACGACCACCAGCGGCCAGGGCCGCACCTGCAGGAAATACTCGACCTCACCGATCCAGTAGGTGATGACCTTGGCGATGGCGCGGGTGGTATCGCGCACGTTGGCCTTGAGCCAGTCCTCGCCGATGTTGATCCAGTAGATGAAATCGATGCGCGAAGAGATGGCTTCAGGGAAACCATACTTGAAGCCGAAGACACGGTAGACGAGGATCGACACGGCCAGTGCCAGCACGGCCCAAGCCAGCGCGGTGTAGTTCACGCCGTCGATGACCAACAGGCGCCCCATCGTCGGGCTGCCCGATCGCGGTCGGATCGGTGCGGTCATGATCCAGTCTCCTCCCAGATAATCAGCGCGCCCCGAGGGGCAGAGGCTCATTCATATGCAGAAAAGCAGAACCACACCGACCGCGAAAGGGTCTTCATGGCAAAAACGGCGAAATCGCACCAAACAGGCAGCATCCGAGGCGGGCTGACTGCGACTTTGCCACCCGCTTTCGATCCGCGTTGCGCAGGCCGGTTTCCCCGGTGCAGCTTGAGGGGGCCGGGCTAGCGCGCGATGGCGGGCAGCTCGGTCCGGGGCAGAAACGCGCCGGGCATGGCGTGCTCGTAGGTATAGGCCGCCTCGAACAGTCCCGCATCGTCGAAGGGCCGGGTAACAAGCTGGATGCCTGTCGGCACGCCATGTCGGTCCCGCCCCGAGGGCAGCGTTATCACCGGGCAGTTGTACTGCATGTTGAACTGGTGGGTCAGCAGCCAGCCGTACTCGCCGTCGACGGGTGTGCCCGCGACCTCGAAAGCCGGGTTGGTGGCATCGTGGTCGGTCCGTACAGCACCGATCGACAGCGTCGGGCACAGCAGGACGTCGTAGTCGGCCAGCACGGGCCCAAGGCTCTGATACATGCGGTGCTGCCCTTCCCAAGAGCGCGCAACGTCGTCCGGTCCCAGCCGCGCGGCAATATCAGCGGCCAGACGGCCGTAGTCGGTCAGCTGGTCGCGCTGACCCTGCTCCGCTGCCCATAGCGCGGCGCGGCCGAAGTGCATGGCGGCGTACCAGCTCATGGCGGCCTCATCGACCCAGCTGCCCCAGCCCAGATCGACCTCCTCGACCGNNCAGCCCGCTGCGCGCAGGGCCTCCAGCGCTGCGTACGTGTTCTGGCGCACCTCATCCTCGATCGGCACGTAACCCAGATCCATGGACCAGGCCACGCGCAGCCTGGCGGGCGGACNAGCCTCGGCCAGTTCGATCCGGTCGGGCAGNCTGTCGTGGTCGAGCGGGTGCGGGCCGGAGACGATGTTCTGGCCCAGCGCGATGTCGCCGACGTCGCGTGCAAGAAAACCACAGTGGTTGTAGCGGTCGAAGTTGGCCGGCGGACCATCGGGATTGCGGCCGTGGGGCGGCTTGTACCCCGCCAACCCGCAGCAGCTTGCCGGGATGCGGATCGACCCACCGATATCGGTCCCGGTCGCCAGCGGGGTCAACCCGGCCGCGAGCGCAGCTGCAGACCCGCCCGAGGACCCCCCGGGGCCGAAATCGAGGTTGAAGGGGTTTCGGGTTACGCCCCACAGGTGTGAATTGCAGACCGCCGACAGGCAGAATTCTGGCGTCGTCGTCCGGGCATGGAAGATCGCGCCGGCGGCCTCCAGCCGTTCGATCATCGGGTCGGTCTCGGTATCGATGTTGTCCTTGAGCGTCAGTGAACCCTGGGTGGTCCTGCGCCCGGCCATGCGATGCACATCCTTGATCGCGACCGGCAAGCCCTCCAGCGCCCGGGCGGTGCCGGCGGCATAGCGTTCGGCGGCCGCCTTCGCCTGCTGCCGGGCTTCGTCGAAGAAGGTCTCGGTATAGGCGTTGATCGCTGGGTTGATGGCGTTCGTGCGGGCGATCAGCACGTCCAAATAGTCGACCGGCGACAGGCTTTTGTCTCGGAAGCGGGCAAGCACGTCCCGCGCAGACAGAAAACTCAGCTCGGTAGCATCCATAGCGGTATTCCTTTCGCGCCCACGGGGTTCAGGCCCAGGGTTCAGGCCCGGGGTTCAGTCACCGGGTCTCCCCCGCCCCCTCTTCCCCAGGTCCATCGAGGGTGGCGGCGGCCATCGGGTTTCTCNTAGCGCGCTGCGACCAGCGAGCGGCGGATCAGGTCGGCAATCTCCGGCACACCGGCTTCGGACGCATTGGTGCCCGTAGCCGCATCCCGCACCGCTTTGGCGGCAAGGCGCTGGATGCCGGCCTCGTCGGTCTCAACCCCGATATCAGCCAGTGAACGCGGGATATCGCAGTCGTCGAGCAAGGCACAGACNGCCGCGTAAAAGCTCTCNAAATCAGTGGTTTCCAGCCCCATGGCCTGGCTCATAGGCCGGACCTTTGCGGCGATTGCAGCCTCGTTAAAGCGGAGCACAATCGGCAGCAGCACAGCGTTGGTCAGGCCGTGGTGGGTGTCAAACTCTGCGCCGACCATATGGCTGATGGAGTGCACCAGACCCAGCCCCTTGAGAAAGGCGATCCCCGCCAGACAGGAGCCGACAATCATGGTTCCGCGTGCCGGGATGGACGCGGGGTCCTGCATCACCTGCGGCAGACCCGCGGAAACCAGCTCCAGCCCCTGCAGCGCCATGCCGTCACACAGCGGGTTGAAGTCCGGCACGCAATAGGCCTCGATCGCGTGCACCAGCGCGTCGATGCCGGTCCAGGCGGTCAGCTTAGGCGGCAGGCCCACTGTCACCAAGGGGTCGAGAATCGCAGCGCGCGGATGGTGGGTTGGGTGCCAGATGCAGCGCTTGGTCAGCGCCTTGGTGTCGATCACCATCGCCGTGCTCTCGCTCTCGGCCCCGGTGCCCGAGGTGGTCGGAATACAGAACAGCGGCGGAAAATCAGCCGCGCTCAGGCTGTCATCGACCTCCAGATCATAGTCAAAGCGCCAGATGTCCCCGGCCTTGCCCGCCAGCAGGCTGATCGCCTTGCCCGCGTCCATGCCGCTGCCACCCCCGATCGCCACCACCCCGTCGTGACCACCGGCCCGATAGGCAGCCAATCCGTCTTCAGCGTTCTGATCGGTCGGGTTGGGGGCCACATCGCTGAACACAGCGCCCTTGAGACCCGTCGCTGCCAGCGCATCCAGCGCACCCTGCACAAAGGGGAGATCACGGCTGGCGCGGTCGGTGACAATCAGGGCATTGGTCACCCCGTGGCACTGGCACAGCGCCCCCAGCTCGGCCAGCCGGCCCGGCCCATAGAGCAGCGGGATCGGAAAGGACCAGTCGTAGGATTGGTTCAGGTCAGGCACGAACATGGTCAGTCTCCCCCGGTGCTCAGGACATATTGTTCTGCAAGTCGTTATGGAGCTGAGCCTATCGGCAATTCCGGCCCGGTCAACAACTCTGACCCTGTCAGCAACTCAGGGCCTGTCCATAGGGCGCAGGCGCGGCGTCCAAAGCCCTGAAACAGGGCATATCCGCCCCAACTGGGGACAAGTCCGGCGAACACAGACAGATCAGCGGTCAATCCGGTGATTTATGGAGACCGTCTTTCCGTGTAGTGTGCCGCCAGTTCGCTATTTCCGCCCTCGGGCGGCAGCCTTGGGGAGGCCTGATCCATGACCACGACGACCACCAAACAAGCAGGACCGCGCGCGCTCTGGTCCTGGTCGCTCTATGACTTCGCCAATTCAGCCTTCACCACGATTGTCATCACCTTCATTTTCTCGATCTACTTCGCCGACGTACTCGTCTGTACCGCGGAGTGGGCAGGGTGCCTGAGCGAAGAGCAGGAAGCCAATCTCACCCTTTCGGAGCGGCTCGGCGATACGCGGGGACAGGCGCTGTGGGGCTATTCCACCACCTTCATTGCCATTTCCATCGCCCTGCTGGCGCCGATATTCGGCGCAGTGGCCGACCTTGGCGGGCGCCGCAAGCCGTGGATCTTCACCTTTTCGATGATCTGTATCATCGCCACCGTCGCGCTGTTCTTCATGCGGCCCGAGCCGATTTTCATCATTCCGGCGGTGCTGTTGGTTGCGGTCGCGAACTCAGGCTTCGAGCTCGGGATCGTGTTCAACAATGCCATGCTGCCCGATCTCGTCAGCAAGGACAGGGTCGGCCGCTGGTCGGGCTGGGCCTGGGGGCTGGGCTANTTCGGCGGGCTGATCAGCCTTGTGCTGTGTCTGGTGCTGGTGCTGGGCTCAGAGGGTGAGGCNCAGCTCAACGCCACGCTGATGACCAACCTGATCGTCGCCGGCTGGTTCTTCCTGTTCATGCTGCCGCTGTTCCTGTTCACGCCGGACCGGCCGGGCAAGGGTCTGCCGGTCGGGCNGGCNATCCGCGAGGGCCTGAGCACGGTTCGCAAAACCGGCGGGACCATCCTACGCCAGCCTAACATCCGCCGGTTCCTGATCGCGCGCATGATCTTTACCGACGGCTCGGTCACCCTGTTCGCCATGGGAGCGACCTACGCTGCGATCCGCCACGGCATGGACCTGACCCAGATCATCATGTTCGGCATCCTGCTTAACGTGACCGCCGGGATTGGTGCCTTTGCCTTCGGCTACCTCGATGACCGCTTCGGCGCGAAGCGCGTGATTGTCGCCTCGCTGATCGGCCTGCTGGTGCTCGGGGTGCCGGGTCTGACGGCCCCTTACTGGCTGCCCGACGCAGCCGCGACCACGGCCTTCATNGGCTTCGGCGCAGCGTTGGGGATCTTCGTNGGCCCGGTGCAGGCTGCCGGTCGCTCGTTNATGGCCCGGATCGCACCGGCCAACCAGCGCACCGAGTACTTCGGTTTTCTCGCACTAAGCGGCAAAGCGACGACCTTCCTCGGTCCGTTTGCGGTCGCCACGGTCACCATCCTGACCAACAACATGGATATCGGCATGATGCCGATTCTGGTGTTCTGGCTGGTGGGTCTGCTGCTGATGTTCAGGGTGCGGGACGAAGTCGCCGAAGACTGATCCGCCTGACGGCCCACCNGCGNCAAGAAACCGGTGGCCGACGGCTTCAGCCGTTGGCCTCGCTCGCCCCTTCGGTGCCGGGCGCTTTTGTCTGTTCTGCTGGCGGTAATTCCTCAGCCGCCTCATCGCCGGTATCGTCTGCCACATCTTCTGGCTGGGGCATGTTCCAGATTTTGGAGCGGCCAATCGCGACCAGCCTGGCGATTTCCAGCTCGATCGCGTGCGGGGCCTCCTTCTGGATGTTGTGCCCTGAGTTTTCGACGATCAGGTGCCTGCCGTCGTCGCTGTCTGCGGCCATCAGCGACTGCAGCGCCGTTACCTGCTCCTGCAACTCACTGTAGCCGCCGGTCATGTTGCGCCCGGCGGAGAGCACCGTCACCGGGATCCCCTCGGGCAGGGGCGGGGCTGCATCACGGTCGGTGATGGCCATGCGACGGCCACGGAATTCCGCCTTGGCCCCGGGGCTGAACACCAGCGTCATCGGCGGCATGGTGGTTTCTTCATCCTCCCCCATCATGAAGCGGTCGAGTTGCTCGACCGACGGGTCGACCAGCAGCAGGCCAGCAACCTGATCCGGGTAGAGCCGAGCAAAGGTCTGGGCGTAGACCGCCCCCAGCGAGTGCCCGACCAGCACGTAAGGCCCATCGATGCTGAGGTCGTCGAGCATTTCCAGCAGTTCTTCGGCGATTACCCGCGAGCCGCGCGCGCTGGCGATGACCGGCGAACGACCGTTGCCGCGCCGTTCGTAGACAAAGACCCGGGTCTGCGCCGAAACCCGCCGCACCACGGGCATCCACTCGCCGATCGATGACGCCAGCCCGTTGAGCACAATAACCGTCGGCTCACCCCGCCCGAGCAGGGCAAAGCGCTGCCCGGTCTTGGGGTAAATCACCATCTGCGCCGACGCCGGCACNGCCAGAACCAGCCACACAAGCAGCGCAAGCCCGAACCACAGCGCCCGGATACGCAGCGGGGGCAGCATCAAGCCGGAAACGGCCGTTGGAGAGAGTACCGGACCTGTCATCAAACCAGCAGGCTGTCCATGCCCATGATGTCGGTAACGTCTGCGTCTTCGAGGGTGATGGTCCCTTCACCCACCACCGTGATGATGGTGTCTCCAGCGACCAGTTCAGCCGTGCCGCTATCGATGCCGTAGAACTCGAGCCGGTCCTCGCCGATCCGGAAATCCTGGATCACGTCGGTACCAAAGCCAGCCTCGAAGCGGAAGATATCCGCCCCGCCACCGCCGGTTAGATGATCGTCGCCGCGACCGCCGTTGAGGACGTTGGCAAAGCCGTTCCCGATCAACTGGTCATCGCCGCTGCCGCCCTCGGCGTTCTCGATCACCACGCCCTGTGCAAGGTGCAGGTTATCGCGCAGGCCGACCTCAACGCTGTTATTATTGATGACGTAAGAATCGCTGCTGCCGTCTTCGAAGTAGACGGAAAAGCCCATCAGACCGTCGCCATCGGCATTCGACGTGTCCGGGTCGAACACCAGCCGGAACGATTTGCCGTCTTCGGCGATCTGCGCCCAGCCGTCGCTGTCGTTCTCGATAAATATCGAGGCGATGGTATCGTCGGCGTCGTGGCCGATGCTCTCCACAGAAAACGAGCTGGATTCCGACGGCGGCGCGCCGACCTGACTGGCCTGCCCGGGGAAGAGGTTGATGATGGCGTCACGCGCGCCTTCGTGCACGATCGTGTCGACCCCGCCTGCGTCCCAGATGGTGCCGACGAAGATCTCGCGGCTGTCGAAGGTGTAGATGTCATCGCCGGTCGCCGTGGCTGTGTTGACGCCGTACAGGTGCTGAAGCGCTGCGATGTCGGCGATCATCGCGGCTGCCGGGAAGACTGTATCGCCGTAGACTTCTGTGTAACTCAGCGCCGTGAAATACTGATTGTCGATGTAGGCGGGGGCATCCATGTAGCCCTCAAAGGGGTGTTCCAGCCCGAGCGCGTGCAGGATCTCATGGGTCAGGATCATCTCTCCACCGCGATAGGGGTCGACCCAATAACCGTCTTGAAGCAGATCTCCATCAAAGACGATATCGCCGTGATCGTCGACCAGCCACGGTTCAGCCCCTGCCGGAAGCACGGCATAGGAATTTCCGATGGCATCATCGGTCACGGTAATATTGATATGGCCACGACCCTCACCGTTTGCAGCGTTGAAACTCCCGGTATCGGGAACTTCAACGAAGGTCAGGTTGGCCAGCGCTTCCAGCTCGTCGAGTTGCTCACGGACTTTGGTTTTGAAGAAGGCCGGGACNGGCTGGACCGTCTCGCCTTCGCGTATCGACAGCGCCGAGCCGGTGTTTGAAAAGCTGTAAGTGATAGTCGCCGGGGTGTCGTAGAGCCCGGCGCCGCCCCAGTGGCTTTCCTCCTCGCTTAGCAGCGAGTCAATCAGCAGATCACCGGTAAAATAAGACGAATGGCCCGGCAGGTTCAGCTGTTGCTCGGGCTCGGAGTTTCCGGAGCGGCTGCTCGCCGTATCGCCCGCTACCGGGCTGCCNGAAGAAGATCCACTGTTATCGACGCTATCCGCTTCGCCATCGCGGCTGAGCAGGCGGTATCCGGTATAAACCGAGGCGCTGGCGACCGTTGCGCCGCCCGCCACAACGCCAATTTGCGTCAGGCTCGGCGCAGCGGCTGATGCGATTATGGGCGCTGCCGGTGCGAGGCCGGCGGTGCTGGCTGTGCCGGCCGCGGCCGTCGCTGTGGGAAGTTGCACCAGCATGGGCACTGTTGTCGCAGCGATGGTTGGAGCCTGAACCGTCCAAGCCTCTGCCAGGCTGACGGTCGGCGCGAGAACAGACTGCAACGCCATCACCTGACCGTTGGCGTATAGCCACTGCCCTGCTTCGAGCACTTGAATGCCACTGGGCGTACTAACCCGGATAGCACCACCGCCGAGTTGCTCCACGGCCAGAGTTTCGATCGGAACAAACTGAAAGCCGTCCTGTCCGGCACCCTGCACAAGCACCTGAGCCTGAGCCTGCGCTTCTGCGGATTCATTGGCACCCAGTCCGAAACCAAGCCCTATGCCAAGGGTGAGGGCGCTCCCAGNCCCCCCCAGACCTCTTCGACCGGGGCGCTTCAATGGACGAACGGCGCGACCCGCGCGGCCCAACCCCAGGTCAGCCTCAGGCAGGGGCAGACGGGATGATCCATCCTCAGGGTCAATCTTGGTTCCGGTCGGAAATTTGTGGTTCAAGGGGTACTCTTTCGTCTGAAAACTGAATGCGTGGAACANACAGTTTTCCGGCGGCGGAAATCCGGATTAAAGCATGGCCATTTGTAGCATTATAAGGCAAATCAGAGGGCCGGGTGCTTNTTTTGCGTCGGGAAAAAGACCGCAACATGGTCGCCCAGNCGGACCCGGCCTTCGCGCTCGACAAAGGCGGTGAAACCGCGCTTGCCCTTGGCTGCTGTCGGGTAGGACAGGCCCTTGCCCGGATGGTGGCCCTCGATGATCTCCGCGGGAAATTTGCAGGGCGCGTTTTCCAGATCGACGACGATGGTGCCCCCGTCCGGGAACTGCAGCCGCGAACCNGGTGGCAGCAGCGANAGGCTCGGTATGCCCGAGAGCACGAGATTGGCACCGACCCATTCGGGCTGAATNCCGGTGTCGATGCCCATGCTGTCGGCTGTCTCTGCCATTTCTTCGACGCTGAGCACGGTCAGCTGGCGCTGGTTCTTGAGCGGCGTCCCCTTGGGGTGAACGTTTCTGAGCCGGGAACAGGCTGAACGGGTCAGCCCGCCATGGTCCTCGCCCTCAAAGCCAGCGAAGGTCATCTGCACCTCCGATAGCGCGGCGGAGACCAGATCCTGATCCAGCGAGCTGTTAACCCCGAGGAAGGTTACCGAGCCTTCGAAAGTCTTCTTTAGTCCAGACAAGGGTTTTCTCCGTCTTCTCGTGGGGCGCTCTGGCACAAGCGCAAAGGGTGGCCGACAGGCAACCGCGCCAGTGTAGCCGTCAAGCTGACACAGTTTGAAACATTTTGCCCCAAAATGTCACGGTATCGACGAACGCGTGAAAATCGAACGCTTTATCCCTGAGTGCTACAACGCGGGCTCAGGAAGGTTGATCCGACCGGCAAACCCTGCTCTNGCGTCCCGTTGGTCGAATTTATCTTGCCCCCTGCACCTATGGCGTGCACATTTGAAGCGGGGCTTACGTATGATGAGGAGATCCATACCATGTCACGGCCCCGCGCACTTTCCGGCTTGGCAGCCGCCCTTGGCTTCTCGGTTCTGGCCGCTGCATCAGCAGCAGCGCAGCCGATCGCGCTAATCATCGGCAACTCAACCTACGCCAACTTTTCCAACCTGCCCGATGCAGCCTCGGACGCATCCATGCTCGCGGAAACGCTTGACGGCAACGGCTACGATGTCGCCCTGCTGACCAACGCCGGCGCGCAGGAGACCCGCACTGCCCTGTCNACGTTCTTCGCCAGTGAAGCCGCACCTGAACACCGGCTGTTCATTTATTCCGGGCACGTGGTGAGCGTCGATGGTGTCACCCACCTTGTCCCCGCAGATGCCGCTGTGACAACCGGTCTTGACCTCGCGTTCAACTTCATCGCCATGGAGGATGTCCGGGCCCAGATGGAGCGTGATGAGATNCCCGACGTGGTGATCATGGACACCAACTACCGNCACCTCGCTGATAACCAGCTCAAGCCCCTGCTGCCGGGTGCACAGATCTCNGACCGTGCCGTCGCACCTGCAGACAGCGAGAGCACGNTGACGCTGATGGCGGTTCAGCCCGGCGCGCGTAACCTAGGCCAGAAGAACGACGCCAACGTCTTTGCCAAGGTCCTCAACAACCGCCTTTNGCGCATGGACCGCGAGGCGGTGTCCTTCCTCACCAACGTCGGTGCGCGGGTCGAGAACCAATCCAGTGGTCGTCAGACCCCCTACCTCTCCGGGGGCTTTACCGCCAACGTCCGGCTGAANCCCGAAGTCGAAGAACCTGTCGCTGNAGGCCCTTCNGCGCGGGAGCAGCGCCTTTGGGACGCGATTCAGGGTTCGGACAACGTCGAGGATTTTGAGNACTACCTCGCCTTCTTCCCCGAAGGTTACTACGCGGACGCTGCGCAGGCTGCGATCGATGACCTGAACGCACCCAACGAGCCACAGTTCCAGCTCAACCCGATCAACGAGTCTTGGTACGTGACCCGCAAGGCCAACGTGCGCAGCGGCCCGTCGACAAGCTTTGGCCGGATTGCCCGCCTGCCCGCAGCAACCGTTGTCTACAACCTCGGACAGGTTGCCGATACCGGCTGGTACCAAATCATCATGCCGGACAACTCGACCGGCTTCATTCACCCGGCCCTGCTCGCACCCTGGGCGGGTTCGGAGCTGGCTGCCTGGTCCACGGCACAGAGCGAAGGCACGATCGAAGCCTATCAGGCTTACCTTGATGCCTTCCCCGAAGGCCCCAACGCCGAAAGCGCACAGGTGAGCATCGAAGTCCTGCTCGAGCAGGCTTACCGGGAGCAGCTCGCCAGCTACCGCATTCAGTCCATCAACCGTGACGTGGTGATCACGCGCCGCGCCAACCTGCGCCGCCTGCCGACCACCCGTTCGCCNGTCGCCAGTCAGGTCGACGGCGGCACCCGCCTGACNGCCACCGGCATCGTCCGGGGCCACCCGTGGATCCGGCTGGATCTGAACGGTGAGACCGTGTTCGTGCACAACAGCCTGTACGTGGTCTACGAGGGCTCTGTCTTCGCCGCCTGGGATCAGGCGGTCGAGGCGGACACCCTGCTCGGATACATCCGTTTCCGCGCGCAGCACCCCAACTCCCCGTTCGAGCAGGAAGCCGTGGCTGCGATCCAGTCGCTGCAGGCTGCAGAGAGCACGGGTTTCAAGGCGCTGAACGGCATCCACGTGGTCAAGCGGGC
The DNA here is from genome assembly GCA_002711265.1 of Rhodospirillaceae bacterium. Classification (GTDB taxonomy): domain Bacteria; phylum Pseudomonadota; class Alphaproteobacteria; order UBA7985; family UBA7985; genus UBA7985. Next base: position 26,264 of record PAGB01000039.1, read on the forward strand.
GAGCAACCTCTACCGCAAGACTTCACGTCAGTCGGCTGTGCTGACCGAAGTATCGGCTGGTGACACCTTCCGCGCCACGCGCCAGACCAGCAATGGTCGCTGGATCGAACTACGCCTTGCAGGCGGTTCCGTGGGCTACATCAGGAGCGGTCGGGTCGAACTTTACGCCGGTTCGGTGTTCGAGGCCTGGGATCAGGCCAGCGATGCCAACACCGTGGCAGCCTACCGTGACTTCCGCGATGAATTCCCCGGCAGCCGTTTTGACGAAGACGCGGTCAGCGCGATCGAAGACTTGCTCGCGCAGGGCCCGCAGATGCGAGACATCCGGGAGAAAATCTACCTGACCAACCGGGCCTTTGTCCTGACGCAGCCCGACGTCAGCGCACCGCGCCTTGGTGTGATCAACGCTGACGTTCTGATCACGGCGACGGGTCAGGGTGGCGATCCGGAATTCTACCGCATCAACACCACCAGCGGTGTCGGCTACGTGCTGGCGTCCTCTGCCNCGCTCTACGCCGGTTCCGAGCGTGAAGCCTGGGATCAGGNCCGGACCGCGAACTCGGTCGAGGCAGTCAACGCCTACCTNGCCGCCTACCCGAACGGGCGCTGGCTCCAGCCTGCGCTGCAACTGCGCCAGCAGCTCACCGGCTACGAGATCAACCTTGGTGGTCTCAACATCCGCCTGTTCCCGGGCAGCTGATGTCAGAGGGCCAATGCCCCGAGTCGGCCCGAACCAANGACCCGAGGGGGTGCGCGCAGCACCCCCTTTTTCTTTCCCCGTTGCCGATAATGCGCCGCCGGTCCGTAAATCACCCGCTATCGGGTTTAAGGGCTTGGAAACCGGGCTACCCGGCTGCTAGTTTTGCTCAAAATCATGCGGCTTTTACACTAAATCCGAAAAACAANGCACGAATGATCGTGTGATCGACGAGGAACGAAGCTGACCATGAAACGCAATCTGACCCTTTTCCGTGGGGCTCGTCTGGGGCTGCTTGCCCTCTGCCTGCCCCTGGTCTCCGCCTGCTATTCCACCGTTGGCTATGATGGCCGGACGATGCTGCGTCCGCTGTCCAGTCCCGGCCCCTACTACAGCACGGCCANTCTGAGTGCNCCGATCTACGGGCCAGCCCACCCGGGTCTGATCCCGATCGGCGGCTACNGCGCGGTCCAAGGCTTCACCTACTACACCCCCGCGCCCATGGGCATGTCACACTACACCATCCCGGCGACGCTGGGTTTTACCAGCTTCCCCCTGGTTTCCCGGCGGCTGGTCAGCATCGACGGGGTGTGCATCGTCGAGCCCGAGCCGGTGGACGACTGCGACTAGGTCCGCTTGCTGTTTCCGGTCTGCGGTGTTCCTCCTCCATAGTGGATCAGGTTGCGCACAGGAAAGTGCGGCAAGGCCCTTTGGCCAAGGCCAAAAGTCTGTAGTCTGCGCGCCATGTATCTGACCCTTAATGCGCCCGATCTGGCGCGGCCGCTGTTTCGCGCCATCGCNCCCCACCTCCCGGCCCCGCTGGAGCGCCACTGGCGCCTGCCCAGCCTNCGCGGTGGCCCGGGCCTGCCTGAAGCTGTNTGGAACGACGTGCTGGCGCTGGAGGGCGAAGAACGGCGACAACGGCGCCTGCATCCCCTGTCCCCGGTGGAGCAGGACGCGATCCAAGCGCTGCGCGGTCGCCAGTGGGACGGGCTTCTGCATCTGTTCGAGCAGCGTGGGATCAGCGGCGTGATGGTCTGGAATGGTTATCGCGGTCGTCGGGGCTTGCTGACCCTCGCCGCGCAGCACGCGGGCCTGCGGGTGGTTCAGTTCGAGCGCTGTGCCTACCCCGGCTTTGTGCAGGCAGGGCTGGGCGGGACCAACGCCGGTGCGGCGCATCTGCAGGGTGACGGCTTCTTCACCACGGCGCCGGACCCGGAGATCATCGACTGGTTCGCTGCCACCCAGCGNCAGCGGCCAAAACGCGGCCTGCTTGGCCGGCTGTTCCCGGCTCAGCGCGACACGGGTAGCACGCCGGCAGCCTTGCCCGATCAGTTCATTTACTGCCCGCTGCAGGTCGCTGCCGATACCCAGCTCACGGTCCACGGGGGCTGGGTCGGGGATATGCCCGCCTTCATCAGCGCGGTGACCGAGGCAGCCCGGTCCCTGCCCGGCGACGTGGCNGTGGTGTTCCGCCCGCATCCGTCCTGCGCGGTTGGACAGGCCCAAGCCCTGCAGCGCGCAACAGCGTCCAGTGACCGAGTGCGGGTGATCGCCNACNGGTCTTCAGCAGCCTTGCTGGCTCGCAGCGCGGCGGTGGTCACGGTCAATTCNTCGGTGGGGCTGGAAGCCTTCGCCTACGACCGCCCGGTGGTGACGTTGGGACAGAGCTTCTTCGGTGGACGCGGTCTCACACTCGAAGTGCAAGATCAGACCGCGCTGGCGGCCGCCTTTAAGGGCTTGGGCGATCTGTCCTTCGACGCCGACAGGCGCAGGCGGTTTCTGACATGGTTACGGGACGAAGGCTTTCAGCGCTGGCCNGCCTCCGCCGCTGATCCGGCCGCACGGGCGCTGGCGCAGTACGTCGCCGCTCTCATGGATGCTGAAGGCTGACTGAGGCGCCATCAACGGCGCCCCTTAGTCNGCTTCGTCACCACCCAGCTGAGCCGCCAGCGAGGCTTCGAGGAACAGGTCAATTTCTCCGTCGAGCACAGCGCCGGTCTGCGAGGTTTCCACCCCGGTGCGCAGGTCTTTGACCATCTGGTAGGGCTGGAGCACGTAGGAGCGGATCTGGTGCCCCCAGGCGATGTCAGACTTTTCGTCATTGACCGCCTGCGCCGCGTCCTGCCGCTTGCGCAGTTCCAGTTCGTAAAGCTTGGCCTTGAGCATGCTCATGGCTGTCGCCCGGTTCTTATGCTGGCTGCGGTCGTTCTGACACTGGACGACGATGCCCGTGGGCTCGTGGGTGATGCGCACGGCAGAGTCGGTCCGGTTGACGTGCTGCCCGCCCGCACCCGAAGCGCGATAGGTGTCGACCCGCAGGTCCTTATCGAGGATGTCGACCTCGATGCTGTCGTCGACCACCGGGCTGACCCAGACCGACGCGAACGAGGTATGGCGGCGGTTCTGGCTGTCGAATGGGGAAATCCGCACCAGACGGTGCACGCCGGTCTCGGTCTTCAGCCAGCCAAAGGCGTTCTCGCCCTTGATCTGCAGCGTGGTTGACTTGATCCCGGCTTCTTCACCGGCTGATTCTTCGAGCACATCGAGGCTATAGCCGTGGGCGTTGGCCCAGCGCGAGTACAGCCGCAGCAGCATCCCCGCCCAATCNTGCGCCTCGGTGCCCCCGGCGCCGGCGTTGATCTCGATGAAAGCGTCGTTNGGGTCGGCCTCGCCNGAGAGCAGGGATTCAAGCTGTTTCTTGGCGGCCTGAGCCTGCAGGCTCAGGATCTGCGCTTCGGCTTCGGCGACGGTCTCCTGATCGCCCTCTTCCTCGCCCAGCTCGATCAGGTCGCGGCAGTCCTGCAACTCGGTGCTCAGGTTGCGATAGCCTTCGATCGCAACCTCGAGCCGCTGGCGTTCCTGCATGGTCTTGCGGGCGTAATCGGCGTCATTCCAGAGGTTAGGGTCTTCGGACAGCGCCGTCAGTTCGTCGAACCGGCGTAGGGCGTTGTCCCAGTCAAAGGTGCCTCCTCAGCAGCGCGAGGGATTTTTCAATCTCCTCGGCAACCGCTTGAATTTCAGCGCGCATACGTCTCTCGTCCCTGCGTTCCGGTTATTTTACTTGCCGCGAGACCACCAGCCACGGCGGCGGGGGCCTTCCTTCTTCGGCGTNTCCGGCTCCACGGCCAGTGTCGCCGAGCGCGCAGATTCGCCCTCGTTGTCCGAGGCTTCTGGCGTCGTGTCTGCGGGGGGCTCGTCTTTGGCTTCTGCCTTATCTTCTGCCTTATCCTCTGACTTGGCTGCAGACTTGGCTGCAGACTTGGCCGTCGATTTGCGTGGTGCCCGGGTGCGCTTTTTCGGCTTTTCTTCTTCGGCGGCTGCGTCAGAAGTCNCGGCCTCAGCCGCTGCCTCATCCGCTTTGCCGGAGTCTGCCTCCGCCTCAGGCTCGGCTGCTGCCTTGGCCTTGCTGCGGGTACGCTTGCGCGGCTTAGGCTTATCTTCAGCGTCGCTCTCGGCGTCAGCGGCCGGTGCCTCTTCTGCAGCAGCGGCCTCGGCGTCCGCGGTTGGCTCANCCGCGGTATCCGCCGCTTCGCTCACCGTATCCGAATTTTCGCCTGCATCGTCGTCGCTGCGTGACTTGCGGCGGTTGCGACCGCCACGCTTGCCCCGGCGGCGCTTGGGCTTATCGCCCTCTTCACCGGCCTCANCTTCGGGGCGATCGGATTCGTCGCCGCTGTCATCGCTNCCGGTGTCCGACGAAGCACTGGCCTCGCCTTCACCGTCTCGCTTGCCGCGCCGACGGCCACCGCGCTTACCACGCTGNCGGCGGGAACCGCCCTCGCCGTCGCCGTCTTCGCTGTCGGCGCGATCGTCGATATCGTCAGCGCTGCGGCTGTCGCCCTCGTCCTCGCCCTCACCACGGGACCCGCGACCCCGGCCACGACGCCCACGACGGCTTCCGCCCTCTTCGTCATCGCGGCTGCGATCCTTGTCCCGGTCCTCAGAACGACCCCCACGACGGCCGCGACGGCGATCTTTCTTCGGCGCCGTCGGATCGGCGGTGTAGCCCTCTTCAAAGGTCTCGACCTTGTCTTCGATGTAGACCCGCAGGTGGAAGTGCGGCGAGTGCAGTTGCGCGTTCGGCAGCACAGCGATCTTCACCCCGTGCTGGTTTTCCAGTTGGGCCAGCTCTTCGCGGTGATCGTTGAGCACCTTCAGCGCAGCATCGGTCGGCGCATCGATCTCGATCCGGTCGAGATTGTCANGCTCGAGCAGCAGATCGCCAANCCGGCGCATGATNGACGNGGCCAGCGACCCCGATGAGCGGACAACACCGATCCCGCCACAAACCGGGCAGCCGACCATGGTGGTATCGAACACGGACGGGCGGATCCGCTGGCGTGACAGCTCCAGCAGGCCGAAGGGCGAAATCCGCCCCAGCTGAATGCGGGCGCGGTCGCCACGCATGGATTCCTTGAGCCGACGCTCAACCTGCCCCCGGTGCCGCGATTCATCCATATCGATGAAGTCGATCACTACCAGACCGGCAAGATCACGCAGGCGCAGCTGTCGCGCGACTTCTTCGGCGGCTTCAAGGTTGGTCGCCAGCGCCGTCTCTTCGATCGAGCGCTCGCGGGTCGCCTTGCCCGAGTTGACGTCGACCGCGACCAGCGCCTCGGTCTGGTTCAGCACCAGATANCCGCCGGACTTGAGCGTCACCACCGGGTTGAACAGCGCATCAAGCTGCTGCTCGGCCTTGTGGCGCTGGAACAGCGACGTGCCTTCATTCTTGAACTGCTGAACCCGCTTGGCGTGCGACGGGGTCAGGGTCTTCATGAAGCTCTTGGCGTCCTTGTAGCCTTCTTCACCCTCGACCAGCACTTCTTCCATATCGCTGGAATACATGTCGCGGATCGCCCGCTTCATCACGTTGGCTTCTTCGTAGATCAGCGAAGGAGCCATGGAGTTGAGCGTGGTTTCGCGGATCCCGTCCCAGGTCCGGCGCAGGTATTCGTAGTCGCGCTTGATTTCTGCCTTGGTCCGCTGGCTCCCGGCCGTGCGGACGATAATCGAAATATCCTGCGGCAGATCCAGATCGTCGAGGATGGTCTTGAGCCGGCGACGGTCCTTGGGCGAGGAAATCTTGCGGGAGATGCCGCCACCCCGGGTCGTGTTCGGCATGTAAACGCTATAGCGACCGGCGAGCGAGAGGTAGGAACTCAGGGCAGCGCCCTTGTTGCCCCGCTCTTCCTTGGTCACCTGTACCAGCATTACCTGGCGGCGCTTGATCACCTCTTGAATTGAGTAACGTCGGGAGATGATCGAGTGCATGATCGAGCGACGCTCGGCGTCTTCATCGAAAATGTCCTCTTCGTCCTCGTCGTGATCGACGTCGTCTTCGTTTTCGTCTTCATCATCGTCATCATCACGGTCTGAACGACCGCGAGCGGATTTCCNGCNCTCGGCGCTGTCTTCGTCGCCCGAACCGCCCTTGCGGCCGCGGCGGGAACGCCGGCGTCGACGCGAGCGTGGCTTCTTGCCCCCGTCACCGTCTTCGTCGTCACCTTCAGCACTGNCATCGGCTTCTTCAGCCGCATCCGCCTCATCGNTGTCATTATCGTCTTCGTCTTCGCCGGCACCGGCTTCCTCGATGACAAGGTCGCGTTCGGGTAGTTCTTCGATCCCGCCCTCACCGTCGACGCCGCTATCATCGCCGTCGTGGGTGTCAGCGCTGGCTTCGGCTTCCAACTGCTCGGAGGCAACGTCGTCTTCACTGCTGCCATCGTCTTCATCGTCGTCCTGCGGCAGATCACGGGCGGCATCGCCCAGCGTCACGGCATCGTCGCTCACGACCTTGTCGTCGTCGGTGCCGGTTGCAGCGGTTGCGGTCTTTGCAGGCTCGTCACCCGCGTCGCTGCCATCGCTCTCGNCATCGCCCGTGTCGGCGGCTCCGGCTGCTGCATCGTCTGCAGCCTCGGTCAGCGACACCGTCGCATCGGCTGCCCCGGCTTCGACTTCGGCTGGCGCCGCATCGGTGTCAGCAGCAGCATCGGCAGCATCAGCGACGGTGGCATCGTCGACACCGACCTCAAGATTGTCGGCCGTCATGGCATCGGGCGCGATGAAATCGCCGTTCTGATCGACGGGNAAATCGACGTGGGGCTGATCGCCCTCCGGGTCTACAGCCGCTGCAGTCTCGCTGCTGCGCGCCCCCCGTCCACGGCCGCCCCGGCGCGGATTGGCGCGGTGGTTCAGGAAGCGCTGGCGGCGTTCCTCGACCTTTTCCTCGACCTCGCGCAGCAGCGCCTCGCGGTCAGCGACGGGCAGCTGGTAGTAGTCAGGATGGATTTCGGAAAAGGGCAGAAAGCCGTGACGGTTTCCGCCGTANTCGACAAAGGCCGCCTGCAAGGACGGTTCAACCCGCGTCACCCGGGCCAGATAGATGTTAGATTTAATGNGGCGTCGATCGGCGGTTTCGTGATCGATTTCCTCGATCCGACCGTCGACCATAACCACGACCCGAGTTTCATCACTCCGGGACGCGTCGATAAGCATCTTCTTGCTCATCATATCTCCTAACGCTGCTGCCAGCTTTCGCGGTGACGCAATCGCGCTCATCCGCCAGCGGCGCAGCTATGTTACGGGTTGCACGGTGGCAACCNGTGTTCATCGGGCGCAATTCGCGATTTATCGAGTTCAGACACGGGCGAGCTATCTCGCTCCATGTTTGCAAGGCCCCGTCGGTTTTGGCTTCGGGCGCCCAGCTTCTGCCGTCGTGATCATCGCGGTAAGAATTGCGATCAAACAGCACGGACATCCGTACTGCCCCTCNTACTTAAGCCTCGGAACCTTGGGCGTCCACCTCAAATGCCGCACCTCAGCTGCGCCTTATGTAATTCTCGGGTTACANCACTGATTTTGCACTTGTGAAAAACATTATAAACCATTATTTTCAGGTTATATTTTAGTTTGTTATTTTCTGATTGCCGATTCGATTTATGCCCCGTTCACGGGCCATCACTCGAAAAAGGCCCGAAGTTTTCAAGGGTTCTGNGTCGTGCGACGCGCTGCTGTTGTTCAAATGCTGAAGGTTGCCGTTGCGGCCGGCCTCGCCNTCGTGCTGTGGGGCGTGCTCGCGGCCGACNTGCCGCTGCGCGCTGGGACGGCACAGGCCCAGACGCACGCTCAGACCTTTGGCCATCCGANCATCAGCGGTATCGCCGTCAGTCCGAGCTATCAGCGCACCCGGATTTCCATNGGGGTCGACAANACGCTGGCCTATCGCCTCGCCCTCGCGCNGGCCCCCGACCGCTTGATCCTCGACATGCCGACCGTGCATTGGGCTATCCAGCCCGGCAACCTGCCACANCCCGGCGGGGTTGTCCGCTCGGTNCGTTATGGTCACCAGACCCAGCAGACGTCACGCATCATTTTCGACCTATTCGAACCGGTCGCGGTCGCCAACGCGCTGATCCTCGATCAGAGCGGCAGTAAACAGCATTCACTGGAGATCGAGCTGAAGCCGCTGGCAGAGATCGCCGCAGACGCGACTCAAAATCAGAACAGGGTCACCTTCGGCGTTACCCAGCCGCTACAAACCTCGCGCTCCAGCGCCGACGGTATGCCGGTNGCACAGATACTGCGCCACAATACCAGCGAAGCCGCGTCCATGCTGCCCGTGCAGAGCTTTGATCGGGGGCTGCCCGTGCCCGCGATCCGGCCACCGGTGCCNGCGCAGGTGATTGGCCGCCGCATCATCGTCCTCGATCCCGGCCACGGCGGCAAGGATCCCGGCGCGACCAAGAACGGCATCCGGGAAAAGGATCTGACCCTCGCCACCGCGCGCGAGATCAAGAGTGCGCTCGAGGCCACCGGCCGNTANGACGTGNACCTGACCCGNGAGGGGGATACCTATATCAANCTGCGCGACCGCTATGAAATCGGTCGCGGGCATCAGGCCGACCTGTTCATCTCCATCCACGCCGACGCCAACCCACGCCGCTCGGCGCGCGGTGCGTCGGTCTACACGCTCTCCGATGACGCCTCGGATGCCGAGGCTGCGGCCCTCGCGCTGCGCGAGAACAAGTCCGATTTCATCGCCGGCCTGCCGGTCAGCGAACGCTCGGACGGCCTGATGTCGATCCTGCTCGATCTGGCCCACCGCGAGACCCTGAATTCGTCGGCGCAGGCCGCTGAGATTTTCAGCGAGGAACTGCAGAAATCATGGGTCACCATCGACCCGCCCCACCGCTATGCCGGCTTTGCCGTGCTCAAAGCGCCGGACATGCCATCGCTGCTGCTGGAAATGGGCTTTGTCACCAACGCGCAGGACGCCGACATGCTGCGCACGGCCCGCAGCCGCAAGCCGCTNGTGCGCGGCATCGCTGACGCCATCGACCGTTATTTCGCCACGCCCTTGCAGTAGAGGCGTGGCGCGTGCATCTAAATCTGATAGTTATGCNGCGATTCAGATCGCCCAGCGGGTGTCGGCCCCTCGTTGGCCCCCAACTGATCAAATGACGAACCAACCGAGTAACCCACTGACCCACTGACCCACCGACCGACTGAGCCGCCCGGCGGCGNCCGGAGACACAGAGCCCCATGGTCTCGTTTGCCCTGCGAACCCTGCGATTCCTGTTCATGACCCTGCTGCTGGGGATCGTGCTGGTCTTCCTGCTGCTCGCAGGCGGGNGTGGTTACATGTATTACCGCTACGGCCATGACCTGCCGGATCACGAAGTGGTTCAGGACTACCAACCCAAGGTGATCACCCGGCTGCACGCCGCCGACGGCGCGCTCATGGCTGAATTTGCCGAAGAACGGCGGCTGTTCATCCCGATCGAACAGGTGCCGGAGCATGTGGTCGAGGCCTTCATTTCGGCCGAGGACAAAGACTTCTTCCGCCACGGCGGGGTCGATTTCATCTCGCTGGGCAAGGTCATGCTGCGCAATGTTCAGCGCATGGTCGACGGCCGACGGCTGGCGGGGGCTTCGACCATTACCCAGCAGGTGGCAAAGAACTTCATCACCGGTGACAGCTATTCGGTCGAGCGTAAGATCCGCGAGGCCTTCATCGCCTGGCAGCTCGAACGCGACCTGACCAAAGACGAAATCCTAGAACTCTATCTCAACGAGATTTTCTTCGGCCTGCGGGCTTACGGGCTGGCCGAAGCCTCGCTGGCCTACTTCGANAAGGCAGTGGCCGACCTGACCGTTTCGGAAGCAGCCTATCTGGCCGCCGTGATCAAAGGACCGTCGAACTACGAGCCTGACGACGAGGAAGAGCTCGCCCGCGGCATGGACCGGCGCGCCTATGTCCTGCGCCAGATGGCCGAGAACGGCTATCTGCAGACCGAAGAAGCCGAGGCGCTCGCCGAAGTCGTGCCGGACTTTGACCTGCAGTTCCGCTCCAACGCCGCTGCGACCGATGAAACCGGCTATTTCAGCACCGAAGCCTATCGCCAGCTCTCGACCACCTATGGCCCGGACGTGGTTCGCACCGAAGGGCTGTCCGTGCGCACCACCATGGACACCCGGTTGCAGACCCTCGCGCAGCAGACGCTGCGCGACGGCCTGATCGACTACGACCGCCGTCACGGCTTCCGTGGACCGGTCGGGCAGGTTGATCTCGCCGACTGGCAGGTCGGTCTGGCGGCGTGGGAACGCCCCTACGACCTGCTCGATCTGCTGCCTGCCGCNATCATCGATATCGACGGCTCAACCGCTGTGCTCGGCTTTGAGGACGGCGCAATCGGCCGCCTGCCCTACGACGGCTATGTCTGGGCACGGCCGAAGATCAGCGATGATGCGGTGGGAGATGAGCCCAGACGGGTCGAAGACATTCTCGCTCCNGGCGACGTAGTGCTCGTTTCAGCGCGTGATGACGGTGATTTTTCGTTGCAGCAAATCCCGGAGATTGAGGGCGCGTTGATCGCAATTGACCCGCATACGGGGCGGGTGCTGGCTTTGGTTGGCGGCTACGCCTACGACCCCGCGCAGGGCGCCCTTAACCGTGCCACGCAGGCCGAGCGCCAGCCCGGCTCGACCTTCAAGCCCTTCGTCTACCTCGCCGCAATGGAACAGGGGCTGTCGCCGAATTCAACCGTGCTCGACAACCCATGGATCATCCCGGGNGTGGACGATGAACCCGACTGGCGGCCGCAGAACTACGACGGCACCTTCTGGGGCCGGCAACCGCTCTACAAGGGGCTGGAGTGGTCGCGCAACCTTATGACCATTCGACTGGCAAACGAAGTCGGCATGGGTCGGATCGTTGAGATCGCGCGTGACTTTGGGATTGATGACAACCTGCCCCCCTACCTTTCGATTTCGCTGGGTACGGCCGAAACCACGCTGATGGACCTCACCAGCGCCTACGGGATGCTGGTCAACGGCGGCAAGCAGATNGAGCCCACCCTGATCGACCGCGTGCAGGATCGCTACGGTCGAACCCTCTTCCGCCACGAGCGCCGGAACTGTGTGGGATGTAATGATGCTGAGGATTGGGACCGNACCAGCATGCCAGTGGTCTTCGAACACGGGGAGCAGGTGACCAGCGAGCTAGCGGCTTACCACGTCGTTTCCATGCTGCGCGGCGTTGTCGAACGCGGCACAGCCGCACGGCGGGTTGGGCTGGTCGTCGATCGGCCGGTTGGCGGCAAGACCGGCACCACGCAGGAGTCCAAGGACGCCTGGTTCATCGGCTTTTCGCCAGATCTGGTGGTCGGGGTCTACGTCGGCTTTGACCAGCCCCGGTCGCTGGGTGCCAAGGAATCGGGCGGCAAGTCAGCGTCGCCGATTTTCGCAGCCTTCATCAACGGCGCGCTTGCTGACACCCCGGTGACCCAATTCCGCTACCCGGTTGGCGTTCCGATTTCGAACATCGACCCGCGGACCGGCGTGATCGACGTGCGCATGGTGGCGGACGACGGCCGGGNGATCGGCGAAGGCGAAGAACCCCGCGAAGCCGTCAGCGGCAGCCGCGGCTCGCGNCAGTCGGGCAGCAGCCCTTCCAGGAATTCAACGACGTCGGGCAGCCGGTCCGGGGGTAACGCCGTCAGCGAAGCCGACGCCATCTTCTGACAGTCGACGTCTCAGCCGCCGGTGACCGGCGGGAACACGGCGACTTCATCGCCCGCATGAATGAGCGTATCCGGCTGGGCAAAGACCTGATTGACCGCAACGCGGAGCTTGCCACGCTGCTCCAGTGCACGGGCGTGCCCCGGCCCCAGACTGGGCAGCCAGTCGAGCAGCGCTTCNACCGTCATCGGGCTGCCGGGAAGGGTCTGGCGCTCCTCGTCGAGGCCGATCTGAACCCGGACCCAGGCGAAATATAATAAGCGGATCATCACGTTTCCTCGTCAGCCCCGATGATGGACGTGTGCTGCCCGCATTTTGCCACGCTTAGGGTCCATGGCTTCCTGCAAGCAACGAATGACATAACTGTGAATGACCAAGCACAAAAAACTGGTCTGCAGCGTTGGGAATATCGCCGGGTCCGACTAGATANACAAGCAGTCGGTTCTCACCAAAGCGCGGTTTCCCGGGGGAGTACACAATCAGCATGATCCCAGCCATCTCAGATGCTGGCCACCACAGTTTGCACGCCGGGCCTCGCCCGCGTGTCAGGCGGTGGGTGCGGGTGCTGTCTGGCGCGTTCGTGACCGCGGTTTTTGCGATACTGCTCACCCTATCGGCTCCGCCGGCGTCTGCGCAGAGTGAACGCCTCTCCGAGCAGGAGCGCCGGATCGGCGGTCTGGTCAAAACCGGGCGCGCTATGCTGTCCAACCAGCAGTACGCCCGCGCCTANAAACACTTCCTGACCTACACCCGGCAGGAACCCGAGGAAGCCCGGCTCTATCGCTGGCTGGTGCTCTCCAGCATCTACGCCGAGCGCAAGGATGCCTTGACCGAGCTGATGACCGAGGCCGCCGCCCAGACCGAGGCCACCACAAAGCTGCCGTTCCTGCCCGACCTGGCCGACTACGCGCTGGCTGAACTGGCCATGGCCGATGGCGATATCGCCGCCGTCCAGACCCTGCTGCAGGACTTTTCCGAGCGCCGGGCGCCCTCCCCCGTGCTGGTGCTGCTGGGGCAGGTTGCGCTGCTCAACAACAACTTCGACGATGCGCAGAGGCTGGCGCAGGCCGCCGTACGCAAGGATCCCGGCGACCCGGAGGCCGAGCGGCTCGCCGCCATCTCGCGCGGCCTCAACACCATGACCACGCAGCTCGAGGAGATCATCCTCGACCCCGCGGCCTACGACTTCATGCGCCTGACCGAGCCCGAGGTTTTCGGCACCGCACTGCTGCTGCCCTACCAACCTCAGGCGCTGCAGGAGCGGGTCAGCACCCAGCTGATCGAAGCCTTTCTTTCGATCGGCAATCGCAACCCCGAACTGCGGCAGCTGGTCGACGTTTTCCGCCTGCTTGCCGATCTTTCGGTGGGCGGAGTCGAGAGCCTGCTAGAGATCGAGGCCAACGTAAATGAGTTGGCGATCCTGTCGCCTGATTTTGCCGAGTCTGAGAGCTTCCTAAAGGTGCTGGAGCTGATCGGTCGCTTCTGGCTGGCCGTGCGCGAATACGAGCGTGCCTTCGACACCTTTGACCAGATTGCCCAGCTGCAGGAGCAGCGCGGGGACGTGGCTGAATTCGCTTGCTCGCTGGTGATCCTTGGGCGGACGGCGACCCTGATGGGGCGGCGTGACGAGGCCCGCGAATTTCGCGACCGCGCCCGCTCGGTGACCGAGCAGCTCTCGCAGAAGTCGCGTACGGACCTGCTGCGGCCCTGGGGGCAGGCCTGGCCCTTCGTCGGCGTGGGTCTGCTGGCACTGCTGGCGCTTCTGTCGCTGGCCGGTACGCGGGTGCTGGCCCCGGGTCTGATCGCNCCACTGCGGCCTGCGGCGCCCAAGACGGCGCAGGCGCTCTCTAACCAAACGACCCGCAGGGTCTGGATCCGCAGCCTGCGCCTGATCGGCTTTGCGCTGNTGTTCGGCAGTCTGTTCGCCGCGCTGGCGCTGGGGGCGCTGGTGGTCGACTGGGCCGCGGTTGAACGCTTCCAGTGGCGGGATGAAACCTTCGCCTACAACCAGCTCTACGCCTGGACCGACGTGCCGCGGATGCTGGCCGTCTCCTTCGGTGGGGCCTGCCTGCTCGCGGCTGTCGTGCTGCTGATGCTGGCGACCCTGAAGCGGCAGACCGCGCCGGAAGTGGCGCAGAAGGTCGATGCCCGGATGGCGACCGGCGGCAGCCTCGAAGCCTACGTGACGGCGCTGGGCGCAGAAGGTGTTCAAGCCGGCGCTGGTGCTGGTGCTGGTGCTCTAGCGGCTCGCAACCCGGCGCTCGTGCNTCGCGCGGAAGCCGTTACCGAAGGCGGCCTGCCCGGGTTCATTTTTCCATTCGCGCTGAGCCCGCTCCTGTTCGCCGCCGGGCTGGTCCTGCTGTCTTNGGTGCTGACCGGTTACCGCTTCCTGCCCACCCCCGAACAGCCCACACCACCGCTGTGCGATCCCGATACTTACGTGCCGCCGCCGTTCCTGCAGGCAAGCCAGCCGCCGCCGCCCCAGCAGCAGCAGCGTCAGGCACCTATGGGCGGGGACAGCGAGGGCGAAACCGGTCTNGACGTGTCTGACAGTGAAGTGCCCGACAGCGCCCTGGACGAGCTGCCGTTCGAGCGCTCGGTCGGCGGTCTGGACGACGCAGGCNAGCCGCTGGACTACTACACCCGCCTGCCCGACCGGCAGTTCGATATCGACCGCTCCACCGGGGTGGAGAGCAATGGCAACCGCTCGGGGGCCTACCGCCTTGAAGACACCGGCTTAAGTCCCAGACAGGCGGTGCCGGACCGCTACCGNGGACGCTGGGACTGAGCGACCAGCGACCTGAAAGACGCGCGGCGCCGTTGGGCGCCGCACCGCAGAGAAGAAAACACAACCTTTGAGCCCGGATGGCAGAGACAGAAAAATGAACGAAGAGACCATGACCGACGCGACACCTGAAGCCGCTGCTGAGCCTATGGCCGAAACCGCCGCCACAGCCGCTGCCCGGCTCGATCAGGCCACCATCGACCGCTTTGCCAGCCGCTTTGCCAGCATCGCCGCCGAAGTGCGCAAGGACATCCTCTCGCCCGAGGGTGAGGAAGACTTCGTCGCCGAGCTGCTGACAGCCCTGTTCGCGCGCGGCCACGTGCTGCTCGAATCGCGGCCGGGTCTGGGCAAGACCACGCTGGTGCGCTCCCTGGGGGCCGCACTGGGGCTGCAGTTTGGCCGGGTCCAGTTCACCCCGGACCTGATGCCGGCGGATATTACCGGCACCACCATTCTGCGCACTGATGAGCGTGGCGGGCTGTATCCCGAATTCCAGCCCGGCCCGATCTTCGCCAACGTTCTGCTCGCCGACGAAATCAACCGCGCCAGCCCGAAGACGCAGGCGGCCCTACTCGAAGCCATGGCCGAGCGTCAGATGACCGTTGCCGGCACCACCTACAAGCCTGGTCAGAACTACACAGACGGCTCGGGTGACGTCGCGAACGCGGATACCGGCAGCGATGCTGCGGGCCTGTTCCACGTGCTCGCCACCCAGAACCCGATCGAGCAGGAAGGCACCTATCCCCTGCCCGAAGCGCAGCTCGACCGCTTCTTTTACAAGCTGGTGATCCCCTCACCCGATGATGGGCTGCTCGCCGATATCGTAACCCACACCACCGGGGTGCAGCGGGAGAAGTCAGAGACCGCCCAGCACGTCGACGGACTGAGCTTCGAGGAGCTGCAAGGGCTGCAGGCGCTGCCACCGCTGGTCGAAACCCCGCAGAGTGCGCTGAATTTCGCCGTGCAGCTGTGTCAGGTGCTGAACCCGGTCACCGGGCGACCCAGCGCGCTGGCCGCCGCAAATGAATACGTGATGTATGGCCCGTCGCCGCGCGGGGCGCAGGCGCTGATCCTCGCCGCCAAGGTGCGGGCGCTGGTCGAAGGCCTGCCCAACATCAACGCCGACCTGATCGCCAAGGTTGCCGGTCCGGCCCTGCGCCACCGGGTGATCCTCAACCACCGCGCCGCCATCGACGGCATGGACAGCGACAGCCTGATCACCGCCGCGATCCAGCACCTCCGCGACGCGGATCAGGGCTAGGACCAGCGACCCTTGGCACAGCCCCGGAACCCGCAATCGACCGGCCAGACCCCGGCACACCGACGGCTCGACGACCTCGACCCGGCGATCCTGCGCGCGGTCGGTGACCTGAGCCTGCCGCCGCTGTGGGTGCCGCCGCAGGGCCTGTCGATCGGCAGTCACCTCAACAAGCTTGATGGCGACAGCCTCGAATTCAAGCAGCACCGGACCTACACCCCGGGCGATGACGTGCGCCGGGTCGACTGGGCGCTCTATGGCCGCTCCAAGCGGCTCTATACCCGGCTGGTTCAGGACGAGCACATGCCCCGACTGGTGCTGGCGCTCGATACGTCGGCGTCGATGGCGACCGGCGGCTGGTCGGACAAGTTCCAGGCGACGATCGAGCTGTGCCTGCAACTGGCGCTGATCGGGCTGAACAGCGGCTATGCCGTGCGGGTTCTGCCCTTCGGCGAGAGTGTCGCCAGCGAGGGCGCCATCAACGTGATTCACCCGCGGCAATTGCTGGGCTCCCTGCGCCAGCGCCTCGCTGGGCTGGAACCGGCAGGACCGACCAACTTCGACGCGCTCGGGCAGGCCTCGCTGGATTGGCGCAATCAGGGGGCGATGGTCGTGGTCCTGACTGACCTGCTGCAGGACGTCGACGACGATACGCTGAACGAACCGATACCTGACAACTTGCCCGGCCTGCCGCTGACGGCGAGCGAACGCGGGCACCTAGACATCGTGCGCCCGCAGGCGCGCCGACGCCTGCTGCTCTCCAGCCAGATGGTGGCGCGGTCGCTGCGGTTCATGAGCCACCCCAACATTCGCGGCGTGCTGTGTCAGGTCGCGGGCCAGCAGGATCAGGACCTGAGCCGGGCGCGCCAGATCATCGACATGGAAAGCGGTGTGCTGCAGCGCCTCGCCTTCACCCGCGCGGCATCCCGTGCCTACCGCCGTATTCGGCTGGCCCACGCGGCGGGGCTCGCCGGGGCCGCGCGCAGCCTCAATCTGGGCCACGCGTCGTTCGTTGCCTACGACCAACCCGACCACAACCGCTCGGCGGTGCAGCAGATCCTGACCGCGGTGGCCAGCCAGGGCTACGCGGGTGAACCGGCGGATATCGAGGCGGCCTGATCCATGACCCTGCTCGGCCTGACCTTCGGCTTTTCCTTCCTCTGGGCAGTCCCGCTGGTGCTCGCACCGGTGCTGGCGTTTCTGGCGCTGCAGGCGCGGCGCCAGCGGTTGGATGTATCCTCTCTGCTGCTGTTCCGGGATCTGCCCCGGCGTTCGACCTTTCAGAACCTGTCGATGACCCACAAGTGGCACCGCTGGCTCTACGCGCTGATGTTCGCCGTCATGGCGCTGATCGCGCTGGGACTGTCGGCCTTGCTGCCCGCGCCCAAGCGGCTGATCGTCGTCGATACCTCGGCCTCGATGCAGGCCGAAGCCGGCGGCGGCCAGTCGCGCTTCGACCGCGCGGTAGAGGCTGCACGGGGTGAGATCGACCGCGCCATGGCCGACGGCGCCAGCGTGGCGATCCTGAGCCTGACCAACCTCGGCGATGACGTTCCCTTCGTCGGCGACCGGCCGGAGGCCATCGCGCAGCTCGAGCGCGTGCAGGTCACCGCAGTCGCCGCGCCCATGGACCAGCGCCTGTCGGCCCTGACCGCGCTGTCAGCCTCGCGCGGGGTCGGCGCACTGAGCCTGATCACCGACCGCCCGCTGTCCGAGGATGCCGGAGCGCCGCGACGCCTGCGCTGGATCGACGTGGGCGATGACCTGCCCGCCAACGTCGGTTTCGAGGCCGTGCGCGGGGGGGCCAACCTGTTCGACCCGCCCAAGGAGCTGTCGCTGCGCAACTTCGGCCGCGAGCCGGTGCGCGATGTCTCGGTCTCGGCCAGGGTTCGCGGCAAGCCGGCTGTGATCACCCTGCGGCGGCCCTTCGACCTGCCTGCCGGCGCACGCGAAGTGATGGCGCTCGAAGACGTGCTGGAACAGACCGTGCAACTCGGCCCGGGCCCCAAGGAAGTGATCATCACCTCCGGCTCGGGCGACCCGCTGGCGCTCGACGACAGCCTGTGGGTGGTGCCTGAAGTGATACAGCCCTTCGACCTGCACATCGTCCGCTGCGAGGGCAATGGCGTGCTGTTCGACCGGTTTCTCCCCCACCCCAATATCCGCACCACCGAAAGCGCTGGCATGGAAGACGACCTCGACTACCGCGGCTATGACGCAGTGATCTTTGACCGCTGCCCGGCTGCGCCGCTGTTCGAGGAGCTCAACGCCAACGCCATCGTCATCGAGACCCGCCCCGGTGCGGGCCGGGACGAGGAAGGCAATGGCGCGCGGCAGTTTGCCTGGCAGGCCTCCGAAAACCGCCATCCGGTCATGGCCGGGCTCAAGCCCATGTTGGGGCGGGTGACAGTCGGACCGTCGCTGCGGCCCCTGCCACCGGTGACCGAGGGCGGGCGGGTCGAACCCCTGCTGCGCGACGTGGATCCCCGCGAAGCCATGGAGGTTGCCGCCGAGGACCGGACCGATATCGTATCGGCCTTCGCCGCTGAACGCCCGGAGACCACAGCCGCCGACAGCGAAGACGGCGCCGCGCTACAGCAGGCCAAGATGCTGTTCCTGGGCTTTGACCCCCACGCCTACTGCACCACTCAGATCCCCAGCGATGCCGAAGCCGACAACACGGTCGCCGACCGCCAGGACGCGCAGATCTACGGCCCTGACGACTGCCTGACCCTGACCTTCATGCTGATGAACACGCTTGAATGGATGGACGACCGGCGCCAGCGCGTGCCCCAGTACCTCGCCGCGGGCGACCCGCTGACGCTCGAAGGCGTGGTCAAGGCCGAAGTCCGCCGCGATGACACCTCCGTCATCCCCGCCGTCATCGTCGACGATAGCGGTACGTCGCGCTGGCGGCTGGAGCAGGCCGGGCTGTATTTCCTCGGCGGTGAAGGCCTGACCCAGACCGTCCCGGTGTCGCTGGCGCTGTTCAACGCCGAAGAATCCAGCCTGACCCGCGCGCCGATCACCGTACTGCCAGATTTCAGCGCCCTCTCGCGCGGTGACGGCCTGCGCCGCCTGACCCGGCCGCTGATCACAGTGCTGCTCGCCATCGCGGTGCTCGAAGCGCTGTATCTGCTGCTGCTCGCCGGACGGTTCCGCCGTCGGCGAGGACCGGGCAGCGCCCCAGCACAGGGGGCAAGCGCATGAGTCTGACCATCCTCGGCCTGATCCTCGCCGGGCTGCTGTTCTGGCTGGCCCCGCTGCTGCGGCGCGGACTTGACCGGCTGACTGGCGTTTCACGCAACCAGCGCGCTTCGGTGCTGGTGCTGTCGCTGCTGCTGCGCGGGATCGTCGTCGGCATGATCGCCCTGCTGTGGCTGGGCCTGACCCAGTTCCGGCAGACCGTGCCGCTGGAAACCAAGGCGCGGATCGACGTGCTGCTCGATGTCTCGGAAAGCCTCGTCCACGGCGATGCCCCGGCTGTTGCAGAATACCTTGCCGCGGCCGACCGACTGAGCGCCGACATCGTGCGCGATCTGGGCGTGGACGCCGACGTGCGCAAACGCGTCTTCGCCGAAGGCTCGCAGGAACTCGAACGCTTTGCCAATGGGCTGGACGCTGTCCGCGACCTCAACGGGGCGGCCACCGACCTTTCCGCCATCGTCGCGGAAACCCTCGCCGCCGGGGCCGGATCACCCGCGCAGGTCATCGTGCTGATGACCGACGGCCTGACCACACGACAGGGTGCCGAAGACCCCGACCAGATCACGCAGGTGCTGCAGTTGCTCGCCGGGGGTGAAGTGCCGGTGCTGGTGGTGCCGCAGAAAGGCAACCCCGCGCACCGGCTCGAGCGGCCCAACAGCCCGCGCTTCATCATCGGTGAGGCTCAGAACCTGTCGCTCTTGCGTCAGGGCGACCTCGAAAACCGTCTGGTGGCCCTGCCCGTCGACCTTGCCATCAAGCCCCAGCCCGAACAGCGCGTGGCCTACCTCGGCGCGCTGCAGGGCGAGGCCGTGCAGGACCTGTTCCGCTTCGCCTGTCTGGACGGTGATCCGGTTGGCACCGCCGCGATCATCATCAGCGAGGGCGCGGACACCCTGTCATGCTCACCGCTGATCCTCGAGCAGGACACCGAGGGCGCCTTTGTGCAGATGACGCTGGCGCTCGACGACGACCCGGAACCAGTTCCTCAGGCGCGCATTGCCCAGCCGGTGCTGCCCGACAATCTTCAGTCGCGGATCATCCCGGCGATGGCCATCCCGCGCGTGCTCTGGCTCGATGGCGGCCAGCAGCCGATCGCGCTGATCGATACGGTGATGGAGGAGCTTAACTGGGAGATCGAACGCGTCACGCCCGAAGACCTGCCGCGCCGCACCGGCGTAGACGCCGCCGAGCCGCTGGACTTCTTCGACTTCGACCTGATCATCATGACCGACCTCGCGCCCGGACAGATCGGCGACGGCCTGAGCCAGCAGATGCTGCTTGGAGAAATCGAAGATTTCGTTCAGCGCGGCGGCGGGCTCTTCATCGCCGGCGGTGACGAAACCTTTGGCGTCAAGGGACTGGCGGCGACCCCGATCGCGCGGGTACTGCCGGTCAACGTCGACCCCAAGGGCTCCTCCGGCGACCCGAAGATCCTCGCCGTGGGCGTTCTCGATGTCTCCGCCTCGCTGTTCTACAAGCCCGAAACCCTCGATCGGGCGGTCAACTACATCGTCGAGAGCTTCGCGCCTCTGTCCGAAGGCTCGCTGGTGCGGGTGTTCGGGTTTTCCGATGAGGTGCATGAGCTGGTGCCACTGGACACCTTCCAGGGCGTCGAGGCGCTTGAAACCCAGATTCGG
Organism: Rhodospirillaceae bacterium; assembly: GCA_002711265.1. Taxonomy (GTDB): domain Bacteria; phylum Pseudomonadota; class Alphaproteobacteria; order UBA7985; family UBA7985; genus UBA7985. Next base: position 46,870 of record PAGB01000039.1, read on the forward strand.
GATGCGCTGAGCCTGCTCGCCGAGGAATTCGAGCGCCGGCGGCAGCTGGGCCTGCAGCCCGAGGGCCTCGCCATGTACGACGCGCTGGCTGAAACCCGCCGCTCGCTGATCATGGCGCAAGAGGCTGGCCTCGACCTGCCCGACGAACGCCGGGTGCTGATCATCAGTGACGGGGCCGACCCCGACCTCGGCGCGTTCCTGTCGTGGCGGGTTGACGAGGACGGCGTGTTCCAGCGTGACAACGCCCCCGCGCTCGCCGCGCGGCTGAACGGCGAAGACGACTTTATCATCAACGGCATCGCCATGGCCTATGGCGAAGGCTCGCTGCCCGATGCCTACACGGTGCTCAACAGCCGCGATGCGACCCTGCGACAGCGCTTCGGCATCGCCTCGGAAGGCTTCAATGCGCTGTTCAACGTCTCACAAGCTGGCGGGGGTTACGCCTACCTTGACCAGTTCACCATCCCGATCGGGCAGCTTGCCCGCCGCATGACCACCTACAAGGACGAGCAGATCGAGGAACCGAGCTTCAACCAGCGGCACCGCTTCTTCGACGGCCTGCCAGTGCGCGACTACGGGGTCGGCGCGATCAACGGTTATTCGATCCTCTCCGCCCGTGATGGCGCGCGCTTCATTCTCGGACAGCCGGGCTATCAACCCGAGGAGGGTCGACCGCTGGATCTGGCGCTGTGGACCGACTGGGTGCTGACCCGGGCGCCGCAAAGCACCGCCGAAGGCCTGATTGAACGCGCCGCGCTGGGCGGCCGGGTCTCGGTGCTGGGCACGTCCTTGCGCGATGGCGGGGCTGAGGGCAGCCTGTCCAACAACGCGATCTTCCAGGTAGCGCTGGCACGGGCCTTTGCCTGGGCCACCCGCACCGATCCCCGCGACGCCGTCGGGCTGGAGCTGACGCGGGATGGACGCAACCATGTACTGCTGGCGCTCGATCACCAATCGATCGACCCCTTCGCGCCCACCGGCTTCGTCGCCGAGCTATTCGCCGTTGAGGCCGAAGAGCCGGGTGCAGATGGCACGACAGTAGCAGGCGGGGACACCGACACCGACACCGACCAGGGCGAGCCGCTGGCCCGCTTCGAGCTGACCGGGTCCGAGCGGCGCTGGCTGGGCGACTTCGGCCCTATCCGCGAACTGCCGGAGGTGTTCGAATTGCGCATCCTTGGCGAAGGCACGGACCGGCAGGGGCGCGCCCGCGCCTTCGAGAAGAGCGGCCTGATCCGGCCTGCGCTGCTGCACCGCCAGACCGAACCGCTGGCGCTGGACCGAGGCGCCGACCTGCCTTCGCTGCGCGCCCTTGCGCTGGCCAGTGGCGGCACCGTGCTCGACCCCGAGGATCTGGCCGTGCCGCAGGCGCTGGTGCAGCTCGATCAAACCGGCACACGAGAGCGTGTCTGGGACCTGACCTGGGCGCTGGTTGTGCTCATGATCATGGCGATGATCGCCGACTACCTGATCCGGGAATACCTTTCAGAGGCGGAGTCCTGACCCCATGGCTGAACCGATGATGACACGGCACGCGTTTCCCCCGCTGCGACTGGCCCTTGGGGGCCTGATAGCGCTGGTGCTGGCCTTCGGGCTGCTAGTGGCGCAGGCCAACCGTGCTCAGGCGCAGGCCTTTGACCCGCAGGATCCCTACCGCCGGGTCTTCCTCGACATGATGCTGACCTTCACCAGCAGCGCGGAGCGGTCCGAGGACTGGACCAACGATTGGGACAGCCTGCGCGCCGCGCGTGATCTGCAGGAGGAGCTGCGGCTGTGCGGCACGTGGTACCGCACCGATCTGGTCAATCACCTGCTGGAGATCATGAACAGCAACAAGGAAGACACGAACCTGCTGGTCGCCGTCTCCGGGATCGTACGCGCCGCGGTCGCCTTCTCGCGCATGGACGAGGAAGGCGGCAAGCTGTCGCTGTCGGTCGTGCCCGACGACATCATCGTCCGCGATGATATTCAGGTACTGATCGACTACATCACCCGCTACATGGGCATTGAGGACCAGTACTACGCCAGCCTCTGGTTCGGGCAGGTGCTGATGCCGCGCGGACTGGCGCCGCCGGGGCTGGCCGACAACTGGTATCCTAAGGCGGAGTTCCTCGTCGGTGATCTGGAAAGGTTTATTCCCTTCGCCGAGACAGCCTTTGATTCAGACTTCCTCGACTGGCCGATCACCGCGGCGATGCGGCTCGGGCGCGACGACCTCGCATCCCGTCTGCAGGCGCGATACGACGCTGCCCGTCCCTACAACATCACCAAGCTGCTGTTCCTCGAAAGCCCCACCGCCCGCGCAGCCCACTGTCAGGGCCTGCTGCAGGGTGTGCGCGACCGCCTGCTGCAGAATTCACAGCTGACCGCGCAGGCTGAGGCCGCCAGCACCGATGTCCGTTTTGCCAGCTGGACCCTGCTGCTGTGCGGACAGTTTGCAGACTCCCGGCGGTCGGCGCGGAAACAGGCATGGTTCCGCCAGTCACAGCGCTGCGGCTTCCGCCGCGAAAGCGCGAACGTCACCGATTTCTACAATGCCATCCTCTCCGGCTCCTATTTGGCCACCGAGCAGCGCAAGAACGGCGAAGCCCTGCGCTCGGCCTTCACGCTGGAAGAAATCGTCGCCGAAATCCGGCAGGTGCTCTACCTCGACAGCTTCACTGGCATGGGACACATCAACATCGTCCTCGATGAAGATATCGCCATGTACATGAAGCATCTGCACGGCATCCCGCCCGAGTTGCGCGTGGTCGAGGGCCTACTTGAGGAAGCCCGCGAGAACACGGATCTGGCGGTTCGCGCCTGGCGCTCGGCTCTGGACAGCGAAGAATTACATGAGCGCTGGGTGATCACGCTGCAGGCATGGGTCGAGGCCGGGAGCAGCCGTGTTAGCATCATCGATGCGACCGACAGCGCGGGCTAGCAAAGGCGCCTGACGCCGCCGCTTGCTGGCACGCCCTAGAGGCCCAGCAGAGCCGGAATGGCGTCTACGTGCTCCACCTGTAGGTCAACGCCCTCGACGAAGGGCTGGTTGGCGTAGCTGGGGTCGATGATCCCGATGCAGCAATGCGCCCCGGCGTTCCGGGCGAAGCGAAGGTCGGTCATGGTATCCCCGACCATGGCCACCTGATCGGGTCGCAAACCGGTTTCAGCGCAGAAGGCGGCCATCATCTCCGGGCCCGGTTTCGCGCCGTGGCTGTCGTGGCCGTAGATGACATCGCACAGATCGGCCACGCCGATATGCTCCATATCCCGCCGCGCAGGGACCTCTGCGTCGTTGGTGGCGATCCCGATTTTCAGCCCCGCAGCCGCGAGACGCTCGAGCGTCGGGCGGATTTCGCCCAGCGCAACCGAAGCCCGGCGGCGCTTACCCTGCCGCAACTCGTCAAGAAACAGGAACAGGCGCTTGCCCTTGTCCGGCCCCAGACGTTGCTGCCAGGCCTCGAAGATTGAGCCCCAGTCGCCCTGCGCCAGCTGGCTGTCCGGGGTAAAGCGCTTGGTCGCGAGATCGTAGCCCCCGATCCGGGCGAGGTCTTCGGCGAGCCGCTGCTCCCCCTCTCCGGCCGTGAACCAGATCATTTCGTTCAGCACCATGCCCCAGGTTGCATGCAGGTCCAGCAACGTGCCGTCCTTGTCAAAAAGCAGGCCCTTGACCGCTGACATATCCATGGTGCTACCCCTCGGTTTTTATGCGTTTGTTCATTTAATGTTCTTGCAGGTTATGCACAAGCGCTGTTATTGCTCAGGAACGCTTTAGCCGTTAGCAACGGCGTATAACAATTTTACGAAAGCCCCGACAATGAGTGTGAACAAAGTTATTCTGGTTGGTAACCTCGGCCGCGACCCTGAAGTCCGCACAACGAGCAATGGCAGTAAGGTTGTTCAGCTTTCGATTGCAACCTCGGAGCGCTGGCGCGACCGGGCGACCGGTGAGCAACGCGAAAAGACCGAGTGGCACCGGGTGGTGATTTTCAACGAGCGCCTCGCCGACGTGGCCGAGCGCTATCTCCAGCGCGGACGGCAGGTCTACATCGAAGGCCAGCTCCAGACCCGCAAGTGGCAGGACCAGGAAGGTAACGACAAATACACCACCGAAGTGGTGCTGGGTCAGTACCGGGGTGAGCTGCAGATGATTGGCAGCCGTGGTGACGGCGGCGGCGGCGGTGGAGGCGGCGATTTCGGCGGCTCTGGCGGGGGTTCCGGCGGCGGTTTCGGCGGCGGTAACGGCGGCAGCGGCGGCGGCGGCGGCAGCTTCGGCGGCGGCTCCTCAGGCGGCACCAGCAGCTTTGGCGACGGCGGTTCCGGCGGCGGCGGAGACTTTGACGACGATATCCCGTTCTGATCAGAACAGGGTCCTGAGAACCGCGGTGAAACGGCTTGAAATGTCGCGGTTTTCCTTGCCAGCAATCGCATAATTTCCTAGGTTGAAGGCTCCTTTTTTCGGGTCGCCGGTGTGCTGATGTTCTGTGCTCTGCGGCCCCCTTGATCCAGGGTGTGAAAACAGCCAGATTCCTGCCGCGGAGTAGACTGTGTCCGACAGCGAAGACGATCTGCCACCAGAAACCGAAGCCGGCCTGAATGGCGGTGCGGATGGTGGCGACGACGGGGGACGGGACGACGGGCCAGGCCTCGACGCTCTGCCTGACGATATCGCGCCGGTGTCGCTGGTTTCCGAGATGCGCAAGTCCTATCTGGACTACGCCATGTCGGTCATTGTCTCGCGCGCCCTGCCCGACGTCCGCGACGGCCTGAAACCGGTTCACCGCCGAATTCTCTACACCGCCAAGACCGGCGGCTATGAGTGGAACCGCGCCTACCGCAAATCCGCAAACCTGGTGGGTGAAGTCATGGGTGGCTACCACCCGCACGGCGATGGCGCGATCTATGACGCCATGGTGCGCATGGCGCAGCCGTTCTCGATGCGCGCCATGCTCATCGACGGGCAAGGCAACTTCGGTTCCATGGACGGCGACCCACCCGCTGCCTATCGCTATACCGAAGCACGCCTGTCCAAGCTCGGCTCAGGCCTGCTCGAGGACATAGACAAGAACACGGTCGACTTCCAGCCCAACTACGACGAAAGCCGGCAGGAGCCGCAGGTTCTGCCCGCGCCCTACCCCAACCTGCTGGTCAATGGTGCCGGCGGTATCGCCGTGGGCATGGCGACCAACATTCCGCCGCACAACCTGACCGAAGTGATCAACGCCTGCGCGGCCTACATCGACAATCCAGGCCTGACCATCGATGACCTGATGGAGCACCTGCCCGGGCCGGACTTCCCGACCGGGGCCATGATCCTCGGCCGCCGCGGCATCCGCGACGCCTACCACACCGGCCGCGGGTCGGTGGTGATCCGCGCCAAGACCCACATCGAGGAAAACCGCAAGGACCGCGAGACCATCGTGGTCACCGAACTGCCCTATCAGGTCAACAAGGCACGACTGGTCGAGCGCATCGTGCAACTCGCCAAGGACAAGATCGTCGAGGGCGTGGCCAGCGCCAACGATGAATCCGACCGCCACGGCATGCGGGTGGTGATCGAGGTCAAGCGCGACCACCAGGCCGACGTCGTGCTCAACCAGTTGTTCAAGCACACGCCGCTGCAGTCGTCGTTCGGCTGCAACGTGCTCGCCATCAACGGCGGCCGGCCGGAAATGCTGAACCTCAAGCAGATCATTGCTGCCTTTGTCGACTTCCGCGAGGAAGTGGTCACCCGGCGCATGGCCTTCGAGCTGGGCAAGGCGCGCGATCGGGCGCACATTCTGGTCGGGCTGGCCGTCGCCGTGGCCAACATCGACGACGTCATCACCCTGATCCGGCAGGCTGCCGATCCCGCCGAGGCGCGGATGCAGCTGATGGAGCGCGACTGGCCTGCCGAGGACATCCGGCCGCTGATCGAGCTGCTGGACGAGCCCGGGCGCCGGGTCAGCGACAGTGGCACCTACAGTCTCTCCGAAGAACAGGCGCGCGGCATCCTCGCGCTGCAGCTCTCCCGCCTGACCGGGCTGGAGCGCGACAAGATTGCCAGCGAACTCGAAGAGCTGGCGGGCAAGATCAAGGAGTACCTCGAAGTCCTGTCCAACCGCGACCTGCGCATGGGGCTGGTGCAGGACGAACTGTTGGCCGTGGCAGAGGAGTTCGGCGACGAGCGCCGGACCACCATCGAGGACCACGAAGCCGACTACGACATCGAAGACCTGATCCCGCGCGAGGATATGGTCGTGACCGTCTCCCATGGCGGCTACGTCAAGCGCGTGGCGCTGGACACCTACCGCGCGCAGCGCCGGGGCGGCAAAGGCCGTTCGGGCATGGCCACCCGCGACGAGGACTTCGTGGCGCAGGTCATGGTCTGCAACACCCATACGCCAGTGCTGTTCTTCTCCTCACGCGGCATGGTCTACAAGCTCAAGGTCTACCGCCTGCCTGCCGGAACACCCCAGGCACGGGGCAAGGCCATGGTCAATATTCTGCCGCTCGAGCCGAGTGAGACCATCACCGCCTTCCTGCCCCTGCCCGAAGACGAGGATCAGGCCGAAGACCAGTTCGTCATGTTCTCGACTGCCAGCGGTGGCATCCGGCGCAACCGGCTCAGCGATTTCGTGTCGGTCAAGGCCAATGGCAAGATCGCGATGAAGCTTGACGAGGGCGACAGCCTCGTCAACGTCGCCATCTGTACCGAGCATCAGGACGTGCTGCTTGCGGCCGAGGGCGGAAAGAGCATCCGCTTCCCGGTCACCGACGTGCGCTTGTTTGCGGGCCGGGATTCGACCGGCGTGCGCGGCATGCGGCTGGAAAGCGGAGATCGCGTGATCTCTATGGCCATCCTTAACCATGTCGATGCCTCGGCTGAGGAGCGCGACGCCTACGTGCGTCACGCCAACGCCATGCGCCGCGCCGAAGAGGAAGGTGCCAGCGGCACCGATGTCGGTGGCGGCGGGCTGCTGTCCGAAGAGCGGCTGACCCAGCTGGCCGCAGCCGAGCAGTTCATTCTGACGCTGAGCAAGGACGGGCTGGGCAAGCGTACCAGCGCCTACGAGTTCCGGGCCATGGGCCGGGGCAACCAGGGCGTGGCCGCGATCGACGTCAGTCGCGCCGGGGGCGAAAACGCCCGCGTGGCGGCCAGCTTCGCGGTGCAGGCCGGCGACCAGCTGATGCTGGTGACCGATGCTGGCATGATGATCCGGACCTCGGTCGACGAAATCAGGATCGCCGGGCGGACCACCCGCGGGGTGTTCGTCTTCCGTGTCGCCGAGGGCGAGCAGATCGTATCCGTGGCCCGGCTCGACGACCCGGGTAACGACGAGGATGACGAGGACGGCGGCGTTAACGGCGGCGGCGATGCTGACGGCGACAGCGATGCCCCGTCTACCGAGGAATAGAAGAGGATAGCAGCGGCATGAGGCGAACCGGTCTGTACCCCGGCACTTTCGACCCCGTCACCAACGGGCATCTGGACATCATGATGCGCGCGGCCGGTGTGGTCGATCACCTCATCGTCGCCGTGGCCAACAGCCCCGGTAAAAACCCCGCCTTCACCCCGCCAGAGCGTGTGCAGCTGATCCGGGATCTGATTGACGCCAATGACTTCGGTGAGTGCGAGGTCGAGGTGCGCTCCTTCGGCTCGCTGCTGATGCACTTTGCCGACGAGGTCGGCGCGTCGCTGATCATCCGGGGTCTGCGCGCGGTGTCGGACTTCGAATACGAATTTCAGCTTGCCACCATGAACAAGCACCTGAACCCCAAGGTTGATACGGTGTTCCTGACAGCCGCTGAGAATCACCAGTTCATCGCGTCGTCGCTGGTCAAAGAAATCGCCAGTCTGGGCGGTGATGTCACCGATTTTGTCCCTGACGTGGTGCTGCGGGCACTCAAGATCCGCTACCCCGTCTGACCCTGTTCCCTGCGTTCAGCCCGCTTGAAAGGCCGCGAAAGCACGAGCCTGCGCTGTGCTGCGCATGCGGTGGCAGGGGGGCGGCAGAGGGGCGGCATTGATGCCAAATTGACGCGATTGCTGCGCGAATTCGACGCCAGACCGTCCCCAGCCAGTCAGTGGGCGTGATTAACCCCAGAAATGCGTCGTCCCGGTCTGGCGCTGCCGGGGAAAAGCCTTAGTCTCTTGGGTCGATTTAACTGAACCTGAACCCGATCGGCCTCCCTATGCCTTCGAAGAAGACCGGCTTCGCCGCCAACGAAAGCCCCTACATTTCCGTGCGCGGGGCGCGCGAGCATAACCTGCGTGGGGTCAACATCGACCTGCCGCGCAATCAGCTGGTGGTGATCACCGGATTGTCCGGATCGGGCAAATCCTCGCTCGCGTTCGATACTATTTATGCGGAGGGTCAGCGCCGCTACGTCGAGAGCCTCTCGGCCTACGCCCGGCAGTTCCTGGAAATGATGGAAAAGCCTGATGTTGACAGCATCGAGGGACTGTCTCCGGCGATTTCGATCGAACAGAAGACCACGTCGAAGAACCCGCGCTCAACCGTAGGCACGGTGACGGAAATCTACGACTATCTGCGCCTGCTCTACGCCCGGGTCGGCGTCCCCTACTCGCCCGCCACCGGTCTGCCGATCGAGAGCCAGACCATCAGTCAGATGGTCGATCGGACCATCGAAAAGGGCGAGGGCGCGCGGCTCTACCTGCTNGCGCCGATCGTGCGCGGGCGGAAGGGCGAATATCGCAAGGAGCTCGCCGAGCTGCAGAAGCGCGGCTTCCAGCGGGTCAAAATCGATGACGTCATGTACCTGATCGAAGAAGCCCCGGCGCTGGACAAGAAGTTCAAGCACACCATCGAGGTCGTGGTCGACCGGGTGGTGCTCAAGGAGGGCATGGAGCAACGGCTGGCCGACAGCTTTGAAACTGCGCTCGAACTGGCCGACGGCCTGGCGATCATCGAGGATGCCAAGACCGAGGAGCGGACGACCTTTTCNGCCAAGTTTGCCTGCCCGGTCAGCGGCTTTACCATCGACGANATCGAGCCGCGGCTGTTCTCCTTCAACAACCCCTTCGGCGCCTGTCCATCCTGCGANGGGCTGGGCCACCAGCTGTTCTTTGACCCTGATCTGGTGGTGCCGGTGCGGGGGCTGAGCCTGCGCGAAGGCGCGCTGGCGCCCTGGGCCAACAGTTCGTCGAAGTACTACATGCAGACCCTCGATGCGATCAGTGCGCATTTTGGCTTCGATCTGGATACGCCCTTCGACGAGTTGCGGAACNGCGACCGCGAGATCCTGCTCTACGGGTCGGGGGACGAGGCCGTTACCATGATTTATGATGACGGTACGCGGGCCTACCGCACCACNCGGCCGTTCGAGGGGCTGATCAACAATATGGATCGGCGTTACCGCGAAACCGACAGCGACTGGGTGCGCGAAGAGCTGGGCAAGTATCAAAACCGCCGCGCCTGCGACAGCTGCGGGNGCTACCGGCTCAAGGAAGAAGCGCTGGTGGTCAAGATCGACGATCTGCACATCGGCCGGGTCAGCGANATGTCGATCGGCGAGGCTGATGCCTGGTTCCGGGCCCTGCCCGACCGGCTGAGCGGCAAGCAGGGCGAAATCGCCGAGCGCATCCTCAAGGAGATCCAGGAGCGGCTGGGCTTCCTGAACAACGTCGGGCTGTCCTATCTGACACTCTCACGCGGGTCGGCGACCCTATCGGGGGGGGAGAGCCAGCGCATCCGTCTGGCCTCCCAGATCGGCTCGGGGCTGACCGGGGTGCTGTACGTGCTCGACGAACCATCGATCGGCCTGCATCAGCGCGACAACGACCGCCTGCTGGAGACCCTGACCCGGCTCAGGGACCTGGGCAACACCGTGCTGGTAGTCGAGCACGACGAGGACGCGATCCGGGCGGCTGACTATCTGGTCGACATGGGACCGGGTGCCGGTGTCCACGGCGGTCAGGTGGTGGCTGAGGGCACCCCGGCCAAGGTCGAGAAAGCCAAGGCATCGATCACTGGTCAGTACCTCAGCGGCGCCCGCACCATCCCGGTGCCGGCGAAGCGCCGACCGCGCAAGACCGGACGGGCGCTGCGGATTGAGGGCGCGCGGGCGAACAATCTTGACGACCTGACGGTCGAGTTCCCGATGGGGATCATGACCTGTGTCACCGGGGTATCCGGCTCGGGCAAGTCGACGCTGACGCTGGAGACACTGCACAAGGCGCTGGCCCGCCACCTGCACGGCTCCCGCGACACCCCCGGCGCCCACGACGCCATCCTGGGCATGGACCAGGTCGATAAGATCATCGTCATCGACCAGTCACCCATCGGGCGAACCCCCCGGTCCAACCCGGCAACCTATACCGGCGCCTTCGGCCCTATCCGCGACTGGTTTGCAGGCCTGCCTGAATCCAAAGCCCGCGGCTACAAGCCCGGTCGCTTTTCGTTCAACGTCAAAGGCGGGCGCTGCGAGGCCTGCCAGGGCGATGGTCTGATCAAGATCGAGATGCACTTTCTCCCCGACATCTACGTCCAGTGCGACGTCTGTAAGGGGAAGCGATACAACCGTGAAACACTGGAAGTCCGGTTCAAGGACAAGTCCATCGCCGACGTGCTGGATATGACCGTCGAAGACGCGGTGGAGTTCTTCAAGGCCGTGCCTTCGATCCGGTCAAAGATGGAGATGCTGGCCGAGGTCGGCCTGACCTACATCAAGGTGGGCCAATCCGCGACCACCCTGTCAGGTGGTGAGGCGCAGCGGGTCAAGCTGTCCAAGGAGCTGTCGAAGCGGTCGACAGGCAAAACGGTTTATATCCTCGATGAACCCACGACGGGCCTGCATTTTCACGATGTCGCCAAGCTGCTCGAGGTGCTGCATCGCCTGACCGACCAGGGCAACACGGTGATCGTCATCGAGCACAATCTCGAAGTCATAAAAACCGCCGACTGGATTATCGACATTGGACCAGAAGGCGGATCCGGCGGCGGACGGGTCGTGGCCGAAGGCACACCTGAAGAGGTGGCAGACAGCGACGAAGGCCACACCAGCCGCTACCTGCGTCAACAGCTATGAGCCTAACCGGACCGGGGCTGATTGCTGGGACCTGGGTTGCACGCTCTGGCTGGGGGCGCTCCGCGCCCCTCAGCCCTCCCGCGCGCAGCCCACGCAACAGGATCCGTACCCCTAGCTANAAACNCACATTNGCGCCTCTAAGTTTTTAGTGATGAAAGGGGCGCTGCCCCTCGAGGCCGCAAGGTCGCTGGCGCGCGGCCTCCGGCCGNGGTGCTGCGCACCAACCCTGCCGGCCTCACACCCCGCGTTCGCCACGTGGCAGGGGTTCAGGCGAACTGAACCCCTGTCCTGATTGCAAACNGTGCTGACGCAATCACCTTCGACCCGCTGGTGGCCAAGGAGGGCGCAGCCCGACCGGCGACAGGGTCGCCGACCTGGTTGCGCGGGGGCGGTTCGAAGGGCGCGAAGCGCCCGAGAAACGCCCACGCAACCCAAACCTTTGNAGGGAGAGGGATTGCTCGATCAGCAAGAGCGNCCNTGGCCCTCAGCGGATCAGGTACGATACCTGGCTTTCAAAATTGAACCGGCGCAGCTCGAGTGCTTCAGCACCGATCACCTCTAGCNCGGCGCGCGTTTCGCCGGGGAACTCAGGAAACGCCAGCTGGTCGAAGGCCAGCACTGAACCCTTGGGCATAAGCGGCCACAGCGCCCGCAGGGCCGCCGCCGTCGGCCGATACAGGCAAAGATCAACGTAGACCAGCGCGATCAGCAACTGCGGGTTCACCTCGATGAAGGCCGGAATTGTTNNTTCCACGTCGCCAACAACCAGTTCCACGCGCGGCACCTGCCCGAGAAACCGATCNTGATCATGGTCTGCAATCGCCTGCTGCAGGCGTGCCAGATCGCCCTTCAGTCGCCCGGGACGGGCGTTGCGACCGGCCTTGGCCCGGTCCACCTCGTCGACCGCCGGAAAACCCTCGAAGGTGTCAAAACCATAGATGCGCCGGGCAACGTGATTGGGCTCAAGGTTGGAGACAATATGGGCGAAGGACATAAGCCCCTGCCCGTGCTGCACCCCCAGCTCGAGGATCACGCCCGGACGGTCAGCGATCAGCTTGAACAGCTCATAGCGGGTGATGAAGGCCAGCATGTCGCGGCGCCCTGCGGACAGGGCGAAGGGCGGCGTTGAGGCCGACGTCTGACGGGGGTTGTGGTCTTGGGTCACAGGCCGGGTTTCTCCCGGAAAATTGGGGCGACTGATGGGGCTCGAACCCACGACCCCCGGTACCACAAACCGGTGCTCTAACCNGCTGAGCTACAGTCGCCATCAAGATCGCTTCGATACGCCAGACGGTGGGACGGGTCAAGCGACCCCGAACCCTGCGCGGTCCGGGGCTCCCATGCGGAAACTGGTGGGACAGAAGCGATTCGAAATTGGCCCAGAAACACATCTATGGCTGAATTTTATGCTAGTGCCTATTTTTTAGGCGNATTATTTGCCTTATGCCCCGGCATTGAAGGCCCAATACCGCCAAAACTGCCCCTNTTCGCAGCAAAGCCTTCTCAGTCTGGCCATGACAGCGCTAAAGCGTGACGACGAAACGGCCGTTGCGTCGCCCTTGGCGGCGTGATTTGGCCTCCAGTTTGTTCCGAGGCGTAGACCACCATGAAAAAGATCGAAGCTGTCATCAAACCCTTCAAGCTCGACGACGTCAAAGAGGCTCTCCACGCCATCGGCGTTGCCGGCATCACTGTGACTGAGGCCAAGGGCTTTGGACGCCAGAAAGGCCATACCGAGCTCTACCGCGGNGCCGAGTACGTCGTTGATTTCCTGCCCAAGGTTAAGATCGACCTGATCGTCGCNGATGCCCAGCTCGATGACGCCCTGCAGGCCATCGAAACCAGCGCCAAGACCGGGCGTATCGGTGATGGCAAAATCTGGGTGACCGANGTGATCGACGTGGTCCGCATCAGAACCGGCGAACGCGGTGACGAAGCGGTCTGACCGACCGACCGTTGCACCCGGCCACGCCTGACAAGGGGTCGTTCAGGCCCCGCACCTGCATTCCTGAACACCAATCTCAAAGTGAACCAGAACGACCAAGAAAGGATAGGGCATGACCACCTATGCTGACATCAGAAAGATGATCGAAGAGAACGACGTTGAATACATCGACGTACGCTTCACCGATCCCCGCGGCAAGCTGCAGCACCTCGCGATGTGCGAGCACGCCATGGACGAAGATGCCTTTAACGAAGGCATCCTGTTCGACGGCTCCTCGATCGCCGGCTGGAAAGCCATCAACGAGTCCGACATGCTGCTCGTGCCTGACATGGAAACCGCGGTCATGGACCCCTTCACCGCGCAGCCACAGCTGATCATCTTCTGTGACGTCAAGGACCCAATCACNGGAGAATTCTATTCGCGCGACCCACGCGGCACCGCCAAGAAGGCCGAGCAATTCGTCAAGGACAGCGGCGTTGGCACCGACGTGTTCTTCGGACCTGAAGCCGAGTTCTTCATGTTCGATGATGTTCGCTTCTCGGTCGAAATGAACCGTTCGTTCTTCGAGTTCTACTCCGAAGAAGGCCCTTACGCCTCCGGCGACGAAATGGAAGGCGGCAACATGGGCCACCGTCCAGGCGTCAAGGGCGGCTACTTCCCGGTCAACCCGATCGACCAGTCCGGCGACATCCGCGCCGAGATGACCTCGACCCTGCTGGCTATGGGCGTGGACATGGACAAGCACCACCACGAGGTTGCGCCGTCCCAGCATGAGCTTGGCATGACCTTCGACCACCTGACNCGCGTTGCCGACAAGCTGCAGCTGTACAAGTACGTGGTGCACAACGTTGCCGCGTCCTATGGCAAGTCCGCGACCTTCATGCCCAAGCCCGTCCAGGGCGACAACGGCACCGGCATGCACTGTCACCAGTCGATCTGGAAGGACGGCCAGCCGCTGTTCGCGGGCGACAAGTACGCAGGCCTGTCCCAGGAAGCGCTGTGGTACATCGGCGGTGTTCTCAAGCACGCCAAGGCACTGAACGCCTTCACCAACCCGTCGACCAACTCCTACAAGCGTCTGGTTCCGGGCTTCGAGGCACCGGTTCTGCTCGCCTACTCCGCGCGCAACCGTTCGGCATCGTGCCGGATCCCGTTCGGCTCCTCGCCGAAGGCCAAGCGCATGGAAATCCGCTTCCCGGATCCGACCGCGAACCCNTACCTGTGTTTCTCCGCCATGCTGATGGCAGGCCTCGACGGCATCAAGAACAAGATCGACCCGGGCGACCCGCGCGACGAAGATCTGTACGAGCTGTCAGACGAGGAACTGAAGGACATTCCGACCGTCTGTGGCTCCCTGCGCGAAGCGCTGGACTCGCTCAAGGCGGACCACANCTTCCTGCTCGAAGGTGGNGTGTTCACCAAGGATCAGATCGAGGCTTACATCGACCTGAAGATGGAAGAAGTGGTGGAGTTCGAATTCGCACCACACCCGGTCGAATTCAAGATGTACTACTCGGTCTAGGCCGANAGCGCAGACCCGGCGACAGGGACAGGCCGCTCAGTGGCCTACCCTCCCGCCGGTTCAAGGCACAACGGATCAAGGGTCGCTTCGGNGGCCCTTTTTTCATGGAGCGCCTCTGCTTCATGCTTCATGCTTCATGCTTGATGCTTGATGCTTGATGCTTCATTGGTGCGCCTCAAGACCGGGGGGAAAAGCGTCGTTCGGCAGGCATTGACCCGACTTGTTCGGCATGCCCCGAACCGGCTTACTGGGCTGGCATCGACCCGTTTCGATTAGCGGACCGTCGAAGCCGCTGCTTCGATCCGTNGCTTGATCGGGACCAGCGGTTGCAGATCGCCGTCGGTCAGGCCGATCAGCACCGAACGACCATCGGCGAGCACGCGGAAATGACCGTANCGTGCACCCTCATAGGTCTCAGCCTGCCCGTCCTCGAACAGAAAGCTGTCAGGCATGACCGACANGCGCCGACCAGCCTCCCCGACCCTGAGGATCACTTCGGCGGNGCTGAGGTCAGCCTGTGCGCCACCCCTGCCCTGTTCACCGTCTTCCCCGAGGTCAAGCCAGCGGCTGGCGGTCGCGACACCCCGATCATCGAGGGTAAAGACGGCCCGTGGATCGGCGATGCCGAGGCCCTCTCTGGGCGGCAGGTCGACCTGCATATTCAGCGCCATGTAGTAGCCCTGCACCAGCGACAGTGGGTCGACCGGGCGCAGCTCGACAAAGGCGTCGCGGCCATTGGCGATGGTCTGCTCGTTGCGCCACACCGTCCAGACCACGAACACCAGGGTCAGGAGCACGGACAGGCCGATCAGCAGCGGACGCAGACGGGTGAAGCTCATGAGCCGTTAGCCCCCTGCTGTTGCTGCAAGGCGANGCGACGGCCGACAACCGCGGCACCTGCGGCGAACCCAGCCGCCAGCAGCGCAAACAGTCCTCCTTTGATGACAAAGGAAACCTCGGCCTGACGGTAGGCGGCAATCAGAATCGTGATGAAGGCGATGACGGCAAGANCCTGCAGCGCCTGCCCCCGCCACNGCCGNGCGAGCACAAAGACCCCGGCGGGCACCAGCAGCTGGCACCCGGGCAACCAGCCAAAATTCCCGCCCGCGCCAACACAGGCAGTGACCAGCAGGAAGAAGGCGGTACCATCGCGCAGCGTCCAAGCCC
>PAGB01000040.1 GCA_002711265.1 Rhodospirillaceae bacterium
CAAAACCAAACCCAAGGCCATGCACAGGCAAACGCCCCAGCCCCAGCCCCAGCCCCGGCCCCAGACGCAGACACAAACCCGCGAAGCGGGCCCGGACACGGCTTGGGTACGAACATACACCGGTAAGGATAGGGATCATCGCCATGGTGGAGAGCTTAGGCAATTATCGTCGAACGGCAAGGCTGTGAACGCCGGAAGTCAGACTTTGTGATAGCGGTCAATCTGCCCGACAACGCCAACTGAGAATGCCTCGAGCGAACAGGACGCGCGAAGAGGAAATCTCGATGCGGACTCAGGTGAGGTCCGAAACAAACCGGGTTGCGCCGACTTGTCCCCGGCTGCGCCTGTGAGCGCGTTGGAGATCTTCGTTGAAACACGGTTGCGCCGACCTTGTCTCGACCGCTTCGCGGTCTTCGCCAAGGCGTCGCGCATTTTCATTGAAAATGCGGAAGAGACGTCAGGCCGCGTCCAGCGCGGCCTGTCCATTTAACTGCGCGGGGGAGATTTGTAAGCCGCGAAGCGGCGTCAAACCGAGCCCGCAACATCCGTGCTTCGCTTCGTAATCAGTCTTCGAGCAGGTTACCCAACTTGAGCGCCATGCCCATGTTGCCATCGACCGTGAGCTTTCCCTGCATGAAAGCCATGGTCGGGTTCAGCTCCCCGTTCATCATCGCCAAAGCGTCTTCGAGATCGATGTTGATGGTAGCGTCGGCCTCGGTGTCGTCAGTGGTCACCGCATTGCCTTCGATCCGCACCACACCGTCGTCACCGAAGTTCATCTTCAGCGAACCATCGAGGCCCGGCCCGCTGCTCAGAACCTGAGTGAGGTTTTCAACAATCGCATCAACAGACATGGGTCAGACTCCTGCTCTATCGTAAGGTAAAATGTTGATTTTACCCTTAGCAAAGCGCTCCGTCTTTGAACAGCGAAATCAGTAGGTCTGCAGGGTCAGCCCATACTCCTGCGCGGCATCTTCAAGGCGCAGGAACAAGTATTGCGAAAAGCTGCGCCGGGTATAGAGCCGGATCTGCCCCACCCGGTCACTGCGCAGATCGGGCGCATAGAGNAGGACGTTCGACTTGGCCGCAAGGGTCTGAGCGCAGGCCCCCGGCGCAAACTGGCTCTCGTGCAGGTCGAGCGCGCTGACCTTGGACCAGACCTCGCGCCAGTGGCTCCCGCCCAGGCCGATCCCTGCCATCTGATCAGAAACCTCGACCACCGATGTAAAATCAGCCGCCAGCGCCTTGGACAATGCCTCAATCCGGGCTGCGGCCCCATCGGCTGCTGCGCCATGCGCCACAGGATCACCGGGCAGATCGATCATGAACTCATCCGGTGAGGTCCAGAGCACAAAGCCGTCTTTGGCGTCGGTNGTCAGCGTGTTGGGTTGCCGCGGCAACGCCAGCCCCAGCGCCGTCTCCGCGCGCTCCACCAGCCCTGTGTCACGGGGATCAAGCCGCAACNTGACCATGGTGCGCCGGGGCAGCTCCCANAGGTGCACAGGCGCCTCTGCCCGGGCGCCGCTGGACCGCGAGGCCAGCGCCAGCTTGCTCAACGGACGATAGGACAACTCAACCATGTTGGCGCTCTCCCTGAGTGTCGAAGAAAATCGGGTCGCCCAGCACCACCGGCACGTTGCGCCCATCCTCGAGCGGCACGATCAGCCGCTCGCCCTTGCGCGCCAGACCGCCCTTGACGATGCCCANGGCGATCGAACGGCCCGCAGCCGACGACCAGTAGGACGAAGACACGTGGCCCTGCATCGGCACGGGCGCCTTAGGGAAGGCCTGCTCGGGTGCATCCTCGGCCGAGACCAGCTGCGCCCCCTCGGGCAAAACCACCGATGGATCTTCGGTCAGGATACCGACGAACTGCTTGCGCAGGGGGTCGGCCATATCCTTGCGGGTCAGCGAGCGCTTGCCGATAAAGTCGCCCTTATCCTCGCCGACGATCCAGCCCATGCCCATGTCGTAGGGGTTGAGCGAACCATCGGTGTCCTGACCGACGATGATAAAGCCCTTCTCGGCGCGCAGCACGTGCATGGCTTCGGTGCCGTAGGGGGTAATCCCGTACTTCGAACCCGCGTTCATCAGCNNTGACCACAGCGCCATGCCCTGATCGGCGGGCACGTTGATCTCGAAGGCCAGATCGCCGGTAAAGGAAATCCGGAAAATCCGCGCCTTGATCCCAGCGACCGTCGCATCCTGCCACGACATGAACTTGAAGCCCTCGGGCGACAGATCCGCATNAGGGCAGAGCTCGGCGAGCAGATCCCGCGCTCGCGGCCCGTTCAGCGACGCCACCGCCCACTGCTCGGTGACCGAAGTCAGGTACACCCGGAGGTCGGTCCATTCGGTCTGCAGATAGTCTTCCAGATGGTTCAGCACCCCGGCCGCCCCGCCGGTGGTNGTGGTCATCAGGAACTCGTCTTCGCNCAACCGCGAGGACACACCATCGTCCATGATCATCCCGTCNTCACCGAGCATCAGCCCGTAGCGACAGCGGCCCACGGCCAGCTTCATCCACTTGTTGGTGTAGACGCGGTTGAGGAACTCAGCCGCATCCGGCCCCTTGACGATGATCTTGCCCAGCGTCGAGGCGTCGAGCACGCCCACGCCTTCGCGCACCGCGCGGCATTCGCGGTCAACAGCCGCGTGCATGTCTTCGCCGGGTTGGGGGTAGTACCAGGCGCGCTTCCACTGGCCCACGTCCTCGAACAGGGCGCCGTTGGCCTCGTGCCAGTCGTGCATGGGGGTGACGCGCGCGACGTCGAGGAAGTCCCCCGGTTCCCGTCCGGCAATCGCGCCGAAGGTCGTCGGGGTGTAGGGCGGGCGGAACGTGGTGGTGCCNATCTCGGGGATGGTCACGCCCAGCACGTCGGACAGGATCCCGAGCGCGTTGATGTTCGAGGTCTTGCCCTGATCAGTGGCCATACCGAGCGTGGTGTAGCGCTTGATGTGCTCGACCGAACGGAAGTTCTCACGCACCGCAAGCTCGAGGTCGGCGGCGGTGACGTCGTTCTGGAAGTCGACCCAGAACTTGCCGCCCTTGCTGGTCGACTTGTCCGAAGGCAGCAGCCACAGGTGGCGGATGCGCAGGTCGCCGTCGTGGGCGTCAGCANACTTCGCCACCGGCGCCGCCGCTGCGCTGTCGGTCCCATGGCCGATGGCCTGCAGCGCCGCGGATGCGGCCTCGGCGCCATCGGTCAGCGCCTGGTTGAGGCCGAAGACACCACGGCAGGCACCGGCTGACAGGCTCGGCGTGGTCGGGTTCGGCGGACCCGGCACGAAGCACGCGGTTTCTGCGTCGAAATCGAGCTTGGCGCCGGACTGGCAGTGCAGGTGCACGATCGGGTTGTACCCCCCCGAGGTCGCGAGAAAATCGCAGGCCAGCACCCGGGCTTCGCCGTTGATCAGCGTGCCGTCGCGGTTCATGGGCGCGATTTCAACGCCCGAGACCCGGCGCGCGCCGTGGGCGGCAATCACNGTGTGAGCGCCGTAGATCGGCACGCCCAAATCGCGCAGGCTGCGGGCATTGGGGCCCTCGGCCTNCCCGCGTTCCCTGCCCCCGTCACGGACGTCGACCACGGTCACGTCGATGCCGGCTTGGTGGGCCTTGATGGCGGCCGACAGCGCCATGTCGTTGTTGACCACAAACACCCCACGCTCACCGGCGCGGACGCCGTAGCGCTGCAGNTAGGTCTCGACCGCGCCGGCAAACATAATCCCTGGCAGGTCGTTGTTGCGAAACACCAGTGGCCGCTCGAAGGCACCGGTGGCCAGCACCACCTGGCGCGCCCGGATCCGGTGCCAGCGCATGCGAGGGGTGTGCAGCCCTGCCTGACCGGGGTCGAGGTGGTCGGTCACCCGCTCGAGCGCGGTCAGCATGTTATGGTCGAAAATACCCGACAGCGTGGTCCGGGTCATGACCCGGACGTTGGGCATGGCGGCGAGTTCAGCCTCGACGCCGGCGATCCAAGCATCGGCGTCCTTGCCGTCGATGGTCACCGGGTCGCGCAGCAGCGAACCACCGCACAGGCTGTCCTGTTCGACCAGGATCACTCGCGCGCCAGACTGGGCGGCCGTGCGGGCCGCCTGCAGGCCGGTCGGACCCGCGCCGACAATGACGATATCGGCGTGCTGATAGTGGGAATCGTAGCGGCTGATGTCGGGGCTTTCGTCGCTGACCCCGAGCCCGGCAGCCCGGCGGATGATCGGCTCGAACAGACCGTGCCAGAGCCGGGTGCTCACGAGGAAGGTCTTGTAGTAGAAGCCCGCCGGGAAGAACCGCGCCAGCAGGGTGTTGACCGCACCCAGGTCGAAGCTCAGCGAAGGGAAGGCGTTGACTGACTTGGTGGTCAGGCCCTGG
Organism: Rhodospirillaceae bacterium; assembly: GCA_002711265.1. Lineage (GTDB taxonomy): Bacteria > Pseudomonadota > Alphaproteobacteria > UBA7985 > UBA7985 > UBA7985. The sequence continues at coordinate 4,370 of PAGB01000040.1, forward strand.
CGCAGTTCAGTCACGGTTGCGCGGTTGTTGGCCTCGCGCGTGCCCTTTTCGGCGTCGGTGATGTTACAGTCGATGAGCGCATTGGGCTCTTCGACGCCTGCAGACACAATCCCGCGCGGGCGGTGATACTTGAAGGAGCGGCCAACCAGGTGCACGCCGTTGGCCAGCAGCGCGGAGGCCACGGTATCGCCGCGGTAGCCCTCGTAGGTCTGGCCGTCAAAAGTGAAGCTCAGCGGCTCGCCGCGATCGATGCGGCCGCCCTCGGGCTGGCGGAATTTCTGGCTCATTGGCCGCCCTCCGCAGGCTGACTTTGTGCGCTACGCTCGTAGTCGAATGACACCTCTTCGCCCTCGACCCGGCTCTCCTCGACCGGTGGGGTCTCACCGGACCGATAGGTGGCAAGGATCTCCGAGGAGACCGTGTCGCGGACCGCGTTGAAGAATTTGCGGCAGCCAGCGGCGTGGTTCCAGCGTTCCTGTGCCACGCCTTTGATGTTCTTCTGGAAATAGACCCAGCGCGCCCAGTTGTGGTCGTCCAGATCGCCGTCAGCGGCTTCTGGCCGGGGCTTGTGGGCCTGATGGGCGTAGGAGAACTCGACCTCGGGGCGGTCCTGCTCGCAGTAGGGGCAACGGATCAGCAGCATGGGGTGGTCTCTCGGTTAGTGGGCAACGGCGGCGGCGCCGTGCTCATCGATCAGGAAGCCGGTCTCGAACCGGGACAGCGAAAACGGCGCCGTGAGCTCGGTCGGCTCGCCGCGGGCGATGTGCGCAGCGAAGGCGTGGCCCGAACCCGGGGTCGCCTTGAATCCGCCCGTACCCCAGCCGCAGTTGAGGTACATGTTGCCCACCGGTGTCGAAGTCAGGATCGGGCTCGCGTCCGGACAGACGTCGACGATACCGCCCCACTGGCGCAGCATCTTCATCCGCTTGTACTGCGGGAACAGNTCGCAGATCGCCACCAGGGTCTCTTCGGCCAGCTGCTGGGAGCCGCGCTGCCCGTAGGAAATGTACTGATCCACGCCCGCGCCGATCACCAGTTCACCCTTGTCGGACTGGGAGATATAGGCGTGGACGGCATTCGACATCACCACGGTGTGGATNGTCGGCTTGATCGGTTCAGAGACCAGCGCCTGCAGCGGGTGGCTCTCCACCGGCAGGTGGAAGCCGGCCATCGACGCNAGCACCGAGGAATGTCCGGCCGGGACCAGCCCGACCTTCTTGGCCTTGATCGGCCCCTTGGTGGTCTGCACGCCCCGGACCACGCCGCCTTCGATATCAAAGCCAGTGACGCGGCAGTTCTGGATGATGTGCACGCCCATCTCATCGCACTTGCGGGCGTAGCCCCAGGCGACGGCGTCGTGGCGGGCGGTCCCACCGCGGGGCTGGAACGAGGCACCCAGCACGGGATAGCGTCCACCCCCGCGCAGGTCGATGCCCGGTACCTTTTTCTTCACACCTGCGGCGTCGAGATAGATGGAATCGATACCGTTGAGCCTGTTGGCGTGCACCCGCCGCTGGGTGTCGCGCACGTCGGTGATGTTGTGGGCGAGGTTCATGACCCCGCGTTGGCTGAACATGACGTTGTAGTTCAGGTCCTCGGTCAGGCCTTCCCACAGCTTCATGGAGTGTTCGTAGATCGCCGCTGACTGGTCCCACAGGTAGTTGGAGCGAACGATGGTGGTATTGCGCCCAGTGTTGCCNCCGCCGATCCAGCCTTTCTCGAGTACGGCGATGTTGGTGATGCCGTGCTCCTTGGCCAGATAGTAGGCCGTGGCCAGACCGTGGCCGCCGCCGCCGACGATAATGACCTCGTAGGCGTCGAGCGGTTCAGGGCTGCGCCACTGCTGCTCCCAGTTCTGGTGCCAGGAGAAGGCATTGCGGACCAGGGCCAGCGCGTTGAAGCGTTGTTTCTTTGCGGGTTGATCGACCATCGAGGCTTCCCGGGGGTGACTGTGAGGCAGTGAANTCAGGATTGCGCAATCACTTGCGCGCAAAGCNCATACTACAACCGCTGGAAGGCGTCGCAAACATGCCTGCGCGCGCCTCAACCCCGCAAAGGTGTCGCACCTGANAAGCAGGGCAGAACGGTGGGACCCTGCGGCAGGGCCTGTGCAGCCGGACCCATGCGGCGGGGCCTGCTCGGGCGTCTCGGGCGTCTCGGGCGTCTGGGTAGTCGCGCTCGCCCCGGGCGTTACGCTTCTCTTTCTCTTTGAGGGGGTATGCCGGCGTCTGCACAGGCATCGGCCAAGGCGTCGACTGAGGCATCACAGGGGCTGCCGGAGAGGCACCGCTTTGGAAAGTGTGAAATGCCAGCGCAGACGCCGCAGTGGAATGCCCCTGCAGCCCCACACGCCAGCCGTTGAGCGGCTATCTTGTTGCGGCATATATTTTGAGCTTGCGCGAGGATTTGATTCGACGCAAAGCTCAAGCAGAATCGCTGAGATTCGTCACGCTTTGTCTTTATTGCGCCGACCCCGAGTGTGTAGCCCCTATGTTTGGTTCCCGCCCCAGTGAATTCCCGCAACGCCTGGGTTTCATCCTGACAGATCAGTTCTCAATGATGGCTTTTGCGAGNGCCATTGAGACCCTACGTATGGCCAACCGGCTGAGCGACAAGACGCTCTATGAATGGGTTCTGGTCTCGGACACGGGTGAGGCAGTGACCTGCTCGAACGGCATCCGGGTCCCCGTAGATGGCGGCCTTGATACGGCCATGGAATGCGTGTCTGTNACGATCTGCTCCGGCCTCGACGTGCACCGGGTGGATACGGCGCTGATCATCCCCTTCCTGCGGCGGGCGGCGTCCAAGGGGCTGGAAATCGGCGCGATCTGCACCGGCGCCTTTATCCTCGCCAAGTCGGGNCTTCTGGACGGCCATACCTGCACCATCCACTGGGAGAACCTGGCGGCGTTTACAGAGCTGTTCCCGGATATCGAAGTGACCACCGAGGTCTTCGAGATCGACCGCAAGCGCTACTCTTGCTCGGGCGGAACAGCAGCGCTGGACCTGATGCTCAATCTGGTCTCNATCCAGCACGGGCACGAACTGGCGGCGGCGGTCGCTGACCAGCTGCTCCACGAGCGGATCCGCGACCACCGTGATCAGCAGCGTGTGGCCCTGCCCGCGCGTCTGGGCGTGCGCCACCCCAAGCTGCTGGCGGCCATCAAAGCGATGGAAGAAAATCTCGAAGAGCCGCTGACCCGCGGCGAGCTGGCCGATATGGCCTCGCTGTCGACACGCCAGCTGGAGCGGCTGTTCCGCAAGTACATGAACCGCTCGCCGGCGCGCTACTACCTCGAGCTGCGGCTCAACAAGTCGCGGCTGCTGCTGCTGCAGACGCCGATGCCCGTGATCGACGTGGCGCTGGCCTGCGGATTTGTCTCGGCCTCGCACTTTTCCAAGTGCTACCGCGACTTTTTCGGCAAAACCCCGCGGCAGGAGCGCTCGGGCACGGTGGATCCGGCTGATCTGGGTTTCGACCACGCCCCGAACTANGAAGAAGAAGCCGCCTGAGCNGGTTCTGTNCGGNGCNGGATNTGCNCCTTTTTGCGACGCTTTGACTTTGCGCTCAACACGGCTGCGTCTTTGAGCGCGTTTGAGTTCTTCGCTGAAACAGGTTTGCGCNGACTTTTCCCCGACCGCGCTTCGCGCGGCGGGGCCAAGCGTCGCGCATTTTCATAGAAAATGCGGAAAAGACGGCAGGCCGCGTCCAGCGCGGCCTGTCCGTTTGACTGCGCGGGGGAGATTTGTAAGCCGCGAAGCGGCGTCAAATCGAGCACGCAACACCCTTGCCCGCTTCAAAACAGCAAGCCCGCCAACACAAAACCCCCGACTACGACCACCAAGAGCAGCACCGTGCTCCAGCCACTATGCCGCCGGATCATGCGCTTGAGCGGATCGCCAAAAATCCAGAACAGCACCCCGAAGAACAGGAACCGCAGCAGCCGCCCCGCTGTGGCCACAGCAATGAACAACCCGATGTTGAACTTCACNAGGCCCGAGCCGATGCACACCACCTTGAACGGGATCGGGGTCAGCGCCCCCATGAAAATCAGCCAGCTGCCACCGACCTGATTTTCCTGCATCTGCGCCGCGAAGCCCTCCAGATCGCCAGCCACCCCCAACCAGCCGAGCAAGGGCTTGGCCAGCGCCTCATAGAAGCCCCAGCCCAGCGCGTACCCCAGCAGACCACCGAGCACGCTGGTCACCGTAGCGATCAGGACCACCACCGGTATCCGCCGCCGCGAGGACAGCATGATCGGCACCGAAACCGCGTCCACGGGCACCGGCAGCACCGCGCTCTCCGCGAAGCTCACCCCACCCAGCAGCCACAGCGCCGTGCGCGACCCCGCAGCCCGTTCGGCCCGGTCATAGAGCGTTTGAAACCCCAGCGCCATGGGCCTGGTCCAGTTCTCTCAGTCGTTGATGGCATCCCGGCGCATCCGATCCAGGAGCCGAAGGGCCGTCAGCCGCGGCGTCGGCGACCTCCACCCCGGCGGCGGCCTGCGCCCCCGGCGTCATCACCGCCAACCCCGGCCGCAGCCTTCTCCGGCAGGCTTACCACGCTGGAGAGGTTATGGAAGTCCGCCGTCTTATGCGGAATGGCCATGGCTTCGACAAAGTGCTGCTGGAACATGGGTTCTACGGCGGTTTCGATCTTCTCGATGTTGCGCACAGCCTCTTCGATATCCCGGCGGGCCTGGGCGTTGAGCAGGGCAATGCGCGCCCCCGTCCCCGCCGCGTTGCCGACCGAGGCGACATGCGCCAGATCGCAATCCGGGATCATGCCCAGCACCATGGCATGCTTGACGTCGATGTGCGAACCAAAGGCGCCAGCNAGATACACCCGTTCGACCGGCCGCATGTCGCCATCGGCCTCGAGCTTATCCTTGAGCAGGCGATAGCCGGCGTAGAGCGCGGCCTTGGCCATCTGGATCGCCCGCACGTCGTTCTGGGTCACGGTGATCGTCGGACCGTCGTCGGCACTGGCGTCATAGATCACGTAAGCNAAGGTGCGCCCGTCAGGGATGATGCGGTGGGTCTGCGCCTGCCGCCCACCGTCGATCGCGCCATCCTCGTTCATCAGCCCGGCGAGGAACATCTCGGACAGGGCTTCGATGATCCCCGAGCCGCAAATGCCGGTGATCCCGGTCGAGGCGGTCTCCTCCTCGAAGCCCGCTTCGTTCGACCACAGCTCGCTGCCGATCACGCGGAAAGCAGGTTCGAGCGTCTGCGGGTCGATCTTCACCCGCTCGATCGCCCCGGGTGCAGCCCGCTGGCCGCTTGAAATCTGCGCGCCCTCGAAGGCCGGGCCAGTCGGTGAGGACGCCGCCATCACACGGCCCCGGTCGCCCAGTAGCATCTCGGCGTTGGTGCCGACATCGACAATAANGGTCAGCTGCTCGCTCTGGTCGGGCCGCTCGGCCAGCGCCACGCCGGCCGTATCCGCGCCCACGTGTCCGGCGATACAGGGCANCACGTAGGCGCCCGCGCCCGGGTGCAGGCCGATTTCCAGCTCCCGCGCTTTCAGCCGGGTGCCGAAATCGGTCGCCAGCGCAAAGGGTGCTCCACCCAGCTCGACCGGGTCCATACCCAGCAGCAGGTGGTGCATAATCGGGTTGGAGACCAGGGTAATGTCGAGGATATCGCTGACCTCGATCCCGGCTTCCTCNGCCGTCGCCGCCGCCAGCTCGTTGAGCGCGCCGCGCACTGCCGCGGTCATCTCCACATCCCCACCCGGGTTCATCATCGAATAGGACACCCGCGACATGACATCTTCGCCAAAGCGGATTTGCGGGTTCATCAGCCCGCTCGAGGCCAGCACCTCGCCCGTCGCCAGATCGCAGAGGTGCGCGGCGATGGTGGTCGAACCCAGATCGACGGCGAGCCCGAAAATCTGCTCCTTCAGCCCCGGCCACAGCGCGATCAGTTCTTCCCCGTCGCGCACGGCGGCGGTGACCTGCCACTTCCCTTTGCGCANGGTCGGCTGCATGGTCCGCATCAGCCCGAAGTCGGTCTGCAGCCCGGTCAGCCCCCACTGCTGCTCCAGCGCCTCGTGGATCCGCCCGAGGTCGGAGCTGGGCTCGTGCATGTCCGGCTCGCGGACGGTGATGAAGTGTAGGCGCACAGTCGGATCGATGGCGATGACCCGCTCGTCGGCGGACTTGCGCACCACCTGCTTGTGCACCTGTGCATCCGGGGGCACGTCGACAACCAGATCGCCCTCGAGCAGGGTCTGGCACGACAGCCGCCGGTCAGCCTTCATATTGCGCTTGGTGGCGTAGCGGGTCTCGACTGCGTTGGGCACCGAAGCATGGTGCGCGGAGGAGGTTATGCCGTGCTTGGCAAAGTCACCCTCGCCCAGCGTGATCTGGCAGCGCCCACACATGCCGTTACCCCCGCACAGGCTGTCGATGTCGACGCCCAGACGCCGGGCAGCCTGCAGCACGGGCGTTCCGATCGGAAAATCGCCGCGCTTGCCCGAAGGGGTGAAGACGAGGCGGGCGGTGGCTGGTGCATTGTCAGTCATATGCGCTTNTTAGCCGGTTGTGCAGGGATGCATCGACCTGTTTGCGGCCTGCAACTTGCCTAGATGCGGCCAAGGCCTCCCCGTCGCCCTTCCCTTTTGTCGCAGACCTGCGGGGCGCTCCAGCATAGATTGCGCCGATCAGATGTNCGNCNNTGATTTTTACCAGATCTTATCCGCCCGGGAGCCATAATACACAACGCTTTGGCACGATCTCGGCATGGATAAAATTCGAAATGAAACACAGGGACCGGGCTCCGATGACCACCTGCCGAAACTTTGCTGCTGCCCTTGGCTTGATTGCGCTGACTCTGTTGGCCCTGAACGGGACAGCGGTGGCTGAACCGCAGCTGGAGCGGCTGGTGGCCGCCGAACAGACCCTGTCCCGCAAAATTGAGCGGACCCAACGGCGTTTGAACCGGGATCAGAAACAGCTCAACCGCGCTGCGCACGAGCACGAGCGGAGCTGTGCTCGGGCCACAGTGAACCGGGAACGTCGGAATTTGTGCGCAGATCGGAGCGATGACATCGAGCGGGGTCTGGACCGGCTTTCCCGCGAAGTTGAAAAACTAGCTCGGGACGCAGACCGGCTGAACCAGCTGAGCAAAAAGATCACCCGGTGGCAGAGGCGAACGCAGAAACAGCGTGACAAACTTTCACGTCGCCTGGCACAGGCCGAAGCCCGCTTGTCAGATTACGAGCAGCGTATTGCCACCTTGACGGTGCTCATCCATGAAGTCGAAGGAGCGACGACGGCTGGCAGGCGCGATCAGGCCGAAGACCACCGCGCCAAGCTCGACCGAGCCAAGCGCCTCCATGCCCGCCTTAACAGAAAGCGGGACAAATACCGCGCCGCACTGGCCGCGCTGGGAAGCGGCTGAGCGCTCGGATTGCGGGCACTGTCAGCGGCCGTTGGCAACAAGGCTCAGGCGCCAGAAGGCTGAAGGCTGAATACACTAACCAGAACACATGAACTGAAACACAGATGCCAGAAATCAGGTGTCAGCTTGCAAGTGAAAGATGAAGTGCGCGCCGGACGCGGTTGGGGCAAGAGCGAATGCCCGAGGTACAAACCAGAATGCCGGCGGTACGAAACGCCGTATAAAAGTGCCTTAGAACGCCACCGACTGACCGCAGCCACAGCGCGCGGTCTCGTTGGGGTTCTCGAAGGTAAAGCCCGAGGTCATTCGGTCTTCGTGATAGTCCATGGTCGAACCGAGCAGGAACATGAAGGCCGTCGGTTCGATGAAGATACGGACGCCCTTGTCCTGCACTTCCTCTTCCATCGCCGTCTTTTCAGCCGCATACTCGACAAAGTACTCCATACCCGAGCAGCCGCCCTTCTTCACACCCACACGCAGGCCGACCACGGCCTCGTCGCCGGACTTGTCGATCAGGGATTTAACCCGATCTGCCGCCTTGTCGGTCAGATTGAGCACGTTCTGCATCATGGCCAGGACCTCTGTTCCCCGGGTGCACCGGTATGGAGCACACCGGCTGTATCAAATATAGGCACGAAATCAGCGGCCCGCAAAGCCCTTCGCCCGAAGTAGGTGACCAAGCCCGCCGTCCGGGACCTGATCACCAGCCCAAATTACAAACCGAGAGCCAGCTGCGCGTCCTCGCTGGCACGGTCCGAGGTCCAGGCCGGCTCCCACACCAGCCGCACCGTGGCCAGACCAACCCCATCGACCCCGGCCAATGCAGCGGCAACGTGGCCGGGCATCTCGCCGGCGACAGGGCACCCCGGCGCAGTCAGGGTCATATCGACCTCGACATCCCCGGTCTCGGGGTTCTGGTCGAGGCGGTAGATCAGTCCCAGATCGTAGATATTGATCGGAATTTCCGGGTCGTGGACGGTCTGCATAGCCGCGATCATCCCTGCCTCGGAGGCCAGCGACGCCCCGTTCGGCAGCGCTTCGCCGGCTTCGGCGATAAAGGTGGTGCCCTCGCGCCGGACCCGAACGCCCGCCGCGGGGTCCATAGTCACCCCGGGATCGGGCATGAAATCGACAAGGGTCTTGCCGTCGTGCGCGCTCATCCCAGCAGCTCCCGACACACCGCCAGACCGTCGAGCAGCGCGTCGACATCGTCGCGCCCGTTGTAGGCGGCGAAGGACACCCGCGCCGTCGAGTGCACGCCCAGTCGGTCGTGCAGCGGCTCGGCGCAGTGCTGGCCAACCCGCAGCGCCACCCCGGTGCGATCGAGAATGGTGCCCACGTCGTTGGCGTGATGGTCGCCCAACTGGAATGCCAGCACCGATACTTTCTCCGGCGCGGTGCCGAACACGCGGACGTCGTTCGCCGCGCCCATCCGCTCCATGGCGTAGTCGAGCAGGTCGGCTTCGTGGGCGGCAATGGCCTCGATGCCGACACCCTCAACCCAGTCAACAGCAGCGCCCAGGCCGACGGCTTCGACAATCGCCGGCGTCCCGGCCTCAAAACGGAAGGGAGGTTCACGGAAGGTCGTGCCAGCAAAGCTGACGGTGTCGATCATGTCTCCGCCCCCCTGATAGGGTGGCATGGCGTCGAGCAGGTCGTATTTGCCATAGAGCACGCCGATCCCGGTCGGGCCGTAGAGCTTGTGGCCTGTCCAGGCGAGGAAATCGACGTCGAGCGCGCGGACATCGACCCGACGGTGGGTGACAGCCTGCGACGCATCGAGCAATACCAGCGCGCCCTGCGCATGCGCCCGGGCGATGATCTCCTCGACCGGCAGCACGGTCCCGAGCACGTTGGAAACGAAGGCGCAGGCGACCATACGCGTGCGGTCGCCGAGCTTGTCGGCAAAATCGTCCATGTCNAGCGACCCGTCCTCGCGGATATCGACCGGTCGGACAACGGCGCCAGTTTCTTCGGCGATCAGCTGCCAAGGGACGATATTGGCGTGGTGTTCGAGCACGGTGAGCAGGATTTCGTCGCCCGGGCGCAGGTTTTTGCGGCCCCAGGACTGGGCGACGAGGTTGATGGCTTCCGTCGTGTTCTTGGTGAAGACCACTTCACGCTCCTCGGCGCCCATGAACCGGGCGACCTTGGTGCGCGCAGCCTCGAAGGCGTCGGTCGCCTCCTGGCTGAGCCGGTGCACGCCCCGGTGGACGTTGGCGTAGGAGGTTTTCATGAACTGGTCCATGGCGTCGGTGACGGCCAGAGGCTTCTGCGAAGAGGCTGCAGAATCAAGAAAAATCAGTCGCTTGTCGTCGTAGACCCGACGCTCGAGCGTCGGGAACTGCGCCCGGATCGCCGCGAGGTCGAGGCCGGTGGCCACGGGTGCAGTCCGGCTCACAGGTCAAGCTCCCCGAAGGCACCCGGCACGCCCAGCCATGCCTTGACCTTCTCGTCGAGCATGGCCCCGACCGTCTCGGGCAGGTTCAGAGCAGCGAAGGGCTCACGGGCAAAGGCGAGGATCAGAAGCGCACGGGCCGTCGCCTCGCTGACACCGCGGGCGCGGAGGTAGAACAGCGCTTCTTCACTCAGATCACCAACGGTCGCCCCGTGAGAACACTTCACATCGTCGGCGAAAATCTCCAGCTCGGGCTTGGTGAAGGCCTGCGCCCGGTCGGACAGCATNAGTGCGCGTGAGAGCTGGTCGCCNTCGATCCGCTGGCTGTCCTGGGCAACGTGGATGCCACCCTGGAAGATCGCCGTCGCCTGCTGATCGACCACGGTCCGCACCTGCTGGTCGGAGGTGGTATCGGCGGCGAGGTGTCGGACGCCGGTGACGAAATCGCTGTGTTCGCTGCCGGTTTTCAGCACCAGCGCGGCCAGACCGGCGTGGGCGCCTGGGGCGTTGATGTCGGCGTGCTGTTCGATCCGGTGCAGGCCCCCGCCGAGGGTGACCACCAGACAGTCGTATCGGGCATTCTCGCCGAGCCGGGTGGACGTGCGGTGGGTTTGGGTGCCAGCCCCGCCGTCTTCGACCAGAATGATCCGGGTCAGATGGGCGCCGGGGGCGAGGTCGATGTCGNTGTCGCTGTTCAGCCAGCTATCATCGGTGTTGCCCCAGCGCTCGACCAGCGTCGCCTGTGCGCCTTCTGCCAAACGGATGCGGTTGGCAGCGTTGACCAGCGCATTTTCGGCCATGGGGCCGAAGCGGGCAAAGATCGGTTTCAGGCGCGCCTTTTCGGGCACGTCGAACAAAAAGCCCTCACCCGCGAGGCTGGCGTTGAGCAGGCTGAGAGCGTCCGTGCCTGGCTGATCTTGGGCGGGCGCGGCAACGTCGGCGGGCGGGATTGGGCCGAACAGCCCGCTCTGCTCCTGATTGATGCGCAGGCCTGCCGGCGTCAGCGCCTTGCCCAGCGGGCCGGCGAGATCGGTGTAGCGCCAGGCTTCGACCCGGCGGTTGGGAAAGCCCCGCTCGCGCAGGGTTGCAAAAGCGGCTGCGTTCTGCACCGCCCCTGCCCCGTGCAGGCGATCGAGAAAGTCTGCGCCGAAGACGTCGGTCATGCCGCCTGAAACTCCGCGTAGCCGGCCTGCTCGACCTCGAGCGCCAGTGACTTGTCGCCCGACTTCACAATCNGGCCTTCGCTGAGGATGTGGACCTGGTCTGGGACGATGTAGTCGAGCAGGCGCTGGTAGTGGGTGATGACCAGGAACGAGCGCTCGGGCGAGCGCAGNGCGTTTACCCCGTCGGCGACCACGCGCAGGGCATCGATATCCAGGCCTGAGTCGGTTTCGTCGAGCACGGCCATCCGCGGCTCGAGCAGCGCCATCTGCAGAGTCTCAAAACGCTTTTTCTCACCGCCTGAGAAGCCGACGTTCACTGCCCGCTTGAGCATGTCGTTGCCGATGCCCAGAGTCTTGGCCTTGGCGCGGAGCTCGCGCACGAAGGCCAGCGCGTCNAGCTCGTCCAGTCCGGCGGCCTTGCGCTTGGCGTTGACGGCGGTCTGCAGGAAGGTCGAAGCCTGAACACCTGGGATTTCCACGGGGTACTGGAAGGCCTGGAACAGGCCGGCGTGGGCGCGCTCCTCGGGTTCCATCTCCAGCAGGTCGTCGCCGTTGAGCCGGACAATNCCACCAGTGACGCTGTAGCCGGGCTTGCCCGAGAGCACGTTGGCCGTGGTCGACTTGCCCGAGCCGTTTGGCCCCATGATCGCGTGCACCTCGCCCGGGGCGATCTGCAGGTCGATGCCGCGGAGGATTTCAGTACCGTCTTCGAGTTCGGCCCGCAGGCCNTTTATATCCAGCATGGGTGGTTCAAATCCCTTGGTCGTCAGGAACGACTGCGTTGAAATCGGCCACCGTGTCGGTCAGCCCCCGAAACAGGGCGTCGCTGGCAATACGGTGGCCGATGGAAAATTCGTCGAAGCGCACGCGGGCGCAGAGCGGGCCGAGGTTTTCGACCGTCAGGTCGTGCCCGCCNTTGAGGCGCAGATTGAGGGCGCGGGCCTGCTCAGCGGCGGCTTCGATGTCGTCGAGCGCGGTGGCGAAATCACCCCGCTCGTGGGCGTCGGCGTAGAGCCCGGTGTAGATCTCGACCCCGTCGCACCCGCCGGCTGCCGCCAGCCGCACCGATGCCGGTTCGGGGTCGACGAACACGGCGGTGCGGATCCCGACTGCCCGCATGCGATCGCAGCAGGCCTTCAGGGCGGCATGGTCGTCCTCGGCGCGCCAGCCGCGGGAAGAAGTCACCTCGCCGGCCATCACCGGGACGATGGTGAACTGGGTCGGGCGTAGCTTTTCAACCAGATCCATCAGGTCAGGGCGGAGGTCACCCTCGACGTTGAATTCGACGTGGCCTTCGCGGACCTCGTCCATGGCGGCGATGGTGCCGACATCCGCCATAGTAATATGACGCTCATCGGCGCGTGGGTGCAGGGTCAGCCCCTGCGCACCGCCGGCGAGCGCCAGCCGTGCGCCCTCGACCAGGTCGGGGGTGCCGGTGCCGCGTGAATTCCGCAGCAGCGCGATCTTGTTGATGTTGACCGACAGCAGCGTCATCCAACCGAGCCTTCGAGGCTGATGGCAACCAGCTTCTGGGCCTCGACCGCAAATTCCATGGGCAGTTCCTGCAGCACGTCCTTGACGAAGCCGTTGACGATCAGCGCCAGCGCCTCTTCCTCGTCCATGCCGCGCTGGCGGCAGTAGAACAGCTGGTCTTCGGAGACCTTGGAGGTGGTGGCTTCGTGCTCGAACATGGAGGTGGCGTTGCCCGCCTCGATGTAGGGCACGGTGTGGGCGCCGCAGCGGTCGCCGATCAGCAGGCTATCGCACTGAGTGAAGTTGCGCGCGCCCTTGGCGGTGCGGGTCGACTTGACCAGACCGCGGTAGGTTTGGTTGGAACGGCCCGCCGAGATGCCCTTGGAGATGATGCGTGAGCGCGAGTTCTTGCCCACGTGCACCATCTTGGTGCCGGTGTCGGCCTGCTGCAGGTTGTTGGTGATGGCGACCGAGTAGAACTCGCCCTGGCTTTCCTCACCGATGAGCATGCAGGAGGGGTATTTCCAGGTGATGGCGGAGCCGGTCTCGACCTGGGTCCAGGAGACCTTGGAGCGCGCGCCCTGACACTTGGCGCGCTTGGTGACGAAGTTGAAGATGCCACCCCGCCCCTGTTCATCGCCGGGGTACCAGTTCTGAACGGTGGAATACTTGATTTCGGCCTCTTCGAGCGCGACCAGCTCGACCACGGCGGCGTGGAGCTGGTTCTCGTCACGCTGTGGCGCGGTGCAGCCCTCGAGGTAGGAGACGTAGCCTTGGTCTTCGACCACGATCAGGGTGCGTTCGAACTGGCCGGTGTTCTCGGCGTTGATGCGGAAGTAGGTCGACAGCTCCATGGGACAGGTCACGCCCTTGGGCACGAACACGAAGGACCCGTCGGTGAACACGGCGGAATTCAGCGCGGCGAAGTAGTTGTCGGTGTGCGGAACGACCGAGCCGAGGTACTTGCGCACCAGCTCCGGGTGCTCCTGCACGGCTTCGGAGATGGGCATGAAGAGGACGCCGGCCTCGGCGAGCTTGTCGCGGAAGGTGGTGGCGACCGAGACGGAATCGAAGACCACGTCCACGGCGACCGAGCGCTTCTGCACGCCCGCAAGCATTTCCTGCTCGTGCAGCGGGATGCCGAGCTTGTTGTAGGTCTCGATCAGGGCCGGGTCGACATCATCGATGGTCTCCGGGCGGGATTCAGCCGACTTGGGCGCGGAGTAGTAGTAGGCATCCTGATAGTCGATGGGTGGGATATTCAGCTTGGCCCAGTCCGGGCTCGGCATGTCCAGCCAGTAGCGGTAGGCCTTGAGGCGCCATTCGAGCAGCCACTCGGGCTCCTCCTTCTTGGCGGAGATGAAACGGATGATGTCTTCGTTCAGGCCTTTGGGCGCGGACTCGGTCTCAATGTCAGTGACGAAGCCGTACTTGTATTTTTCCGCAAGCGCGGAGACCTGTTCGATGGTTTCTGCTTCTGCAACCATGGCTCAGCGGGCTTCCTTGCTCGTGGGTTCTGTCTCGGGGCTTTGGTGCGCGGTGCCGGGTCCATCCGGCTCGAACCCCTCTGGCAGGGCATCGAGGGGGCCGAACATATTCATCCACGCCGGCGCCATGTCGTCGAGGGTGACGCGGTTCAGCGCATCGCTGACCGCGGTGTTGACCACGGCCCAGTTACCGCGCATGCCGCAGAACGACTGCACCCCGCANACGTCTTCTTCGCGCTCGTCGATGCAGGCGGTCAGCGCCAGCGGCCCTTCGATGGCCGCGATGACATCTCCGATACTGATGGCCGCTGCACTCCGNCTGAGACGATAACCGCCAGCAGCTCCCCGCTGCGCGATCAGCAGTTCGGCCTTGGCGAGCATTTTCAGCAGCTTAGAGACCGTTGGCTGGGGCAGCATCAATTCTTCGGACAGGCGCGCAGCCGACGCAGGCTCGTCGTCGGCAAACGAGAGCTTGGTCAGCACAATCACGGCATAGTCGGTGAGGCGTGAGAGCTTCATGAATGATGGGCCTAATCGTCGAAGGGAGTATCGGACTTCTTTGGTCCTAATGGAAAATATAGGGCCAGAGCTTGGCTTTCAACCGTCATCGGGTCGCGGTGACGGAGGGCTGGATTGCGCCGACTTCGGCCCGGCCGCGCTTCGCGGGGCGGGCCGAAGCGTCGCGCATTCATCGGAGGGTCGGGACAGACCCGATCGGGCGGGGGTCAGAGCTNGCGGGTTGCGGGCTCGGCCCTCGACGGCTTCGCCGCCTTCGGCCCTCCCACGCGCACGGCTTCGGCATCGGCCGAAGCCGTGCGCGTGGGAGATTTGAAAGCCGCGCAGCGGCGTCAAATCNAGNGCGCCACCAAGACCGTCAGCGAAGCTGTCCGTTTAATTGCGCGCTCCNGGCCGAAAGGCGGCGAAGCNGTCGACGGNCCGGGGCGCCACCGGAGGGCCAGCAGCAGCGGGGCGTCCATCCTGCATGAGTGCGCGGCAAAGTCCTCGTTGTGATTGCCCAGCAGCTCAGGCTAAACAGGCGCCATGACGGCAATTGAGCACCACGCCTCCAGCATCGACACAGTCACCCGCCCCGGCGCGGGTGACGCCCTGCTGCTGCGTGCAGAAGGACTGGCGCTGGCCCGCGCCGACGCGCTGATCATCGAGGACCTTGATCTGCAACTGCACAAAGGCGAATCGCTGCACGTGCGCGGTCCAAACGGAGCCGGCAAATCGACCCTGCTCGAAGCCCTCGCCGGACTGCACACACCTGCTGCAGGGTCAGTCGAACGCCTGACGCAGGAGCCGGCCGGCTACCTCGGGCATCTGAACGGACTGCTGCCCGACCTCAGCACGGGGGAAAACCTGCAGCTCTTCGCCCGCTGCGGCCTGTCGGCCGATACCCGCACCATGGAGCGTCTTGAGTTGCACGCCTTCATCGATAAACCAATCCGGTCCCTCAGCCAGGGTCAGGCGCGCCGCGTGGCGCTGGCGCTGGCCTGTCGTCCGGATCAGGCACTGTGGCTGCTTGATGAGCCATTCGCCGGGTTGGATCAAGCCACGGTTGACGGCCTTGCAGACCTGTTCACCGCGCATCTGCAGCAGGGCGGCGGCCTGGTGTTCTCGTCCCACGACCGCAGTCTGCCCGGCGCGCGCGTGCTCCAGCTACGCCCTGCAGTCGATCAACACCAACCAAGCGAACAAAGCGCAGCCGCCGAACGCTCAGAGGCCGATCACCGTGTTTAGCGCCGGTCTCCGCCTCGAACTGCGCCTGCGCCTGCGCCAGGGGCTGTCGGCGCTGGGGGCGCTTGGCTTTCTCGCGGTTGCACTGACGGCGGTCGGCCTGACGCTGGGGCAGTACCCCGAGCGCCTGCGCCCGGCGGGCCCCGCNATCGGCTGGGCCATGACGGTGCTGGCGCTGGTCTACGCCAACGCCGACTGGTGGCTGGATCAGGTCCAGTCCGGCCTGAACCAGCGCCTGCGGGTCGGCGCCCGCGACTTCGCCGGCTTCATCTTCGGGCGCCTGTTCGCAGGCTGGTTGGCCGCCCTGCCCTGGCTGCTCGTTGCCGCGTGGCTGATCGCCTTGTTCTACAGCCAGCCCGTGCCTGTCGCTCTGGCGCTGGCAGCAGGGCTCCTCATCGCCTCCCCGGCGCTGGTCGGCCTCAGCGCCTTCATCGCCGCCTTGCGCGTGCTCATGGGCAGCGTCGGTGTCCTGATCGGGGCGGCAGCCCTGCCGCTGGCCCTGCCCTTCGTCGTGGTCGGGGTCGGACTGACCGAAACCCTGTCCGTTGCCGCGCTGGGGTTGTCGCTGGGGCTGTCACTGCTGCAAACTGTGGTGTTTGCTCTGACCACGCGCTGGATCCTGTCGCTGGTCTGAGCTCAGCTTTGAAGGACCACCGCCCGTGACCACGTCCCGCCCCACCGACACCCTCGACTTCCTCCAGACCCGCCGTTCCGTCACAGCCGCCAACATGCCCCCCGGTGGCCCGGATGCTGACACGCTGCAGGCCATCCTCGCCGCCGGGATCCGCGTGCCAGACCACGGCAAACTCGCCCCCTGGCGTATCGTGGTGTTCGAGGGCCAAGCGCGCGCTGCCTTCGGTGCACAGGTGCTGCGGCCAGCCTTTGCCGCCAACCAGCGCGCCGACGCCCCGGAAACCACGCTGGNGCTGGAAGCTGCGCGCTTCGAGCGGGCCGCGGTCATCCTCGCCGTGCTCTCAACCCCGACCGTCCCGCACAAAATCCCGCTGTGGGAGCAGCAGCTCTCCGCCGGTGCCGTATGCCAGACCCTGCTGATCGCAGCTCAGGCCGAGGGCTACGCCGCACAGTGGCTGACCGAGTGGACCGCCTTCGACCCTGATGTCCGCGCGGCCCTCGACTGCAGCGGCGAACACGACCAGATCGCGGGCTACATCTACATCGGCGGCAAGGCGACCAACGACAGCGACCGCCCGCGCCCCGACCCGGAGGCTGTGATTTCGCGCTGGCCTTCGTGATTGAGCGTTTCTAAAGTGCGTCCCGGCGCGCCTTGAGTGTGAAAGAAGCCCGCGCCGGACACCACCGCTCCAAAGCCAACCATCGACCACCCGCCCGGACACGCGAAAGAGGACAGACCATGTCGACCGCAGCTGCCAATCAACCCGCCCCGCCGGCGCTTCCGGCCCTGCCCGACTTCGAGACCATCACCGTCTCAATCGCCGACCAGATCGCGCACGTCGTCCTCAACCGACCCGAAAAGCGGAACGCGATGAACAAGGCCTTCTGGGTCGAGTTCCCCGCAGCGATCAAAGCGATCTCGGACAGCGCTGCAGCGCGCGTGATCGTGGTCTCCAGCACGGGCAAGCATTTCACCGCCGGTATGGATCTTTCGGTTTTCGCCGAAGCGGGCAACACGATCATGGCGGGCAATCAGGACCCCTACATCCACGCCGAGGCCTTTCGCCACCACCTGCACCTGCTGCAGGAAACCTTCTCCTGCCTCTACAACGCCCGGCAACCTGTACTAGCGGCGATCCAGGGCGGCGCGCTCGGCGCCGGCGTCGACCTCAGCAGCGCCTGCGACATGCGCTACTGCACCCAGGACGCCTACTTCACCATCCAGGAAGTCAACATCGGCATGGTCGCCGACGTCGGCACTTTCCCGCGGGTCACGCGCCAGCTGCCCGACGGTCTGCTGCGCGAGCTGGCCTACACCGGGCGCAAGCTCGAAGCCGCCGAGGCGCTCGAATGCGGCTTCGTCAACCAGGTCTTCGCCGACCAGGACGCCATGCTCGACGCTGTCATGGACATCGCCCGCCAGATCGCCGTGAACTCGCCGCTTGCGGTTTCCAGCTCGAAGCACGTCATGAACTACGCCGCTGACCACTCGACTGAAGACACGCTGCGCTACCTGCAGGCCCTCAACGGCGGTATTCTGGCACCGCAACACATGATGGAATCGGCCGCCGCTAANATGCAGAAGCGTGCGCCCGTCTACCCCGACCTCAAGGCCGTCAACGGCCCCTGGAACGAGTAGGCCGGCAAACCTGCAGCGCGCTCTATGCTCAACGCTCCGCGCTCCGCGCTCCGGGGCTGGATCGGGCTCAGGCTACGCGTGCGGTGTAGAGCGCGCGGGCATGGCGCGGGCATCGTCTTCGAACACCCTATAGGCCTCAGCGCCGAGGTTCGCCGCGCCGACGAAGGCATGGCTCCCGGCGTGATCCTGCTGACCGCCACGACCGGCCGAAAGCCCGTCGCCCAGCCCCCCAGCAAGCGCCGTCAGCACGGACCGCTGCAACCGCTCAGCGGCGTCCGCGTCCAGCGTTGCCGCCGTGATCAGCACCGGCGCCGGCCGCAGCGGGGTCTGCGCAACGATCCGCAGCCCGTTCAAACGCGCCGGATACAGCCCGGCATAGAGCCGGAAGCTGCAGGCATCGATGGCGGCAAAGTCCGCGTCTCCGGCCAGAACCGCGTCGATCGAGTGGCGATGGCCGCCGCTGTGCAGGCCGCCCGCGAGTTGGGCATCCATGTCGAAGCGCGGGCGCAGGCAGTGCACCCCCGACTGGGAATCCGGCTCGTTGAAGGCAAAGCGTGCATCGCCCGCTTGCTCGATATCGTCCAGCGTGCACAGGCCTAACCCGTCTCGAACAATGACGTGGCTGAAGTACTGCCCCGCCGGCGCCTCTTGCAGAGCCAGCACGGAGGACGCCAGATAGCGCGCCCGCGCCCGGTGGTGCCGGTACCAGGGCGAACCGCACAGCTGGCTGAACACCAGCCCGTCGTCCATCCACGCGGAGATGCTGTGGTTCCGGTGCTCGAGCCCGGGCGGCAGATCCAGCCCTTCATCCCGCCCAGCCGTCCGTATCCGGTCCCAGAGGGCGTCAGTGTCGCCGTGGTACTCGGGCCAGTCGTAGAGCGGCATTAGCGCCAATCCGCGAATTGTCTTCAATTGCGCCATGGACAGACCATGGTTCCAATCCGGCAAGGCGGTCAAGCACGGTCAACCACGGGCCGGTGCAGGCACCGGAGAGAGGTACGACAGAACCGACGCCTCAGGGGTCGCTGTCAGTCAACAAAAGTGACGACAAGTTTACTAATCCTGTTCGGGCCAGAAAGAAGGATCCCGCCCCATGACGCTCCTGAAAAAAGTGTCCCAGCCGATCGAAACGGCCAACGGCCTGCCCAACCCGCTCTACACCGACCCGGCGGTCTACGCCGAAGAGAGCCGCACGCTGCTGCTGGGCAACTGGTCGGGCATTGCCTTCGAAGGCGACGTGCCGGAGGTCGGCGACGTCTACCCGGTCGAGCTGGCCGGGGTGCCGCTGGTGGTGGTCCGGGGCCGGGATCAGGAAATCCGGGTCTTCGAAAACGTCTGCCGTCACCGTGGGATGGTGCTGGTGCAGGAAGCGGGCAAGGCCAAGCAGGGCATGCGCTGCCCCTACCACAGCTGGACCTACGACCTCAGCGGCCGTCTGGTTGCCACGCCACTGGTCGGTGGTCCGGACGCCAACCATCACCCCTGCATCGACAAGCCAGAGTTGGGCCTGCTGGAAGTCCCCTCCCACACCTATCTCGGCGTGGTCTACGCCAACGTCAGCCGCGATGCTGCACCCTTTCGGGAGATGCACAGCAAGCTGCTCGAGCGCTGGCAGGAATTCGAACAGCCGATGTTCTTCGACCGCAACGTTTCAGAATTCACCCTCGATGTCGCCTGCAACTGGAAGCTCGCGGTCGAGAACTACTGCGAAGCCTACCATCTGCCGTGGATCCACCCGGATCTGAACAGCTACTCGCGCATCGAAGACCACTACAACATCGTCGAACCCGGCGCTTACTCCGGGCAGGGTACGACCGTTTTCAACCCGACCCGCAGCGAAGACGGCCGGTCGCTGGATACCTTCGCCAATCTCGCCAAGCAGTGGTGGAACGGGCAGGCCGAATACATCGTGCTGTATCCCAACGTCCTCGCCGGCGTTCACCGCGATCACGTCTTCGCCATGCTGCTGCTGCCGCAGAGCGTCGACCACACCATCGAGCGCGTCGGCATCTTCTATGCCTCCGAGCAGGCCATGTCCGAGGACTGCGCCGACCTGCGCGAGATCAACGCCAAGCAATGGCGGTTGGTGTTCGACGAAGACATTCAGGTGGTCGAGGGCATGCAGCGCGGGCGCAAGGCCCCCCACTTCGATGGCGGTCGTTTCTCCCCGGCCATGGACGAAGCCACCCACTGCTTCCACGCGTGGGTTGCAGACAGCCTCGGCGACAGCGCCGAAATGCGATAGCCGTCGGGCGGTCGAGAGGCCTGCGGCTCAGCTGGCGGGCTTCCGCCTAAATCGCCGAAGCACGCGCCACGGTTGCGCCCTGCTGATAATGCTATCTTATGTAGAATTTATAGACGCTTATGATAACCTTAGATCATTACTATATTGATTTCAGGTTCTGTTTTCATGGACGCTCATTTCGTACGGCGGTCGGCTGTCTTGGGTCGGATCCTGCCTGTTCTTGCCCTGTTCTGGCCGACGGTGCCGGGTGCGGAGGTTCGCGCCACGCGGCCGCTCGATAACAGCGCTCACGACAACGGCTCTCGCGATAACGGTTCTCGCGACAGCGGCTCTCACCACCACGGCACTGATCGGACGTGGCCTGTACCCCAGCCCAGGGAACAAGCACCCTTTGTGGCCCTGCCCGGGGTACCTCT